>JBHIFB010000125.1:0-9408 GCA_046760905.1 Candidatus Glassiibacteriota bacterium | reverse complement strand
CAGTTATTTAAGAAATAATTTCATTAAACTATACGAAAGTAAAAAATACTATTCTTTGGGACAACATCGCTCCCGAAGGAAGTGAGATATTCATTCATAGTGACAGTGTGTCCATCAGATACTCTGATGTGAAAAACGGATGGCCAGGGGAGGGAAGCATTGATGCTGATCCTCTGTTTCGGAATATTGAAAATTTAAATTTTCATTTGATGTCTGTTGAGTGTGGAGATTCTCTTGATTCACCCTGTATTGATGCCGGTGATACTGCATCTTTTGATTTGATATTAGATTGTGATTGGGGGCTTGGAACAGAGAGGAGCGACATGGGTGCTTATGGAGGCTACAACGAAAAGGTCGGTATAAATACTACTGTAGAAACCCCCGATCCACCCAAAGGTATATTTATATCACAGAACTTCCCTAATCCCTTCAATCCGTCAACCGCTATTTTGTTGAATATCCCTGGAGGATCAGAAGAGAAGCAGAAGGTGAACCTCATCATTTACGACCTTAGAGGAAGGGTAGTGAAGATCCTAATAGACAATCAGCTTCATGCAGGAAGCCACAAATTCATATGGGACGGAAAGAACGAGGACGGGCAAAAGGTTTCATCAGGAATATACTTCTGCACTCTGAAAAGTAGAGATGTAACTACGACCAAGAAAATGGTACTGATTGAATGATTGTTGCTGGCCACCTAACTCGGCGTTTGACAAAGAATCTCAAAGAACGGTCGAGGCTATGTTCGAAAACCTGCAGGACCTGCCAGATGAGTCTGCCAATAAACTGACCCCGTCACGATTGTCAGATTACGTGAATGGGAGGTCCCTCTTTGATTTCCTTCTCCCAGCGTTTCTCCGACCAGTCCCCGTGCTGAAGATTGCGTGTCGGACAGACGGTCACACAGATTCCACATTGGATACAGCAGCTGTTTTTGTTAGAGAACTCCTCTCCCTGTTTTGCAAATTCCATGACCTGGATCCCCATCTGACAGTATTTTGAACACAGGGTACATCGGATGCAGTGCTGGCCGGAAGAAATTTTTATATCAGAGTTATCTTTTGCGAAGATGTACAGGAGCTTTGCGAGCGGGCAGAAGAACCTGCACCAGATTCTGTTCCCCCAGAACGGGTATGATGCGATTCCGACGAACCCGGCGAGAACGAAGTCGATGAGGATCCTCTGCAGGTTCCACCAGTTCGAGTCCCTATCCATGAGGCCGAAGATGATGACCAGGGCCACTGTTACGGTAACCGTATACGTCAACAGACTCTCCCAGGCCCGGGCTCTTAGTCCTCTCGGCGACAGGGTGCGGAAACTGTCACCGAGCGTTTCTGCAAGCCCCCCGCAGGAGCAGACATAGGCGCAGTATTTTTTTGCAGTGTATTTTGCCATTATCGGAATCCCGGCAAGCGTGATCAGAACCGACCAGGCGAACCAGAAGACGTGGGCACTTTTGGGGTCCCAGAAGTTCCATACATAAAGCGGAGCAGGATAGAAGAGACCATAGGAGCGCCAGCCATCGGGCAATTTCAGAATCATCTGGAAGATGATCTCAGGAATGATCCAGAATAGCAGGACCTGGGAAAGGATCAAAAAGGTATAACGCTTCACCTGGTAAGGATCTTTCCTGTATTTAATAATCGCTTTGGTTCCGAAGCCGGTTATGACGACAGAGTAAAGAAGTCCGAACCACATGGAAGGTTGCCACGATGTCCATGAGTAGAGCCAGCCGACATCCGTGAAGGGCCAGAACAGCGGCTTTTTCCAGCCATAGAGAAAGAAGACGAGTGCCGAGAAGCCGAGCAGATATAGAAACCGGCTCAAGCTCCAGTCTCCCACCATCCGTACCCCGAGCTTTTTCAGGAAGCTGTAAGGTGGAACGGATCCAATCATTACGAATAAATGGTCCATGGGGAGTGTCTTCTTGCTGCCCTTCAGATCGACATCCAGTTCCCCCTCCCTGATCTCAACGGGTTTGGTCTCGGTTAGAAGTTCCACCCTCCCGGTTTCGATCATCGAATTGAGTCGGTCGATGTTCTTCTTCTGTGCTCGGCTGATCCGGGCTGCACGGATGATGAGTGTGACATCGTTGTGAGGGGCAAGAGCCAGCGCCGCTTCCAGAGACGTATCGCCGCCCCCGACGATGACGATCTTCTTCATCGTATACTCGTCCGGATCGGTAAGCACGTAGTGAACATTGGAGAGTTCTTCGCCCGGGATTCGGAGCATTCGAGGTGTTCCCGAGCGGCCCATCGCCAGTATCACCCGGTGCGCTCGGTAGGTCTCCTTCGTCGTTGTTATATTGAAAGACGATCCTTCACGCATGATGCCGGTCACCTGTTCACATCTTGCGAGATCCAGGTTCTCTTCCCGAATCGTCTCTTCCCAGTGTTCGAGCAGTTCCTCCTTAACGGATTGCTCCACCCAGAGCCGGGACCGGTTGGGCAGAGCCTCGGGCTCGGCGAAGATCTCCTTCCCTTTGAAGAAGCTATGTATTGTGTTGCCCGGCACTTTCTGTTCGATGACGAAGTATCTCAGGCCCATTTCCTTTGCGGCGAGAGCGGCTGCCAGCCCTGCGCCACCGGCTCCAACGATAACGAGATGGTACTCACCGTCACCAATGTCTTCCGATTTGAGCTGGGGGCCGATCTTTGTTATGAGATCGTGACCCATATTGACTGCATTTTTCAAAAGAGGCACACCAGAGAGATCACCTATGATGTGAACACCCTTCACGTTCGATTCGAAGTTCTCATCTATTGCCGGTGCTTTGAGAATCTCGACATCAGGGCCTTTATAGAATAGATTACCGAGAACTGATGACATTACAGTTATCCTGGCTGGTTACCGGTTTTCCCTGGAAATCAATTACGCCGGAGAGCTCGACACACTTTCTCCATATCTGGTCCACCCTGAATTTAGATTTCGTCATATTACGAGTCAAGGACAATCTTGAGTCTGATTGCAATAGCCCTGCACCCAGTAGCCCGGATCTAACCTTCCTTCACCTTACACCCGATATCGGCGTTTATCATAACAGATCTCACCATGTCTTCTGCTTGCATCTCCATTATGCGGGTCGTATCTTTTCTCGTTAGAAGCGTATCTGCCATCTTTTTAATTGAGATTGAGGATTGTATTGTTAACGTTAGACACCTGGACTTTTAGTACTTTTGTGTCCATTGGTGATTATTGGCTTGAGAATTGCAAAATAGATTGTCTGGCACTGGAAGTGATTGGTCGCACAAGAAGTGGTCAAGGCTGATGCGAATCATTGAAAAGATAAAAATTGTGTTTCTTGTCTGGACGCTGTTGTTGGTTCTCGCTGCGATAGCTGGTGTAAGGTGTGTGATAATCAACGAATATGTTGAGCATGGTTTGATTTTTTGTGCCGTTTCGAATTACATAGCTGATGTGCACTGGATTTCGTTTGTGTTCGTCTCAATCACGCTTGCCGTGACCCTGCTATCCATCCTTTTTCTCGTCATAACCGGTGACGGATACAGATCATTGACGGCATCAATTAAGATCTGCCTCTTTTTAATTATCGCTTACATTTTCGTCGTGTTTTATGACACAAGGGCATGGTTGCCCGAGCTACACACAACCAGGGGATTGATATACAATGCCGTCATTTTACTGGCTATATCCGGAATCATCTATTTTGTGCCTCTGCCCGTGAGATCGCTGTACTCCATGCTCAATAGAGTAAAATCGAGGGTTCCGATCGGGATAGCTCTGATGCTCTATATACTTCCACTTTCGTACTGGGCGCAGGTCCGAAAAGAAAAGGCTGCAGGCTACAACGTCCTCTTCATCACCGTCGATACTCTTCGATACAGGAATCTGAGTATGAGCGGCTATCACAGAAAGACAAGCGAAAACATGGACGCTTTCGCCAGGCGGTGCATTAACTTCAAAAGCGCTTATTCTCAATCCAGTTTCACGCCTCCTTCCCACGCTTCAATGTTCACCTCCAGAATAGTGTCCAATCTCAAGCTCTATGGGAGAAACGAATTGGACGATTCCGCAATAACGATGGCGGAGATCTTCGCAAACGAAGGTCTTAGCACAGCAGCTTTCGTCAATCTGGCCCTGCTCTCGAGACAGAATCTTGGGCAGGGGTTCCAGACCAAGGTCGAAAGCTTCCTCACCCTGCGAAATTGTCTCACTGAGAGAGCTCTCTACAAGAAGAAACAATTTTCTTTCTCCGAGGAGGAGAAGAGTTCTTTCTTTTCTGGATGGGAGATAAACGAGATGTTCCTTGAATGGTTAAGGGACAAGGGCGATTCTCCCTTCTTTGTCTGGTTGCATTACTGGGATGTACACAGGCCCTATGCGCGTGACCAGCGATACGAATCAGTCTTCTCTGACAGCAGGATCGTTAACAGGAGAATAGGAAGGAACATGAAGCATTACAACCTGAGGAGAAAGAATATCGAAGAACTGGGTCTTACCGAGAATGACCTGAATTACATCTGCGATCGTTACGATGCCGGTATCTATACATTCGATCTAGTATTCAAGGACCTGATAGAAGGATTGAAAAACCTGGGCCTCTTTGACAGGACGGTAATCGTCATGACTTCTGATCATGGCGAAAGTCTCCTCGAGAGAGATGAGATGTACTTCACCCATGATCCGTATTTATACAACGAAGTCATTAATGTACCCTTGATAATTAAATTGCCAGATGATCAAAAGACGCTGGAAATAAATGAACCGGTCATGCTTGTCGATCTGATGCCTACCTTGCTCAGATTGTTCGGTATCTCCAACAAGTATCACATCGAGAGCGATGGGATGTCCCTAGATCTATCTGGCGCTACGGAAAATCTAAGTTCCAGCAGGGAGATCGTGAGTGAATGTTTCGGGTGGAGGCATAAGCGGGCAATTATCATTGATGATATAAAATACATTTATGATTTCGAAAAGAGCGATTTCGAAGTATATGATCTCAGGGAAGGCGAGAAAGAACAGGCTAGCATTCCTCAAGAGGAGCTGGCAGTTTTTTACGGTAAAGTCATGAAAAATTACAAAAATGATATGGCTGCTGTAGCGGAGGATGAGGAGATGGATGCCAACGAGTATGAGATGCTCAAGTCACTGGGATATATTGAACAATGAGAAAGCAGTGTCTATTTATATATTGGTAATCCGGTTACAGCCACCATCGCTCCGGTAGCACGCAGAATATATCGGCTTGGCACCATGTATAGAAAAATAGAGGAATACGGCATCATTGGGGACCTTCACACCGCGGCTCTCGTTGGGACGGATGGCTCGATAGATTTCATGGCTTTCCCGCATTTCGACTCGCCTACTATTTTCGCAGCACTGCTGGATGAGCGTAAAGGGGGCCTTTTCAAAATTGCACCGACCATCGAAAAAGTTAATCTCAAGCAGCTTTATCTTCCGGATACTAATGTGCTGCTGAACCGCTTCCTTTCAAAACAGGGTGTTGCCGAGATATCTAACTATATGCCAGTCGCAGAGGCCGGCCATGCCCACAGGCTCATTCGAAGAGTAAAGACCGTTCGAGGTGTGGTAAACTACCGGATGGTTTGTGATCCACGATTCGACTATGGACGTGCGACTCACAGGATAGAGCGGACAGAGGACGGTGCCCTATTCGTTTCCGAGGGAGAGCAAAAGCTAACGCTTAGGCTACATTCTTCCGTACCTCTTGAAATCCACGAGGGGGCGGCCGTAGCCAGCTTCACGCTCGTGAAAGGGGAGACCGCCTCCTTCGTACTTGAGGAAGTCCTGGCTGGGGTAGAGTCTACGGTTTCGAATCCGGACTACATTTCCTGCTCTTTCAAAGACACGGTCAATTACTGGCGGAATTGGCTGAGCCGGTCCTTGTATGAGGGGCGATGGAGAGAGACGGTCGATCGTTCGGCTCTTCTCCTGAAGCTGTTGACCTCACAGACCCATGGTGCCATTGTGGCCGCTCCAACCTTTGGCCTTCCCGAGAAATTGGGCGGCGAACGGAACTGGGACTACCGCTATACATGGATCAGAGATGCCTCCTTTACACTATACGCCCTTATCAGGCTTGGCTTCACGGATGAGGCTGCTGCTTTCATGCGCTGGATCGAAGCCCGCTGCGGCGAGCAGGATCCTGACGGATCACTTCAGATCGTATATGGTATCGATGGAAGACACGATCTTACCGAACAGATCCTGGACCATTTCGAGGGCTACAAGGGATCCTCTCCGGTCCGCGTTGGCAACGGCGCCTACGAGCAACTGCAGCTGGACATTTACGGTGAGCTGATGGATTCAGTATACCTGTATAACAAATACGGGGAACCGATTTCGTTCGATCTCTGGAAGAATCTCACACGCCTCATCGACTGGGTCTGTAAGAACTGGCGCAGGAAGGACGAAGGAATATGGGAAGTGAGGGGCCCCAGGCAGGAATTCCTCTATTCAAGGCTCATGTGCTGGGTGGCAGTAGATCGGGGGATAAGGCTTGCGCAAAAACGGTCCTTCCCGGCACCGCTGGACAAATGGCATAAGGTACGTGATGACATCTATTTCGAAATCATGAACCGGTTCTGGGATCCTGAGAGGAAGGCCTTCATACAGCACAGTGGATCGAGGTCCATGGACGCGGCGAACCTTCTCATGCCGCTTGTAAAGTTCGTGAGTCCCACCGATCCGCGATGGCTGTCGACGTTGAAAGCGATAGAGGAAGATCTGGTTGAAGACTCACTGGTCTTTCGTTACAGGGTAGGGGAAGCAGCCTCTAACGGACTTACCGAAGAAGAGGGAACATTCTGCATGTGTTCATTCTGGTATGTGGAGTGCCTATCACGTGCCGGCGACCTGGACAAAGCTCGTTTCATATTCGAGAAAATGCTGGGATATGCAAATCATCTTGGCCTCTATTCAGAAGAATTGAGCCCTTACGGTGAACATCTGGGCAACTTCCCCCAGGCATTCACCCACCTGGGACTGATCAGTGCAGCTTACAACCTTAACCGGATGCTGAATGAAGCGGGAAGGAAGTGAACACGTGCCACCTCCCAGAAGCCCCGCGGTGACGGCCGATGTCATCATCGTGAACGGAAGGGGAGAGATAGCCCTAATAAAAAGGAAAAACCCACCGTTTCAAGGAGACTGGGCCCTGCCGGGCGGCTTCATCGATTATGGAAAAGAAACCATTGAGGATTGCGCTGTCAGAGAGGCCTGGGAAGAGACGAGCCTCTCTGTGAAACTCGCAAGGCTTCTCGGTGTGTGGTCACATCCTGACAGGGATCCCAGGGGACACACCGTCACCGCCGTTTACATTACAGAGCCTGTGACTGATGATGAGATGCTGGCTGCCAGGCCGGCCGATGATGCAAGCGAGCTCATATGGTTGAAGCCCACGTCAGAAAATCTTGATCGTGTAGCAATCGCTTTCGATCACAGGACTATCATACGCAAAGCTCTCGAGCACGGTCTATGCGGAGGAACACGATGAAAAAACTCCCTTTTCTTTGCCTTTCAATAGTTTTTGCCTGTTCTCACGATCCGGCTCGGATTCATGACGAGGCTTTCGTCGCCGATCTGCATTCGGATGCCCTATACAGGCTCTGGAAGAGGGGTGGAGACCTTGGAAACAATTCCCGTAATGCCCAGGTAGATATCGAGAAGATGAAAAAAGGCGGAGTCGACCTTCAGTTTCTGGCCGTGTGGGTACCGGAAAAGTATGTTTCAGAAGGGGAGGGTGATCCAGACAGCTCGGCTTACATCGCAGACAAACTTATCGATATTTTCTATGAGCAGCTCGATAAATACGGCGATCAAATCGGGCTGGCACGCTCCGCAAAGGAGGCCTATGCTCTGAATAAGCAAGGGAAGATCGGCCTGTCCCTGGGAATCGAGGGCGGTCACGCCATCGAGAACAGCCTTGATTTATTAGAGCACTTCTACGAAAGAGGGGCGAGATATGTGACGCTCACCTGGATGAACTCCACTGATTGGGCGGTGGCGGCACGAGAATCGCTCGATGTCGGTCCCGAGCGCCGGGGTCTTACAGATTTCGGGCGGCAGGTTGTCTCGAAGATGAATGAACTTGGAATGATAGTCGACATATCTCACGTCCATGAGAGTACGTTCTGGGATGCCCTCGAGGTGAGCAAGGACCCGGTGATCGCCTCCCATTCCTGTACCGCTGCGCTCAACCCCCATTTCAGGAACCTGAGTGACGAGCAGATCACACGTCTAGCGGCAAACGGTGGGGTTCTCTGCCTCAACTTCTATCCCCTCTTTCTTGATAGCGCATACAGGAGCGCATACAACGCTGCCACGGAGGAGTTCAAGACAGAGATCGACTCCATACGCTCACTTTACAGGGAGAAGGACTGGGGTCTTTACTTGAAGTTGAGGAGAGAAATCATTTCAAGAAAAACCTCCCGGCACCGGGTGACCCTGGACAGGCTGATAGATCACATCGATCACGTAGTTGCCATTGCCGGGATAGACCATGTCGGGATAGGCTCGGACTTCGATGGTATAGACGTCACACCGGTCGGGCTGGAGGATGCCTCGAAACTACCAGCCCTTACCAGGCGCCTGCTCGAGAGGGGATACACGGAAGAGGACGTGCGAAAGATCCTTGGAGGGAACTTCATGCGCGTGTTCATGGAGGTCACCCAGTAGCTTTGCAGGTAACCGGTATGCTCATCCTAGGATGTAATCCAGCAATGATTCCATTTCTTCTATGATCCGCCAGAGACCCTCCGGAATATCTGCCTCCTCAGGCATGTAGACCATGACGGTATCGGGGACATCTTCGTAGATGAAGATCGTGGTGTGTAGATCTTGGTCTGAGGACGGATTCTCAGGTTCATAATATGGCTCGAAGGTCGAAAACGGCTCGAAGAGATATGCCAGGTTCACCCTGTCCTCTTCGCTCAATACCAGGGTACCGCTCTTCAGCGTGTCTCCTTTGGTCTGAGAAAGGGTGAATGCAGTCACCGAACCGTCACTGTAGATGAAAAGCCTCGATGTGTTTATCCAACCGCCGGATTTCGTGTAGTGGATCTCCATCCTGGAAAATTGTAATTTCGCCTCCGGTTCGTTGGAGCCACCGCATGAGATCACGAAGATTCCGGAAAGCAATAGGAGTCTCGCGAATACGTTCATTTGACAATCCTCCAGGGAGTATTATATAATGGAACATCCGCCGGAAAGCCCCTTGTCCGGGAGGCAAATCCAGATAGAAACGGGTCAATCTTAAAAACTAATTATTGAGAACTATTTTTCAATTGGAAACTTCTCTGGAGTTTCCCCATTCTCCTCCTTGAATCCTATTCATGAAATCGAGGACTTTCCCCAGAAATTTAAACTTACTTTCTGTAACTGTTTAAATACAAAAAGCTTTAGGTTCAATGTTTCTGGAACTTAGAG
>JBHIFB010000124.1:0-9451 GCA_046760905.1 Candidatus Glassiibacteriota bacterium | reverse complement strand
AACAGAAGATCCTCGCCCACCTGAAGGCGAAAGGCATCGATGCCCGGGCGGGACCTTTTGCTGACAGTGCCGCATGAGGTTCTCTCCACTCTCTCCTTCCCGATGATCTATTCCACCCCCGGAGGGATCAGTATGTCCAGTTAGAGTAATTCGATGAATGTGATCTACCTTTGAGGATTGTCAATGACGTGATGAAGGAGAAATCCAGCTGGGGAAATTGAAAAAATGAGATATTCGGATTGACTTCTCTTGCTGGATAGGGTAGAATCGAAATAAAGGAAGCAGTGAAAATTTGGAATTTACTACACATTATTGATTCGCAGGGAGGCAGCCGTATTGCGCGCCGATGAACAGATAACAATAGCCCTGGTTGAATTGCTCTCTTGGGATAGCCGTGTTGATGGTTCAGGTATCGCAATCGATGTTAAGGAGGAAATAGTGACATTGAAAGGAAACGTATGTGTTTTTACCTGAATTGCTGATTTCGTTTTTCATAGCACTCATATTCAGCGTCATCCTTGTTGCGGTATTCGGCTGGCAACGTCCCGGCCAGGTAAGTCGCTGGAACTCCATCATATTTATCTTTATCATCTTGTTTGTTGCAACCTGGGCAGGTGCCATCTGGATGATCCCTTTCGGCCCTGTTATTTGGGGTGTTTACTTGATGCCCTTTCTTCTCGCAGGTATCATGCTTGCGCTCCTTTACTTTCTCCCGAAACCAGGATCTTGTACCGGATTAAAAACATCTTCTCGGATGAAAATCCCCATTTGGATTGGATAGCGGATACCAGTCAAGTTCTCGAGCAGTTTTCTTCGAGAGACATCGACATCTTCCTAATTGATTCTCTTTACAAACTCGATGAACAAGCACTATTCTCAAACCTTAATGAAATTTCGAAAAAGAGCCCCACAACCCGTATCCTCTTGCTCATCGAACCTGAAAACATAGAACTGGCAATGCCCGCCCTAAAAGCAGGTCTCTATCATTATGCGAAAAAACCGGTCAGCGATGAGGAACTCGAGCTCCTCATAAGAACAGCGATGGAAGACAGACCTGAATATGGCGTGAGTCTTCTGTTGGACAATTTTGAACGGGAGGAGAGGATCGGAAAGCTCGCAGGCACATCATCTGCCATGCAGAAAGTGTACAGACAGATCAGGCGCGCTGCTTCGACAGACATTCCCCTTCTCCTCCTCGGCGAGACCGGAACCGGGAAAGATCTCGTCGCTCATACAATCCATCGTCTCAGCAGACGTCGCAAACAGCCATTTGTTGCCGTCAACCTGGGAGCTCTTCCCTCTGAGCTGGTTGCAAGTGAACTCTTCGGCCACGAGAAGGGTGCTTTCACTGGTGCTACTGAACAACACAGAGGTGTTTTCGAACAGGGAGGACGGGGAACCGTCTATCTCGATGAGATCGACTGCGTGAACGAGAAAGTCAAGGTTTCGCTGCTGAGGCTGCTCGAACAGAAAAATTTTAGCCGTCTTGGCGGGCGATAATCTATAAACAGTGATGCACGACTGATTGCCGCATCGAATGCAGACATTGAAAAACTAGTCGAAAGTGGAAAGTTCCGCAAGGACCTGTTCTACCGGCTCGACGTCTTCAGGATAGAGCTACCACCTTTGCGGGAGCGAAGGAGTGACATTCAATCTCTGGCGGAAGAATTCCTCTCGAATTACAATCGTACTCTTAAAAAGAAGATCATGAGAATTTCACAAGAAAGTATCGAATGTCTCGAAAATTTTGACTGGCCCGGAAACATTCGTGAGCTGAAGAATGTAATTCAGAGAGCTGCCCTTGTTTGTGACACTAAAGAAATACTGCCTAAACACCTCCCGCAGAGGCTGGTGCAAAGTAAAAAGCATGCACATACAATCACATTTGAAGTCGGCACCCCACTGCGTATTATAGAGCGGGAGATGGTACTCCATGCCTTAGAGGTCGCCAAAGGCAATCGCAAAAAGGCTGCTGAGCTGCTTGGCATAAGCCGCCGAGCGATCTATAACAAACTCAAGAAGCATCAGATCAGTTGAGGGAAAATGATTCACGCAATCCTTTCGTTACTATTTTTTCCAGCTGTCCACTCATTCTATTCATATTCAGAAATATAGCAATCTGTCGCCTGTTGGAGTAGATCATATCGATAATCACATCTGAAAGTGTACCTTTTTTACACGGAAAGAATCATGTCTCGCCGCTTTTTTGTACCCAGTGTTTACATTGAAGCCTGCTTTTATCCCTTTTCTACCGCACCTTCAGATCTGTCTAAAGGAATCCGTATTTCTAATCAAATATCTACCAGTCGCATACAGCTATTCCCATGGTGTCTGGCACGAACATTGTTAATTATTCTATTTGCTGCAACAAACTGTATTAAAGAAGTTTTTAGAAACTCAGAGTATAAAATATGCAAGAACAAAAAAAGTACTCGTTGTATCTGCTTGTGAAAATGGGAAAAACATTATGTCTCAACTCAAGGATTTCCATTTCACGACAAGCGATTGTGGATCCCTTCAACAGGCAATGGCAACCATGCGTCATGACAAATACACCGCCATCGTCTTTATTCCCCAGGAGATGGATGTCGATGCTCTCGAGTTTGTGCTGAATGTGCGTGACCTTGATGCAGGAGTGCCTATCGTCATAGTGGACAAATCGAAAGAAACGAGGACGAATGGAGTACTATCCACATTCATCACAAGGGCCACAACTTGCTTTTGTACCGAAAGGACCTGTGTAATACGTTAAAGGATCCACTTTGTTTAACCAATAGGGGGTTTTCCCGAAGGTAATTCATTCTATACGTGTATTCATTTCTCACAAAGGGTTCCCCTTATATTGATACACATAATCATTTGCCTTCTCTATAAGCAGACTTTGACAAGTTTAATGTCGAAGATGAGATTCTTGCCAGCCAGGGGATGGTTTGCATCCAGTGTCACGGTTTTATCTGAAATTTCTATAACGGTCACAGGGACAGTCTCTCCGTCTAGACGTTTCATCTGAAGTCTCTGACCAGATTCTATGTTGAGGTTGGAGGGGATAACGCTACGATCGACTTTCATAACGAGCTCATCTTTATACCTTCCGTAGGCTTCATCGGATGATATAATCACTGTTATCGACTCACCGGGAACCATACCAACCACGGCATTCTCAAAACCCGGGATAATCTTACTTTCTCCCAGAGTGATCTCCAATGGTTGATCGGGAATAGATGAATCGAAAACCGTTCCATCCTCAAGCTTACCCTCGTAATGGACTAACACAGTATCGCCATAGTTCGCCTTGGACATGATCTCCTCCTTTGTGATGATCTATTATTGCACCCAAGGTCCGCTCCAATTCGATCATGAATTACTACTCTTTCTAATTACGTTCTACTCAATACACCAACCAGTAAAGTATGATATGAAATTCAGGAATTGGCGCGCTTTCTTTCTTGCCAACGACCGACATTGCCCATTAGCCCGCGCTGATGACCAAATATATCAACCAGGAGCTTATGATAGTAAGCTTCCTCTGGTGAACGAAGGCGGTCATCAGGATATTTTAAGATGTGAGCTTGGGCATCAAAATCAAGCAACGTTTCTCTAAATAGCTCGTCCAACAAATCCACCGTGCCGCTGCCTTCATCGAACTGCTCTTTGCGGCGCCAAACCGTTTCGGATGGCAGGAAGTCTTCATAAGCCTTACGAAGCACCCATTTCCCTATTCCATGATTAGATCCGTTATCATAAAGTTTCATCTCGAGTGGTATGATCCCGGCCAGTTCAATCATGGCAAGATCAAGAAATGGAACACGTCCTTCAAGACCGTGGGCCATCGTCATTCGATCGAGACGTTGTAGGTTGATATTGTGGAGTTTTGTGACGGATTGGTGCAACTCCTTTCGGAGATTGTCGCTTCCCTGAATTTCCTTATAGTACGAATAACCGGCAAATAGTTCATCGGCCCCTTCACCTGTGAGAACTACTTTGACGTAATCAGCAGCCAGTTTCGAGCAGAAATAGGACGGGATCGCATTGCGTACAAGATCCTGATCGAACGATTCTAAGTGATAGATGATGGTTGGAAGTTCTTCCAGTACCTCGATACTATTAAATACATATTCATGATGTATAGTGCCAATTTTGCGGGCTACTAGACGCGCTGCTTCAATGTCGTTCGAACCCTCTATACCCACAGAAAAAGTGTGTAATTCATCCATGTACTGTCGAGCAATCGCTGCGATCAGGCTGCTGTCGAAGCCTCCTGATAGGAATACCCCAAGGGGAACGTCACTCATAAGGCGCTTGTGGACAGATTTCTCCATTGTCTGGTGGATTGTCTTAAACTGTATATCGCGTGAGATCTTGCGTTCTTCAAGATACGGAACCATATAAAAGGGAATGAATCCCTTCCCAGATTGATAACAGGTTCCCGGCGGAAACTCATGGAGGTCCACTTCCAGATTAAGAAGCGCTTTCTGTTCAGAGGCAAAGTAGAGGATTTCTGAATTGCCATCCACTTTCTTGATTCCATAGTATAAAGGCTTTATCCCAATCGGATCGCGTGCAAGAAAGAGGTCTTTATGGTCGGCAATTGCCAGAGCATACATTCCATCAAGCTGACGGACTACCGCAGGACCCAACTCTTCAAAGGCATGCAGGGCAGCTTCACTGTCACTCATAGTCCTGTGCTGATGGTGCTTTAACCGGATTGTACGGAGAGTGGGAAAATTATAAATCTCACCGTTGATAACGATTGCAGTAGAACCATCTTCGTTATAGATTGGCTGATCACCACCTTCAGGATCCATAATGGATAAGCGGCGGTGCCCCATGGTTCCTCCGCTTGTTACATATATCCCTTCTGAATCAGGGCCACGATGGCTGAGTTTGCTCATCATCTCGCGAACCAGAGATTCGTTGCATTCGCCCCAAATACCTGCAATTCCACACATGGTCATTACTCCATTCGTCTTAATTATGAAACTGTTGATACCTACCTGATGTATGGTTCCCGATCTTTCAGGAATTCAAAGGCTATTTCTGCAACTGAGCGTTTCTTCTCATCGACTTCATAGTTAAGGCGTTGCATTGTCATATTATCGAGTATTCCTCCAAGTGATCTCAGGGCTTTTCGAACATCCGGATAAGTTTCGAGCAGATTTGTCCTAACGACCGGTGCCGCCTGGTAAGGAGGAAAAAAATGTCTGTCGTCTTCAAGAGGGAAAAGGTCATAGGTGATAATACGTCCATCAGTAGAAAAAGCACATATAACGTCAACTTCCCTCTGTGCAATCGCTTTATACATGAGACCCGGATCGAGATCAAGTGATTCCTTAAAAATGATTCCATAGGTTGTGCTTAAACCGGGATAGCCATCCGGTCGTTCAGCGAACTCTGCGGTGAACCCAGCTTTGAGCTGATTGGCAATCGGTATGAGATCACTAATGGTGTGCCAGTCATAGGATTCTGCATCAGATCTACGCACCGTGATAGTGTATGTATTGCTGAATCCGAATGGTTCTAGCCATTCACATGCATACTTTTCGCGATATTCAGCTTTTACGGTTTTATAAGCTTCGTCGGATGAAGGTACCACATTCTGATGGAGAACTGCCGTGAGAGCTGTACCTGTATACTCTGCATATATATCAATTTCGCCTCGTACGAGGGCGTTATGACAGATCATGGTACCGCCAAGATTGAATTGACGCTCGACTGATAAGTCGGTTTGGTCTTCAATTACAAGAGCCATAAGCTCACCCAGAATCAGCGATTCAGTGAAATTTTTTGTACCGATGCGTATACTCCTTCTGGGACTGCTGCATTCTATAATAAAAAGGAGCACCAAGCACCAAAAAATGAATAAAAAAAAGAATGAGTTACTTTGTGTTTTAAACATCTCACTTTCAGCTGTCTCAAGTACCACGTTGAAGTGTTCTTTCGATCAGGCCGATAATAAAGTCGAGCAGCAGCGCCATTAATGCTGCGGGGATGGCACCCAGCATGATGAGCCGATTGTCACCCATGGATATTCCCCGGAAAATAAAAAACCCTAATCCTCCGGCACCAATGAAGGCAGCGAGAGTAGCTACACCAACACTGATCACAGTAGCTGTGCGTATGCCGGCTATGATAACTGGCATCGCAAGTGGTAGCTCCACCAAAAAAAGCTGTTGACGGTCTGTGAATCCCATTCCTTTCGCAGCTTCGATCACTTCAGGTGGTACCTCGGTGATTCCCGTGTACGTGTTGCGGATAATGGGTAGTATGGCATAGAGCGACAGCGCGACGATGGCCGGTTTCACACCTATTCCCAGAAATGGCAGCAGAAAACCTAAAAGAGCGAGGCTGGGTACTGTCTGGACAATTCCGGAAATACCAAGTATCGGGCTGCGGACCAATGAGTTACGTGAAATCCAGAAACCGAGTGTCAATCCAATTAGTATTGCTATACCAACTGAGATTCCTGTGAGCATGAAATGTTCGAGTGTTCTATTCCATAAATCAGGTGCTCTCTCAACTAAGAACTGTGTCATCGAAGACTTTTCCATTACAAATCTTCCTTTAAGGAAGCGAGTTGTTTTTTCAATTTCTCAAAAAGTCCCCGGACGAAGGAGGTAGCCGGCTGTTGTATTATTTCCTCTTTTCTTCCGACCTGCTCGAGTCGTCCCTCGTGCATGATAGCAATGCGGTCGGCCAGTATGAACGCTTCAAAGATGTCGTGAGTGACAAAAACAATTGTCTTCTGTAATCTTTCTTTCAAGGCAAGTAATTCCTGCTGGAGCGTATCACGCGTAATCGCGTCAAGAGCTCCAAAGGGTTCATCCATGAGCAAATAGGTCGGGTTTGCAGCGAGTGCCCGTGCGACACCAACTCGCTGTTGCTGGCCGCCGGACAGCTGTCTTGGAAAGGTTTTTGCATATGTGTCGGGATCGAGATTGACCAGTGAGAGTAGTTCACGTGCTCGGTCCCGACGCTTCGTCTGTGGTATTCCCAGCAACCGTAGGACGATAGAGACGTTTTCTTCAATCGTCATGTGCGGAAATAATCCAATACCCTGAAATACATATCCAATGGATCGTCTTAGCTCAACTTGATCTCGATCAAGAATGTTGCGCCCATCAATTTCGATCTCACCAGAACTTGGTTCCGTTAATCTGTTTATCATCTTGAGTGTTGTAGTCTTACCACAACCAGATGAACCCAGCAGAACTATCGTCTCTCCATCCGCTATTTCTAATGAGAGGTTGCGAACAGCGTAGGTCGAGTCTTGGTTGAATGATTTTGAGACATCAATTAATCGAATCATTGGAAACCTTCAGTAGCATTCATTGTAGCATTGAGACCAGATTTATTTAAACCAATTCATCGGGATATTCGCTTTCTTCACCCCAACAATGGCACAGTAATAAAGAGGAGAACCATCAAGTGATAGACGATGGCGGTAACGGCGACAGCATCGAATGTTCAGAATACCAGAGTCAACTATCCGATGAATCAGGCGGAAGAAACCAGATGTGTCTTTTTTAGAAAGGAACAGTTTTTTAATATTGAACGCAATCCACCCTGGTGTGGAGATGAGATTGTAGGCGTTAGCAAAAGCGAGGGGAGGAATGTCGCCAAATCCAAGTGCTGCGACCGTTGTGAGGCAATTGAAAGTTTCACTTTTTAGTTCGTGGTATGTCGATTGTGGTATATCCGTGAGATTGACGACATGATAATCATTGTATATATCCGGGCGATCTCTTTCAGTTGCATCTGCCGCCTCATCGATTACATCGATTCCGGTAACTGATTTGACACCTGCCTTTTTGAGTTGTTCGCCAACCATACCATTGCCTGCACCGATATCCAGGACATTCAGGTCGGAAATCTTGAGGGAACTATGTTTTAGCTCTTTCTCGAGGAGAGAGCAGACAACCTGTGGTGAGTTGCATCTCAATATATCATAGAATAAGTATTCATATAGACCAGGGATCTCATAAATCTCATCGTAGTTATGGAATCTAATTCTTTTTTTTAATCCATTATAATGTACGACACACCACTCCTCATCCTGTGAAAGTTCTTCCGGAGTTTCAGGGAGCTGGACAGATAGTATGTTTGCTTTGTCATTCGTGAAGTTGTCGTGAGGCATCTCAATTCCTGAATTCTTCATTTTATACTCACCTTTCTTCTAGGTCTTGAAAAAAGAATTACTTTTCGCTCGGATATATATCAGAGATTTAAAATTGTCGATTATGGCCCTCGCAGACATTTAGAGAAGTAGTAATGCACTGAAAATATATATTTCGTACACTAAAGGTTATATTTATTTAGGGCTCTATATGTTTTCCCGGTGCTGACTCCTCACTTACCGCTTGCTCAGAGGCCTCGGTTACTTCGGTTTTGATGATTGGCCCACTTGCGAGAATAGGAGCGGCTTCTACATCTTTAATCTCCATCATGGATACAATTCTCTGTAAAGTTGAAAGAATCAATGTTCGTTCCCACTCGTGTAATTTCTCCAGTTCATCGATAAAGCGATCCTGAAGAAGTGGGGGAGCTTCTTGAAGAGCCTGGGTACCCAAATCAGTTATCCCTAGTTCAACACGTCGTCTGTCTAAGTTGCTGCGTTTTCTGTAAATCAGACCACTTTTTTCAAGCCGATTCAGCATGTCTGTGACGGTGGCATGACTGAGAGAAATTCTCTTTGCCAGCTCTCCAACAGATAACTTTGGTGAGTCCAAGAGTTCCTCCAGAAGTATGATCTGCGGACTTGTTAGTCCGCATTTCCGGTGAAGGCTTCGAGAATGAAGATCAATACCCTGAATAATCCGTCTCAACGAAACGAGAATCTGTTTACTTATGTCTTTATCCGGAATAAACATGGAACAAAATTCTGTCGTGTCCTATAGATATTTAATTTGATTATATGTAAATTTATTAGGACACTAAGCATATGTCAAGTCCGATCTATCACATATAGGAGTATGATTATTCCTTTTTACGCTCTCGGATCTCCATGTAATTTCCTTGAACCGCAAGCGGATAGGTCGTTTGATGCGTCTCATGGGGCCCCGTGCGATCCATCCGAAGCGGAGGACCAGTAGGCCGTCAAAGGAGCACAAGATTTATCCTTATTTGCTGAGGGGTGTGTCCATTGACCGACCGGATCAGGTCTGGGGGTCTGATATCACGTATATCCGGCTGGAACGAGGATTCCAGTATCTGGTGGCCATTATGGACTGGTTTTCCCGTTATGTGGTCTCCTGGGAGCTCTAAAGCACATTGGAGAAGGAGTTCTGTCTGACAGCTCTGGAGAGAGCATTGAACATCTCACAGCCGGAGATTCTGGGCACTGATCAGGGGAGCCAGTTCACAAGTGCCCAGTTCACGAGTATCCTGGAGTCCCGTGGAATCGCCATTAGCATGGATGGCCGCGGGAGAGTTTTTGACAACATTTTGGGCGAAC
>JBHIFB010000123.1:0-9540 GCA_046760905.1 Candidatus Glassiibacteriota bacterium | reverse complement strand
TGACGATCATTGAACCGGGCGGCCAGGCGAAATTCCCCGTCCCGATGGAGTAGAACCGGAGTATAGATCACATTTGCTTTGACTTAAGTAAGGGAGTCCAGCAGGTGGACTCCCTTACTTGTTTTTCCTTCTGGAAACTAATTCGAAAACAACTGCGGCTGCGATGATAGTCGTGGAAAGGAGAGTGATTAAAAAACCAACCTTGAGAGGAGTTGATTCGAATTTGAAATGTATTCGGTGCTCTCCCTGAGCGAGATAAACCGCTCTGAAGATATAATCACACCTTAAAATCTGTATCTCAACATCTCCCTCATATGCTTTCCAAGATGGATAGTAATTCTCACTCATGAATACGAAGCCGGGCTCTTCGAGGTTGCATTCCAGATAGAAGCTGTTTGGGGATTCATACTCCAGCCTTGCCCATTCACCATTTCCGGTCGTCTTACCGCTTATTTCCGGCTCCACATCCGGTTTTTTCTCGAGTATGATACAGTTTCTGTAATCGAACGATTCATCCCTGAGTCTCGACAGGACACTCTCTTTTTCCTGCACTTCATAGCAATGGACAACGAATGCTCGTGGGAGGCTCTCAAGGTTCTTAAAGACTGTGATTCCACCAGAGCTGAATACTTTTTTGAACAGCGGATGCCGGAATTGGCTCCGGGTGAGGAGGTATTTCACGTTGAGAAGGTTTAGGAATCTGGGCTGGGATAGATTGTCCTCACCGGTAAATTCCCTGTATCTTTTCAGTTCGTTCCCGTGATGACCTGTTATCTCCTCTATTCTATGGTAGGCAAGGAAATTCTGTGGATAAGTACCTGGAATAGGAAACACTCTAAATTTTCCCTGCTGCATCTTGAGGAAATCCACGACCTTGTCTCTGCTAAAATATCTATCCGGAGAGACTACCTGGATGAACCTGGAATCGATCCGCCACAGGTCTCCAACTGTACACAGTGATATTATAAAAATAATTAAAGGGAAATTTCCAGCCCAATCCTTTCTTGCCATATAGAGGGAAGCTACTGCGAGAAGGGCAATGGTCCCGATAATCCACATGCCCGCTATGATACCACTTCGGGTCTTGCTCAGTATGGCAAATCTCTCATCTGTTATGTTGGGGTAGAAGATTTTCAACCAGATCGCGAAAAACTTCTCGGGAGAGATACTCACAAACAGGATGAACACCCACAGTGCCGAAAGCGTTACTAAAAGAACGCGTATTGTCTTAGCGACTCTTTCCGCCTCACTCGCCTCTCTGATGGCATCGAGTCCCATACCTGCCATTAATACAACCGAGAATGTGAAGATGAAAGTTATGAGGCTGGGTGCTCTGAACACTTTTACCCCCGGTAGGGCAGCATAGAATAGCTTGAAGACCGGAGTGTTTGCACCAAGGCCGTATATGATCGCCAGTAGCGAAATCATGAGCCAGAAGAGATTGCCTCTCCTGTGCAAGCATACCGCAAGAACAGCAAAAAGTACAGGCAGGATCCCGCTGTATTCACTATTAATCTTGAAGAAATTCCTTCCCCAGTAAGTTCCCTCGGAGCCGGTGTCGATTCCGCTGAAATCAGGGAACACAAGAGAGGCGACCTCTTCCATATGCAGCGACCACGAAGTGGCAAATTCGTATCCGCGTCCGCCTTCAGCCCTCGGCGAGTACCTGTTCAGATAGATATACGGCGGAATGAGCTGGAGCGCCGATAGTGAGATCCCAAGACCAAGGGAAAGGATGAACCTCGTTGTGATCTTCGAGAGCGCCTTCCTGCCCTCACCTCGAATCCCATACAACCTGTAAAGGAAATACAATCCGATCCCCCATAGAGCGAAGTAGGCCATTTGAATATGAGCCGTAAGCACCATGAGGCCTATCGATGCACCGAAGAGTATGAAATGAAACGTCTTCCTGCTATCGAAACCACGGTTGAGGAGATACATCGAGAGGGGAAAGATCGTGATCACATATATCTTTCCACCATGACCCCCATACACTAGAGAGACCAGATTCGCGGAGAACATGTATGAGAGAGCCACGAACATGGAAGACAATCGGGAGATCCCGAAGGATTTCGCACAGTGATAGGATGTGATGCCGGCGAAGAATATGTGGATGATGAGCTTGTAACCAAGGGCGCGGAAGATCGGGATGAAAAACTTCAGTATCGTGGTCGGATAAAATGTATCTCCGTGCATCGCATCCACGAAGGGTAATCCTCCCAGGATGTAAGGGTCCCATAGTGGAAGAGTGTGATATGTCCTGACGACATACGCATAGAAGGACCTGAAGAAGACTCCCGCTGCGATTGTATCGGTGCCAAAGAGCATCTCGTCAGAGAATATGAACTTCCGAAAGAGAATGATTGTGAGGATTACAAAGAAAAAGGGAACGAGCTTGTCCAGATTCTCTTCCCGAAATCCAGCGAATTTTTCGCTTCCGGTTGCTGTCTGGGATCTCTCGACTTTCTTTGGCCGTTTTCCTTTTTTCCTTTTCATTTACTCTGCGACTCTGTCGATGATCCAATGGGAAATACGTATGTGGATAGAAATCCAGATAATTCAACGGCAGTGATCCACAATCGCGCGGTGACCGAAATGAAGATGGCGGTGGTTAGTGGATAATACTTCTCCATGAGAAATACCATAACCCCTTCTCGTATCCCTATTCCTCCCGGTGAAAAGAAGGCCAAGAAGCCGATAGAGACTGAACCGGAGAAAATACCAACCGTCTCAAGCAAATCAAGGTCTTTCGAAACACCGAGAAACCGCAAAAACAAATGGAACCCCCATCCAAAGATAAACCATGCAAGGGCGTAGCTGACGAAAGTTGTAAACAGAATGCCTCTCCCGATCCCTTCTTCGATACGTTCTTTTCCCAATATGCGGAGGATCCTGTTCATCAATCCGGTGAGAAAATCAGGGAAAACAATCAAAAAAACTATTATAGCGACCAGTAAGGTGTAAGAGACAAGCGCTCTCGTGAGGCCGAGAGTGTCAATCGATACAGTAACGAAGAAAATCGCCAGACCGGTTATTACAGCAACGCCTGTGTTGTATAGTGAAGCAGGTATACTTTTATTTGGCATGATCCCGATTTCATCGCAGAGAAATACCATGCCCGCAAGCTGCCACACCTTACCCGGAAGATATTTTCCGAGGTTTGAACGAAAGTATATCCTGTAGGCCTGACCGGTTGTGATTCTCTCTCCATATGATGTGATGAGAAACTTCCAAACGAGGATCACTGTGACGAATCCAAGCCAATTTATGAGCAACGAGGCCATAAGAGCGTCAATATCTGGCGACGGGGGGAAATTTCCTACTTGCCGGACCGTTCGCCACACATAGAGAGCCATGAAAAGAAGGGAGGCCGCGATAAAGATAAATTTTATTAATTCTTTCTTTGATAGGATCATCTGAGCTCTTTTTGAAAGCTTCGGGTTTTGTCCGTAAGCCGCTTCGAGCATTAGAATAACAAGGTGGCTGGCCACGGTCAATGGCTTTGTGGCAGAGAGTCCCTCGATCATTCGAATGCAAAAGCATCGCCTTTTTCGCTATATTTCTTTGAAAATATAGTGAGTTTTATTATATTATATAGACGTATTTTATTACAGAATAAACGATTGACGATTCTAATCCGAAGTTAAAATTCAGCTTACCTTGCACAGGAACACGGAGGAAGTGATGGGAGAAACCACTGCAAATATATCTCAGAGAATCGAACCTGGACTCGTCAAAAGCACCATAGGGAGATACATGCTGGCAGATGGCTTCGACATCATCGTTGACCTTCAGAATAGCCGAGGCTGCCGGTTAGTCGATGCGGTGACGGGTGATGAGTATCTGGATTTCTTCAATTTCTTCGCATCTTGCCCCATCGGCACTAATCACCCGAAACTGCTTGAAAAAGAAACCAGGGAAAAATTGATATGGGCAGCGATTAACAAGCCTTCCAACTCGGACTTCTACACCACCGAGATGGCGGAGTTTGTGGAGACCTTCGCGACACAGACGCTCCCCCCCGAACTCCCCCACCTGTTTTTTATAAGTGGAGGAGCTCTCGCCGTCGAGAATGCTATGAAAACAGCATTCGATTGGAAGGTAAGGTGGAATCTGAAACGCGGATCGAAAGAGGAGAGAGGATTCAAGGTCATCCATTTCGAACAGTGCTTCCACGGTCGTACCGGTTACACCCTGAGTTGCACGAACACCGCGGATCCAAGAAAGACAAAGTACTTTCCCACTTTCGACTGGCCAAGGATTCCCAATCCGAAGATTGAATTTCCACCCAATGAAGAGAACCTCAGGAAGGTCGTCGAGGCCGAGGAGAGGAGCCTTTCATTGATAAGAAAGGCTATAGACCAGTCTCCGGAAGATGTTGCGGCGATAATAATAGAGCCAATCCAGGGAGAGGGGGGTGATAACCACTTCAGAGGAGAGTTTTTAAGAGAGCTGAAAGCTATCGCAGACAGGTTTGAGATCTTTTTGATATTCGATGAGATCCAGACGGGATTCGGGGCTACCGGTAAGTGGTGGGCTTTCGAACACTTCGATATTGTGCCCGACATTATAGCGTTCGGCAAAAAAACGCAGGTTTGCGGTATAGCGGTTGGCAGAAAAGTCGATAGCATCAAGAACAACGTATTCGAGGAATCAAGCCGCATAAACTCAACGTGGGGTGGCAATCTCGCTGATATGATGAGGTGCAAGTACTACATTGATATCATAGTCGAGGAAAATCTACTGGAGAATGCGGGACGTATGGGTGAATATTTCGTCGGGAGACTGGAGGAACTTTCACAGAGTTTTCGTGATACTATGAGAAGCGTGAGGGGAAGAGGCTGCATGATCGCATTCGATCTTCCTTCTGACGAAATCAGACAGAAGCTTCTCGCCGAAATGCGTAAGAACAAGCTGCTTGCCCTTGCGTGTGGAAAGAGATCTGTCAGGTTCAGACCTCCTTTGAATGTGAGCAAAGAGGAGGTGGACGAGAGTATCGATATCCTCTATAAGTCGCTGAAATCGATATAGAATTGTTTTAAGGAATGTGGCTTGTGGGAGGCGTGGAGGTAAACACCTGGATAGGAACCGGTGGGTCATTTGACTTGTAATCAACAAAGCTGTAATTTTATTTAAAACCGGAGGGCTAGTCCTAATTGGTAAGGCAGCGGACTTGAAATCCGCCGAGCTTAGGCTCATGGGGGTTCGAATCCCTCGCCCTCCGCGGGCCAGCATCTTGGAGGAGTCATGAGAAATTATACAATACTCATAATGCTGATGATTGCTTTTGTGACGGTGTCTGTTTCATCATGCGGTCACGATGACCTACTTGCACCGAGCGGTGCCACTCTCATACTCACGGCAAATCCCATGAGCATCCCAGCGGATGGAGAATCGACGTCCGAAATCCAGGCTATCGTGCAGGATAGCACTGGTCAGGCCCTCAATGGTATTGTGATCTATTTCTCGACAACCCTTGGTTCTATCACCGAGAAAGCGGAAGTGGAAAACGGAATCGCCAACGCCATCCTCACCGCTGGAAACGATGAAGGAACTGCCACTGTAAGGGCATTCTCAGGCGGGCTTTTCGATTCTCTTCAGGTTACCATTGGTTTTCAGAGTGTTAACATATTCCTCACCGCCAACCCTTCCGAGATACCGGCAAGGCTAGACACTTCTTCGAGGATCGAAGCTTACATCACTGAGGAGAAGGGCGTGGTCCCAAACGGAACCGAGGTGTTCTTCAGCACAACGCTGGGAACAATTACACCCAATGCTGTCACAACGAATGGCCTGGCAACGGCAACTCTAACACCTGGCCTCGTCGAGGGTACGGCCACGGTTACGGCGATAGTGAGAAACACTGCCGACTCGATCAATGTGACGATCGGCATACCTGTATCGACTATAACGCTTAATGCAAACCCTTCGACCTTTGAGGTCTCAACCAGCGAGGCACAAACTCACATATCCAGCATTACCGTCACCGTGTGGGATGCATCTGGCAATCCCATAGAGAACAAGCCTGTCGTCATAACTTCGGATCGGGGTCAGCTTGATTCGGGAGGTGCCGTTCAGAAGACAGATTCAAACGGCCAGGTTACAGATACATTTCGGATCACCATTGCGGTACCGCAGGGGACGTCTCAATCGGTGAGAATTACTGCAACTTCTGGTTCGATAAGCGCTACTACAACAATTACGATCATCAACAAAGGATAGCAGGGAGATCAATCCCTGAAAAGGTGCCGCAGAACGAAGAAGATGTTTTCCTTCCTCTCCCTGAGCCTTCTGGCGAAATAGGGTAACCAGTGAGTCCCGTACGGTACATACACTCTGATCGTGTATCCTGCCCTTGCGAGTTCCCTCTGCAATTTCCTTCCTATCCCGTAGAGCATCTGGAATTCGAACCGATCTTTTGAGATCGAATTCTCATATGCGAATTTCTTCGTCGCCTCTATCATGGCAGGGTCATGGGTCGCTATGGCCGGATAAGTGCCTTCGGTCAACAGTATTTTCATCAAGCGTATGAAGTTCTCATTCGTCTGGTCTTTGCTGTTGAAGGAGATAGATGGCGGCTCTTTATATGCTCCCTTACACAACCTTATTCTCGATCCTTCCAAGTTGAGCTCTTTTATATCCTTCTCGCTCCTGAACAGGTATGCCTGGATGACGGTGCCGACGTTCTCGAACTCGGACCGCAGTTTCCTGAACACATCCAGCGTTCTCTGTGTGTATTGGGACCCTTCCATGTCTATTCTTACAAAATTGCCCCGCTGTTTCGCCGTCTGGGCAACCCGCCTCACATTTTTGTAACAGAAATCATCACCGATATCGAGTCCCATCTGGGTTAGCTTTAGAGAAACGTTTGAATCGATACCGGAGGCTGTGATTTCTTCAAGGAGGTTAATATACGCATCAGCTGCTCTATGCGCAGCTTCTGAATTTTTGACATTCTCTCCGAGGATATCGACTGTTGCAGTCATCCCCTCGCTGTTCAGCCTCGACACCACCTCGATAGCGTCCTCAATTTTCTCTCCCGCGATAAACCTCTTTGCGAAGATAGTCAGGGGATTCAATTTGTACTCTTCCTTTCACCGATGGGGATTCATTTACGATGTGTTGTTAACCCACCCTGAAAGATGCTGAAATATTATCGTGTTTCCGGTCGACTGTCAATTCACTTGCTCAGTCTTGAGTTTTGCAAAAATCCCGGTATACTCAGGAAAACGATTACATGTCCCAGGAATTTTGCCCATCCATTACTATTTCTTGACTATCACAGGCCGTATCGTTATTATTTACTAGTCGATATAGCTTTTTGATATTTCATAGTCTCAGAAAAATCAGTCGGAGAGGTGGCCGAGCTGGCTGAAGGCGGCACCCTGCTAAGGTGTTGTGGGCGAAAGTTCACCGTGGGTTCGAATCCCACCCTCTCCGCCAAATTGTATTGGGAACTGAATGATTTACGAATTAAAGAGGATACGATTAAGGACTCTCTTTAAGCTTTCCTTCATTTTCTATGCGATACTGGGATGCGTGTTCGGCCTCGCGTTTCTTGCAGCAGGAATGTTGATCGGTTTTCTTCACAATCCTCCAGACTTCATCTCCTTTATCAGGCTACCCGAGGCGCTGCGAGGCTACCTGGGAATTCTGATCATAATCGCTTCATCCCTGGCATATGGCTTGATCGGAGCTGCCTTCATCTCAGTCGGAGCAATTATCTACAACGTATTCTCCTCCTGGATCGGTGGAGTCGAGTTCGAAATCACAGGTTCAGAGGAAGAGGAATGAGTCGGGTACGAGTTCGATTTGCGCCTTCTCCCACCGGGCATCTTCACGTCGGAGGTGCGAGAACTGCTCTGTTCAACTGGCTGTTTGCGAAAAACCAGGACGGTGAGTTTCTCCTCAGGATAGAGGACACCGACATCGAAAGATCATCAGAGGAGATGGTCGAATCGATCATGGAGAGCTTACAGTGGCTGGGGATAGAGTGGGATGAGGAGCCGATGTTTCAATCGAGAAGATTGGAAAGGCACAGGCAGATAGCGATGGATCTCATGGATAGTGGTAAAGCCTATCCCTGCTTCTGCAAGCCGGACCGGATGAGAGAAAACGAACAGTTGAAATCGGCTGAGAAGACGTATCTTTACCCCAGGACATGCCTGGCCATGGGCCCACAAGAGAGGCGTGTCCGGATAGATGCTGGAGATAAGTTCGCTGTCAGATTTTTCGTGCCCGAGGGGAGAACCTGTTTCGAAGATCTTGTGTACGGCAGCAATTCCGTCGAGCACCATAACATTGATGATTTCGTACTACTCAGAAGAGATGGCACTCCCACTTATCAGCTCGCCGTTGTCGTAGATGACATAGACATGGAAATCACTCATGTGATCAGAGGTGAAGGCCACCTCTCGAACACCCCGAAGCAGATTTTACTATATAACTCATTGGGCAAGCGAGTCCCATGCTTTGCCCATTTGCCGCTCATACTGGGGTCAGATAAGAAGCCGCTGGCCAAGCGACATGGTGCTACCTCAATAGCGAGTTACAGAGACATGGGCTTTCTTCCCAGAGCCGTTGTGAACTTTCTCGCACTGCTCGGTTGGTCGCCGGGCGATGACAGGGAGGTACTCTCTGTCGAGGAGCTTGTAGAAAGATTCTCTCTTGACCGGGTAATCAGGAAGGGGGCCGTCTTCGATATACAAAAACTAGAATGGCTCAACGGGCAATACATTTCGAGTTCTCGGGCGGAGGAGATTTATGAGGAGGTGAGCAGGAGATGGGTTGAAGCAGATCTGCTCGGGGCAGGGGATGTACAGGAGAGGAAGGACTGGCTCCTTGCGCTCATCGACCTCCTCAAATCCAGGATGCGCCTTCTGAGCGATTTTGTCGAGGCCGCGAAACCTTATCTGACAGAAGATTTTCCCTACGAAGAGGGGGCTGTAAAAAAGAGATGGAAGAAACCAGAAGAAGTAATGATGATTCTGAATAAAGTCGGAGAGGTGCTGCGGGAGCTAGATGATTTCAGCTCTGAGTCAATTGAGGAGAAGGTGAGAGCCATCGCTGAAGCGCTCGATGTATCGAATTCGAAGGTCATTCATCCGGTGCGGGTTGCACTCACCGGACGAGCCGCTGGTCCTGGACTTTTCGAGCTCATGGAGGTCATAGGGAGAGAAGGCTGCATCAAGCGTCTTGCGAGGGCGGTAAATCATATCGAGGGCATGCGTGCAGAAGAACAGGGGGCTTGAAGGTGGGGAAGGGAACTCTGCGATCACATCATATTGACAATATATTGCTCATTCGCTAAAATTAAAGGCACCTGCTGCCCCCTCGTCTAATGGCAAGACAGCGGACTCTGGATCCGTTTATCGAGGTTCGAATCCTTGGGGGGCAGCCACAATCGGTGGCGGTATCGTCTAGTGGCCTAGGACGGGTGGTTCTCAGCCATCAAACCGGGGTTCGATTCCCCGTACCGCTACCATTTTTTGTATGTCAACGTTAAAGCCTTCTTTTTCTGGACAGTAGTGACACTGATCC
>JBHIFB010000122.1:0-9694 GCA_046760905.1 Candidatus Glassiibacteriota bacterium | reverse complement strand
TACGGCTAGTGCACATCACCGGCGGTGAACTCACCGGTTGGCCCAGCTCCTGCTTCTTGATTATCTTACCCGACGCCTTCTCATAGATGAACAGGCCGCCGTGAACTGTTGTAATTGCAAGGAGATCATCTCGAATAGAAGGCGGACCGGCTGCCGGAGACGGGAGCCGGTCCTTCCATACTACCTCTCCATTCTCGGGGACCAGGCAGGTGAGGTCGCTGCCTGCCGTGATGAGGAGGACGCCGCCGGATGCGGTAACGTGGTATACCGGTGAAGGTGCTAGATTGATCGACCAGATGGATTCTTCCCGGTCAGCATCCATTAGCGCTACCTCCCCCCGGCGTCTCACAACTAGTATCCCATCACCCTGTCCAAGGGGATGGAACGAGACAAGAGACCCTGAGTAATACCTCTCCTTTATTTCACCGTTATCGGCGCTGATCGAAAAAATAGTGTCAGCACAGCATACAAGAAGGTTCTCACCGATTTTGAAGAGCTTGTTGAGGCACGGTTTTCCTAGAGATGCCCACCACCTGAGAGTCGGGCCCTGGAGGTCGAATCGCTTGAGCACGCCGTCGGACTCGAGTATCGCCAGTCCCTTCCCGACCCTGATCGGGCCAGATTTCAAATAGCCGGTTTTGTGCTTCCACAGGCTCTTTCCTGAATCGAGTGAGACTGCCGTCAGAAAGCGCTTTGCGCCCTGGGACACCGCGTATGCGACGTTGTCTATTATCGTGGCCGGGGAGTTAAAGGCGTATCCCGCCCTCTCTCTCCAGAGGATTTCTCCCCGTTCGCAATCAACGAGCGCCGCCCACCCATCGCTGCTGAGTGCAAACACCCTCTCTCCCAGCGCTTCAGGGCGGGCGGTAAGACCTTTCCCAATTACAACTTCCCAGCGGGATTGATGAGGGTCTAACGCTTCACCTCCCCCGGCTTCGAGTGAGAGTGAATTTCTCACAGTGTACAATGTGAAAGGCGAAAGGAGCAGGATGGAAACCACCGAGGTTAAAAGCCGCATCTCCTTCACGTTCTCCTTGCGCGTGTTCATCGATTGGCCCCGATCGACCATACACTTATAGAATAATCTCTCCATACAATCTGTCAACAAAGCCCCGGCCGTATTAAGCCGTGTAAATCCGAGTTGACTTATCTTTTTCCTATATATTATATTGTCCAACGAAGGAGAAGTTTCATGGATCAGGTATATGTGAAAGATCTCTGTCAGCATGTAGGGGAGGAAGTCACAATCAAGGGATGGCTTTACAACAAGCGTTCAAGCGGAAAGGTGCGCTTTCTTCTCGTGCGGGACGGGACGGGTCTCGTTCAGTGCGTCCTGGTTGCGGGGGATGTGAAAAAGGACGCATTCGAAATCTTCACCGCCCTCAACCAGGAGAGCTCACTAGAAGTCACCGGCGTGGTGCGGGAAGATGCGAGGTCGCCAGGCGGCTACGAGCTTCAGCTGACGGATCTCACAGTCGTCCAGCTGAGTCAGGATTATCCAATCAGTCCGAAGGAACATGGTATTACTTTCCTTTTGGACCACCGGCACCTATGGCTGCGGTCAAGCCGCCCACACATGGTGATGCGGATAAGGGACAAGATCATACGTTACATAAGAGACTTCTTCACGGAGAGGGATTTCATTCTTATAGATACGCCTATACTCACTGGGGCGGTGGGGGAGAGCGCTAGTACACTGTTCGAGACCGAATACTTCAACGAGGGAAATGCTTACCTTGCCCAGACCGGTCAGCTTTACCTCGAAGCTGCCTGCCAGGCCTTCGGGAAGGTATACAACTTCGGTCCAACTTTCCGGGCGGAGAAATCGAAGACCAGGAGGCACCTCACTGAATTCTGGATGGTTGAAGGAGAGGTGGCGTTTGCTGACTCGGATGAGAACATGAAATTACAGGAGGATCTAATATATTATGTGGTGAGGAGGGTCCTTGAGGAAGCTTCAAAGGAGCTTCATGGACTCGAGAGGGATACCGGGCCGCTCGAGAAGGTTACTGTCCCGTTCGAGCGTCTGAGTTATGATGACGCAGTTTGTCTTCTTCAGCAGAAGGGTAGTAAGATCCAGTGGGGCGCTGATCTTGGAGCAGAGGATGAGACGGAAATCTCGAAGGAGTTCGATGGCCCGGTCTTCGTGTACAACTACCCGAGGGAAGCGAAAGCCTTCTACATGCCGCCGCATCCCCAGAGGCCCGAAGTCGTTCTGTGCGATGATCTCCTGGCCCCAGAAGGCTACGGCGAGATAATAGGCGGCTCACAGAGGATACACGACTATGAGGTTCTGCTGGAGAGGATAAAGGAAGCGGGTTTTGATGAGAAAAACTATGACTGGTATCTCGATCTGAGAAAGTACGGTACGGTTCCGCACTCGGGATTCGGCCTCGGGCTCGAGCGAACGGTTGCCTGGATATGCGGCCTCAAGCACATCAGGGAAGCGATCCCGTTCCCAAGGACCATCACACGGCTCAGGCCATAAAATGGTGGCACCAGCCTTAGCGCAGAAAAAAGGTGGCAGCCACCATTTTTTTATTGACATTTCCAGCCGAAATTTGCAGATTTTCTACCTTCCTTCGAAATGATGGGAGGTGAAACCGAGACAAACAGTTGCTGGTGCAGCCAGCAGACTACTTTTTTTCACCTTTACTGTGGAGAAAAGCGTAGTTGAAAGCTTTGGGTTTCCAGATCATCCTCGAGCTTTATGGCTGTAGCTACGAGTTACTGGACGACGAGAGAATAATTGAAGGGGCTCTCACCAAGGCGGCTCGTGTTGCTGGAGCGCACATCATCGGCACACGATTTCACAAGTTCAGCCCCCACGGCGTAAGCGGTGTAGTGGTGATTTCGGAGTCACATCTCACCATCCATACCTGGCCAGAGTATGGCTATGCCGCTATTGATGTCTTCACGTGTGGGGATGGCCTGGACAGTGATGCTGCGATACAATGTATCAAGAGCCACTTCAGGCCTGACCACATAACCGTGATGGAGATGAAGAGGGGAATTCTGGATCTTCCACCTGAAAAGGTGCATCACAAGCCGTCTCTTGCGTCAGTTGCCCGGGTTAAAGAGGGTTGAGTAAGAGAGTACCCCAGCGGACCGGAGCCGGTCCGTTCACCGCAGAATGATGTAATCTTGCGCTCAGGATTCTTTGATGAGGAGACGCTTCATCTGGCGGGCGTTCATAATGGCCTGGGCGTTCCTGTGGTTGTTGAAGAATAGAAAAGTCATCGATGTCTTCCTGGCCATATCCTGTATCTTCTCTGCCCATTCCCTGAGTTCATTTTCAGTATACAGGTAATCGTATCTCTCCCATGCTTCTTCGTGGTCCCACCATTTCTGCCGGTTCCTGCCATGAAACCTCACATAACCGACGCGCTCGGATGTGACTATCGCTTCCGAGGGGAGAAGTCCCCTCAAAGCCGGCTGGTCCACAGAGCAGAAGCCGGCATCCTTCTCAGACAGCAGAGCGAGTATATCATCGATCAGCCACTCCCTGTTTCTGAACTCGACAACCGGGCAGAATTCGTGAAGATCATCGAGAAGAGAACAGAGATGGTCAACATTACGATCTGTCTTATGGAAAGAGTAAGGAAATTGAAGAAGCACGCCACCGAGCTTCCCTTCCCTTTTGAGAGGCCCCAGCGCCTTGATGAACTGCCTAAGCTGGGAAGGGGTAAGATCGGTGATTTTGTGTGTGAGTCCCTGATATGCTTTTATGAAGAAGATGAAATCCGGGGGCGTCTTCCCCGAGAGGGAGGAGATAAATCTCTCGTCAGGGATACGGTAGTAGCTAACATTGAGCTCGACGGTATTGAATTCACCGGAGTAATAGCTCAAAAAGTCCCTCTTCGCCAGATCCTCCGGGTAGAATGGGCCGACCCAATCGTCATAGCTGAAGCCCGAGGTCCCTACGAAAAACATCAGTCGACTCCCTGGTATCGCATTCGAATTGTGTGGATGTCGGTGAAAGGCACGATCTTCAAAAGTAGTGGCCGCCACCGATTTTTACACCAGGTGCTCGCTTGCGTTTCATATTACAATCTACTATTTTTTCAGATTGGAACGCAATAGCCAGCGCAGTGTAATATCAGCCGAGGGAATACATGAGCGCGATGAAAAGAATCGGTGCCGGCTTGATTTGCTGTTTTCTCATCTCTATTTCCGTCGGTGGCTGTGGGAACGATGTCACCCAGCCATCCACTCCGTGCGAAATGACCCCGTTCGTGGACCCGGAGGGTCTCTCGCTCCATTTCATCGTCGATCAACAGGAGCAGGGAGGGAGAGGATATTACTGGGAGGGAGCTAACTGGGGCACTGCGGCTGAGGAGCTAGCCGGCCGGGCCGAACTCGTCAAGGAGGACGGCTGGCTGAAAGTAGTGGATACCTGGAGCTATGACAGTGCGACAGGCCAGTATGTAAAGAGCATATTCGGTGCCTTTGCAGGCGTAGCCCTCAACATTTTCGAGCCTATCTCATCCGAGCCATACATAGCCCTTCCGACCGATCCAGGCCAGTTCTGGCACTCGGACACTGTGTTCCAGACCTGCCCGGACCAGGATGAAGTGGAAAGAAGCTTCATCTATACAATCACCGAGGTCGGAAATGCCGACATACTGTTGAACGGAACATCTGTGCAGTCTTACGAGAATGTCATCAAGTACAGGGCTGCTGCCAATGAGGGTACCGATTCACTTGCTGTGTGGCTTGCGCCTGACGTCGGAATTATCTATTCGGTATATACGAGTTGTGAAATCACGTCCCTCGCTTCTCTCGTCGGTTACAAGGGGGAGAACAGGGACTTCACCACAGGGGAAGAGATATCCGATTATTTCCCGCTTGCCCCGTGCGCACACTGGCTATACGAGTTTTCGAAGGATTACGAGGAGGGCGAAATTATCGACTTCAGGCTAAAGATCCGGGAAGGACCGTGATCGCGCCGGCCCATGATCCGGTACGCTCACACCTTCCTGCATATTCCGACAGATTACCCGATTCGCGTCTGAAAGTGAGATATAAATAGCTAGGAGGAGGTGAACATGAAAGAGGAAAAATCCTTCATACAGAATGCCCTCAATCTTGGCTTCGGTCTCGTGTCGATGACTAAAGACAAGATAGAGAAAATTTCCGCCGACCTTGTGAAGCGCGGAGAGCTCACGAGAGAGGAAGCGAGGAAGTGGGTCAGGGAGCTCGAGAAGGGAGTGGACAAGGAAGTAAAATTTCTGGATAAGAAGGTGCAGAAAGGCGTGAAAGAATTTATCCAGAAACTGAAGATGCCATCCAGGAAGGAGTTTGACAAACTCTCGCGCGAAGTTTCAAGTCTGAAGAGGGAAATCAGCCGGCTAAAGTCACAGTCTAGAGGCAGGAAGAAGAGCTGAAATTGAAGCAGGGGGCAGGCATTGGACGGTATCATGTAACTGACAATTAAACTTGGGAAAAGGGCATCTATCGCCCTTGATTTTTCGCAGAGACGGTTGTATATTTCAAAATTGAAAGAGTGGGCGGTTCCCACTCTTTTTTTTCAGAGGATCAGTCAGTGAAAATGAAAGGCAGCATTGATCTTGAGGTGCTCGAGGAGATCGTCGACGATATAGTTACCACCTCGGGCTTCGATCTTGTGGAAATGAAGCTGGTTGGGACACCAAGAAGGTTCATCCTGAAGGTGTACATTCACAACCGGCAGGGAGTTGGTGTGGATGACTGCGCGAAAGTCAGCCGGGAGCTTGGGACAGTCCTCGACGAGAGGGACTTATTCCCGTCGAAGTATGTCCTTGAGGTGTCCTCGCCAGGTGCCGAGAGGATCATAGGGAGGAGGGATGAATTCGAGTTGTTTCGCGGGAGGGAGATCAAAATAGATTTGGGCGATGAAACATGCAAGAGGCAGGAGATCATCGGTACGATAAAAGAACTCAGGGATGATGAACTCAGGCTGGATGTGACCGGGCAGGGGGAAGTATCAATACCCCTTAAGCGAATCCGGAAGGCCAGGTTACATGTGGACTGGAACAGAATCGCAAAGAGGAGCCCGGATGAATTTTAACGTAATGGACATCTTCAATGAGCTGGTCAAGGAGAAGAACCTCGACAGGGCAACAATACACAGTATGGTCGAGGCGGGCCTTACTGCCGCAGCCAGAAAAAAGTACGGTGCCCAGGCCAACGTGATAGTCCGCATAGAGGAAATGGGTAACTCGATATCTATATTTCTCAAGAAGCAGGTGGTTGATGAGGTTCTCGATGGGGTGCTGGAGATATCAGTGAAGGAAGCGAAGGCATACAAGAGTAAGCCCGTTTGCGGTGATGAGATCGAAATCCCCATAGATTTTGCCGATTTTAGCAGGAATGCGATTCTTGCGGCGAAGCAGGTTGTGATCCAGAGGATACGGGAGGCCGAGAGGGAAAGGGTACTGAGGGAATACTCCGGCAAAGTCGGTGAAATCATATCCGGCTCCATACAGCAGATAGAGAGGGGTAATTTCATCATTTTCGTCGATAAAGCGACGGAGGCCATAATCCCCCAGAGGGAGCAAGTTAAGAGGGAACATTACAGGCAGGGTGATCCCATCAGGGCCTGTCTCATAGAAGTGCTCGACACTTCGAAAGGACCTCAACTCATCCTCTCACGAGCCCATCCGGATTTCGTCAAGGCGCTTTTCAAGCTGGAAGTTCCGGAGATCTCCCAGGGTATCGTGGAAATAAAGGGGACATCCAGGGAACCGGGTTCACGTACCAAGATTGCCGTCCAATCGCACGACATGAACGTGGACGCAGTCGGTGCATGCGTTGGACTGAAGGGTTCAAGGGTGCAGGCGATAGTTAGCGAACTCGGGGGCGAGAGGATTGACATCGTTCCATTCAGCGAAGATCCAAACATATTCGTGAGGAGAGCTCTCAGCCCCTCATCCGTGAGCCGCACCATTCCTGAAGAGAATGAGAACAAGATGACTGTGATAGTCGCCGAGGACCAGCTTTCACTGGCTATCGGGAAATCGGGGCAGAATGTGAGACTCGCATCAAAGCTAACCGGCTGGGATATCGACCTGCTGACGGCGAAGGAGTATGATGAGAGAGAGGCCAAGAAGGAGGAGGGCGAGTTGATCAGCCTCGAGGATTATGAGCTCACAAGAATACCCGGAATAGGGGATAAGACTGCCCTTCAGCTTGCAGGAGCGGGGTATAAGACTTTGGCCGATCTTCTCAACGCTAATGAATCAGATTTACTTGAGGTCCCTGGAATAGGGAAGAAGACAGCTACTAAGCTCATTGCCATAATCACAAACCTCTCCGATGAGCTGGCGATCGAGGAGGAGGTGGAAGAAGAGGTTGAGGGAGAAAGCCTGGAAGGAGTTGGTGAAGGGGTCGGGGAGGGGATTGAAGAAGAGGCTGAGGAGAAGATCACAGGGGAGATTGAACAGGAGGGGGGAGAGGTTGAGGTGGAGGTGACGGATACCGATTCTCGCGATGAGCCTGTGACAGAAAAAGAGGAAGACAGGGGCACGGGTGAAGCGGTATGATGTTAGGAGGTGCTAACCGTGGCTAAATTCAGAGTCTATGAAGCGGCGAGGAAGTTCGATCTTTCGAGCGAAGCCATGGTCAAGCTTCTCCATGAGATTGGGGTGCCCGTTAAGAGCCACATGTCCAGCATCGAGAAGGATGTCGTCGAGAAGATAAAGGAGAAATTTGCCAAGGACAAGGAAGAGGAGAAGAAGAAAGACGAGATAAAGCGCAGGAAATTCGCTCCGAAGAAGAAGCTGGCAGAAGCTAAGCCACCGGCGAAGAAGCCAAAGGTTAAGGCGAAAAAGAGAGTAAAAGCCCGGGTAACGGAAGAGATGCTGAAGGAGCTTCTGGAACCAGGTGCCGTCAAGAGGAAGAGAAGGAGGAAGCAGATAGACCAGAAAGTGATAGAGGGGAATATCAAGAGAACTCTTGCACTCATGGACCGTGGGGTTAAGAAGCGCAAGAAAAAGAAGAGCGCCACTCTCACGAAAGACGAAGAAATCGAGTCTGAAGCGATTGTGAAGGTTAACGAATTCATCTCTGTTGCGGAACTTGCCAATCTCATAGAGGTCTCTCCCAACGATATAATCTCTACTCTTATGGAACTCGGTCTGATGGTCACCATAAATCAGAGACTCGATTTCGAGAAGATCTCCCTTATATGCGAGGAGTTCGGCTATAGGGCCGAAATGGCAGATGACTATCTCTTCTCCGATCTAGTCACTGAGGTGGATAAGCCGGAGCAATTACAGTCGCGATCTCCGGTCTGCACGATAATGGGGCACGTCGATCACGGAAAGACTTCCCTGCTCGATTACATACGCCAATCCAACATAATTGCCGGTGAGCGTGGAGGGATAACACAGCACATAGGAGCATACGAAGTCATTCTTCCCCAGGGGAGGATAACCTTTCTCGATACGCCTGGCCACGTCGCATTCTCTTCCATGAGGGCGAGAGGGGCACAGGTTACTGATATCGTCGTTCTCATGGTTGCTGCTGATGACAGGGTAATGCCGCAGACGATAGAGGCTATCGATCATGCAAAGGCCGCTGGTGTTCCGATAGTGGTGGCCATCAACAAAATTGATCTGTCGACGGCGAACCCGGAGAGGGTGAAACAGGAACTGGCTCAGCAGGGTGTCGTCATAGAGGAGTACGGTGGTGAAATCCTATGTGCTGAGATATCCGCAAAATACGGCGAAGGGGTGGATCACCTTCTGGAGTTGCTCCTTCTGCAGGCAGAGGTCCTCGAACTGAAAGCGAATCCCGACAAGCCAGCCCAGGGTGTTGTAATAGAATCCAGGCTCGACAGAGGAATGGGAGCCGTTGCGACGGTGTTGATAACAGCAGGTACCCTCAAAGTCGGTGATTCGTTCATCTGCGGTCTTTACTCCGGAAAGGTCAGGGCCATGCTGAACGAGAGGAACCAGGTAATGACCGCCGCACCCCCATCGACACCGGTTCAGGTGCTCGGTTTCTCCGGGGTGTCTCAGGCCGGGGACAAATTTCTGGTTATGAAGGACGATAAGGCCGTAAGGGAAATCAGCCAGGTGAGGCAGAGGCTCAAGAGGGAGCATGATTTCAGGCGCACAAAGAGAATCGATCTATCAGAACTATACGACAGGATAAAACAGGGGGAGGTTAAGACGCTTAAGATGATCATAAAGGGTGATGTCGATGGATCGGTCGAAGCTCTTTCAGATGCCCTCACAGCCCTTGGTAGTGATGAGGTCGGTGTCGATGTCATTCACCGGGGGGTTGGAACGATATCCGAATCAGACATTCTTCTTGCCGCGGCTTCCGACGCCATAGTCATTGGTTTCCAGGTCAAACCTGACGTCGGCGGTCGAATTGCAGCCAGAAGAGAGGGAGTGGATGTCCGTCTTTATGACGTGGTGTACGAAGCAATCTCGGACGTTAAGAACGCAATGGAGGGGTTGCTCACACCGAAAGAGAGTGAGGTTTTCATAGGTCTTGCAGAGGTGAGGGAGGTCTTCAACATCCCGCGGGTCGGGACCGTGGCCGGCTCATTCGTAAAAGAGGGCATGATCACTCGGGATTCGGAGGTGAGGTTGCTGAGGGATCAGGAAGTCCTTTACACGGGAAGGGTGGCGAGCTTGAAGAGGTTCAAGGATGATGTCGAGGAAGTGGTCAACGGTCTTGAATGCGGTGTGGTGCTTGAAGA
>JBHIFB010000121.1:0-9844 GCA_046760905.1 Candidatus Glassiibacteriota bacterium | reverse complement strand
TAAACTCTTTTCCAACCTGTAAAATTTTTTATAAAATTGTACAATCTATTGATAACAAAAGAATTATGAGGTTCTCATGAAGTTGAGGTTTAAATGAAGGGAAATCCTAAGAGCTTCAAAACCGCTTGACTCAACTTGAAACTTCTGGTAAAATTGCTATGGGTACATAGACGTTTAGTTCAAGTATATAAGGGTATTTCAGCATACAAATTAACCAAGGAAGGAAGTCATGAAATTGCCAGGAATCTCTCTTGTATCCATGGCAATACTTTTAATCTGGGGGATTTGCCAGGCTGATACGATCCACGTCCCCGACGATTATGCCACGATTCAAGCCGGTATTGATGCGGCAACCGGCGGAGATACGGTTCTGGTTTCGGATGGAACATACAGCGGTGATGGAAATCGGGACATTGATTTCACCGGCAAGGCCATCGTCGTCAAATCGGAGAATGGTCCTGTTTTCACACTTATCGACTGTGGGGGTAACACAGATGATCCACACCGCGGGTTCTACTTCCACAGCGGCGAAGATTCGAGCTCAATCGTCCAGGGATTCACTATCACCACGGGGTGGACCACCCTGGGTGGGGGTATATATTGCAGAGGATCATCTCCGACCATATCGGATAACAGTATTATTATGAATACGGCAGGGGGGTATACTTATGGTTACGGAGGGGCTATCTACTGCTATGAATCCTCTCCTCACGTCTCTGGCAACTTGATAATGGGCAATACAGCCAGTGGTAATGGAGGAGGGATATACAGCTGGAACTCTTCCCTGACCACCGACGGTAATACGATCTTTGGTAACACAGCGGAGTTTTTAGGAGGGGGCATCTATTGCATCAATGACACTGCGACGACTGTGACAAACTCAATCCTCTGGGAGAACAGCGCAGGCACAGGTCAGCAGATTTTCCTGGATTCAGGAGCGTCGATTGATGTAAACTACTGTGATGTAGATGGGGGTTGGCCGGGAGAGGGAAATATCGTGGCTGATCCTGGATTCGTCCTGCAAGAGAAACTCGACTTCAGGCTGCTCTGGGATTCGCCGTGCATCGATGCCGGACAGCCCACGTCTTCGGATCCGGACGGGACGATCAGGGACATGGGTGCTTACTTCTTTGACCAGGACGACTACCTCACACTCTACCTGACACCAGATAGCAGAATGGTCCAGCGTGGCGGCCAGTTGGGAGTGACCTACACCGTCATCAATAGGTGGTCGCTTCAGGTTTCTTTCTGGATTCTGTCCAGAGTCTTTGCAGAGTGGGGTCTTGCTTTGGACGTACTGGGACCCTTGGAATGCACGATGCCGGCAAGTTACACAGTTCAGGCTCATATAGCCCACAGCATTCCGCAAGTTGCCCCGCTTGGCAATTATGAGTATCGATCCTGGATCGGCACTCCGCCTACTGTTTTATATGACTCGGATCGTTTCCTGTTCTGGGTAGTCGAACAATAAAACAGAAAGGATCCGCTTGACAGAAACTCACACGTATCGAGGGCCAATTCATAGATGTGTAGACACGTCTATTCATGGAAAGGAGTTGAAACGATGAAACGGGAACTCACCATATTTGCCGTCCTGGGTATTATCTATTCAGCTGCCTGGAATGAACACTTATTCTCATGGACGCTTACTGCCGAAAAACAAAGCCATGTTTATTACCATCCGAAAACAGCTAGTTTGGTTGTGAAATTTCACGATTTTAATGAAGTATTGCTCGCCGTCTCGAACACCGGTCAGATAGGGATTGACCTTTTCACAGGGAACGGGGTTGGGTTTTGGCCCGCGAGAACCCCTAACAATTATGTCTTCGGAACCGGTCTCTGGCTGGCAGCGATCTATGATGCGGATGATGATGGAACGAAAGACACCGTCTTCACTCAAAGCTATAACCCTATTGACGCCGGGACTGATTTCAGAGAGGGAAGAGTTGATCAATCTCCGAGCGACCCCTTGGCTTCTGTATTCAGCAGCACAGATCCAGATGATCTCCAGAACTGGCCACCTCAGTTCAGCAACCAGGCGGGTGACCCGATCGTATGTTCGGGCCAGGATATCGTCACAACGTATACCACGATAGATGCAACGCCCCATTATGGCATGAGCATGCCTCTCGAAGTGAATCAGAGAAGCATGGCTGTGTCAACGCCTGATTCACTAGGTCAAGTCATCTTCTTCCTCTTTGAGATCGAAAACGTCGGCGAGAAAAAACTGGAAGATGCATGGATAGCATTTGATAGCGACATGGATATTGGTTCGACATTCACAGATGACCGGACAAGCCTTATGTATGAGAGAGTCACACCCGAAGGAGACACTGTACAACTTGATCTCGGCTTCGCGTGGGACAACGACTTCGATGAGGGTGTCGATTGGGTCGGGAAGGTGGGTTTTGTAGGAATCACCATGTTCCTGACGCCGGGCAACTACGATGACGGCGTGGACAATGACGGCGATGGTCTGGTCGATGAGTCGCCCGACAATGGCCTCGATGATGATGGAGACGGCCAGACAGATGAATGGGATGAGGTCGACCAGATGGGATTCGTGCATTACACCTTTCATTGCAATCCGTCCGTCTGTTCAGGTCCTGGGCAGGATCCAGAATCAGACCCTGAAGGATACAGGATGATATCCTGCACGCCTCCGGATGAATGTATCGAGACAACAGATGATACGGACATACGCTTCCTGATGTCATCCGGACCGTTCGACTGGTACCCAGGGGAAAAGCAGCGCTTTGCGCTTGCATTAGTGTTTGCAGACCCTGTTGGGGACCCAAGCGGCATAGAATTGGTTGGAGATCCGCCTCGGCCGGATCCTAATGACACGGTCTTCACGGAATTCGTGGAAGTCACAAGGCTTGCGAGAGAATACTTTCCACTTTTACTCGAATGCAGCACTACAGTCGGTATCGAGGACAATCCAAATGATACAGGTAGTAATGCTGGGATACCAAAGACATTCATCCTCAAACAGAACTATCCGAATCCATTCAATCCGGAAACGACTATATCATTTGACATCCCTGGTAAAGCCGGCGAAAGGCAACGTGTAGGACTTGGTATCTATGACCTCCGCGGCAGACATGTTAAGACTTTGGTTGATTCAGAACTAGACCCCGGAACTCACAGGATTGTATGGGATGGCAGGGATAAAAACGGGGAAATTGTCCCATCAGGTATTTACTTCTACACACTCAGATGCGAGGATACGACCCAGGCACGGAAGATGAGCTTGATAAAGTGAGTGCCCAGCTAAGGGCACACTCATCTAGCTGATAAAGTGGCAATTGTGCATGAGAATTTTCGATCGCCAAGAAGTACAGTAAGTTTTTATACGGAAGGATAGGATTTCAGGCCATCGAGTAGTTCACTCAGGTCACTGATGGTTCTCAGGTCCCTATGATCACCGCCGGCCCTGTCGAGCAGAAAGGGGATCAGGCCTGCCTCGAGAGCTCCCCGGTAGTCGAGTACCGGATCGTCACCCACATGTGCAACCTTCGCGGGAGGTTTACCTATCCTCTCCGCAGCGAGCAGGAATATTCTTGCATCTGGCTTCTCGAATCCCACCTGTGAGGAGATCACTATTTCCGAGAGAAATCGGTCTATTTCCAGACCATGTAGAATGCCTGTAAGTCGCGAATCCCAGTTAGATATGATGCCGAGTTTGTATCCCCGAGATTGGAGCTCAGAAAGCACTCCCTCCACCTCCGGGAAGAGCTCCCAGCTCTCGGGGCGGGCGAATGTGTCATAAAGCTCATCGAAGAACCCATCGAAGTCATCTACTGGCCCAAATCTCTCAAAGACTCTTCTGACAAATTCCTTCCACCACGATTTTTCAACCTGCTGGCCCCTCCCGGCAGCCTCGCTCATGAACCCGGATGATTCCCGCACACGCTGCCATTCTCTCTCAAACGCCCGCTCAATTTCATCGGCGGTCCTGTTGATTCCGCGGCCTGAGGCGACGCGATGGTAGATGGAGGCGACGGAGGGTTTAGCCTTCAGGAGGGTGTTACCGGCATCGAAGAATATTGCATCGATTGAATCAGGCTTCTCATTTCTGTTTTTTGTAGTGTTGCTGGATGAGTCTGTCAAGGTACTCCTTGGGATTGCTGACAACCTCATCGTTGACCGTGAACTTCTCTGTGTCCACGAGCTTGAGGCCGAGTCCGTAATCCTTGAATAGTCCTTCGCACAGGAAATCGGCTCTCACTTTCGCCTCGACTGCCTGTCTTCTGATCTCTTCCATGGCATCAGAGGTGAATGTGATCCGGATACCGTGCTCCTTTTTGAACTTGTCTTGAAAACCTTTTATTGCATCCTCGAAGAGCATCGAATCGAGCACTTTCTGAGGATTCTCTACCACATCTTTCGTGACCTTGAACTCCTTGACGTTTGTTGAGGGAAGCTTAGTCTCGAATTTCAAAAGGACCTTCTCGAGTGCACTTATCAATCCCCTCGCTCCGGTTCTTTCCTCATGAGCCATCTTAGCCAGAAGCCGCAACGCCTCATCCTCAAAGGTGATTCGAATCCCGTAGGCCTCGAAATCCCTCTTTTTCGAATTGATGATTGTGCTGTTCGGATTGCACAGGATTTCATACAAGTCATCCTCACTCAGGTTGTGGAGCACGGCCGTGACCGGAAGCCTCCCGATGAATTCCGACTCGAAGCCATATTCTATGAGGTCATCGGCTCTCCCAAGCTTTAGAATGTCCGTCCGCTCGAGTTCATCGGCTCTGCCCCTTGGGGAATGAAACCCTATGTCGTGCCGCTTCAGCCTTCTCAGTATGATATCCTCGAGCCCGTAAAAAGCCCCACTCACAATGAAGAGAATGTTCTTGGTGTTTATCTTGTTCTTGCCTGCCTTTCCGGTGCGTTGTACCTCGAATAGTCGCTCCATTTGTGAGGCCAGATCGAATGGGTTTTTTAAATCCACCTCGGTTTCCTCGAGAAGCTTAAGAAGGTTACGCTGTACTCCGCTCCTCGATACATCAGGACCATGCGTTTTCCCAACCGAGGCTATCTTGTCGATCTCATCGACGTAGATGATACCATATTGTGCGACCTCTACATTCCCACCGGCCTGGCGTACCAGGTCTCTCACGAGATCCTCCACATCTCCACCGACATATCCTGTCTCGCTAAATTTTGTCGCATCTGCTTTCACGAACGGCACGCCGAGTTTACTTGCGATCAGGCGAACGATATACGTCTTGCCCACGCCAGTCGGTCCCATCATGATTATGTTGTTCTTGACGATACCGACCGGAGTATCCTTTCTCTTATCAAGCTTCACTCTGTTGAAGTGAGTACAAACCTTCGTGGCGAGTATTGCTTTTGCCTCATCCTGCCTGATGACATATTGATCCAAGTAGTCCAGAAGCTCTTCTGGCTTCATATCGAAGCGTATCGTTTCGAGTCTTGGTTCCTCTCTCAGCTCACCCTGAGGCGGCACGTGTTCAGGCTGCTCCGTCTTCTCCGGCTTCATGGCTCTCGAGAAGAAGTGGCTGATCTCCTTGGGAAACTCTGAGAAATCCATCCCTTTGTCGTCTTTACTCATTTATAATCACCTCGCGAAAAATTATCACGTCTCAAATTATAAAATATAAATAGACATATGGGATAGTCAACCGTGTGACTGACCAATAAAAAACTTGAATTCCTGCTTCACTGTCTATATTTTATTCTCACTCAAAAGATATTCCGAAAAACCACTTTGGGGGAATCTCAGTGCAGAAATACAGGTGTATTGTCTGCGATTACGAGTACGATCCCGCAATCGGGGATCCTGAGAACGACGTAGCTACGGGAACGGCGTTTGAGGACATTCCGGACGAATGGTTCTGCCCTATATGCGGGGCAGATAAGACGATGTTCGAGGCAGTCTGATCGGTCAATTGCGATGGATGGCGAGCCAGTAGAAATTTCATCAGGGGTTTATTGGGTAGGTGCTCTAGATCCCTATCTAAGAGCTTTTGATCTGGTGATGCCTCTGAAGAAGGGAACCAGCTATAACTCCTATCTCATTATCGATGAGAAGATCACGCTCATCGATGCTGTGAAATCTGGTTTTTATGATCAATTCAAGCAGAACATCTCAGAGGTCATCGATCCTACGGATATAGATTACATCGTGATTAACCACTTCGAACAGGATCACACTGGAACCCTGAACAAGCTTCTCGAAACGGCCACAAAGGCCGAAGTCATTGTTTCTAAGAATGCCCTTCCTTTTCTTAAGGAGACTCTCAATAGAGACATCCCACATCGCACGGTATCCGATGATACGGAAGTATCACTCGGAGAAAGAAGCTTACGGTTTTACAAGACTCCATTCCTCCACTGGCCGGACACCATGATCGAGTATTTGGTTCCTGACAATATACTCTTCACCTGCGATGCATTCGGTTTCCATTACTGCGAGCTTCATGAGGAGAGGGTCGAAGAACCTGATTATAACCTCTGGTACTACTACGACCTAATAATGCGTCCCTTCAGGGAATATGTTGCAGAAGCAGTGGAGAAAATAAAAGACCTCGATGTACGGATTCTCTGCCCTTCGCACGGTCCTTTCAGAAAGAGAAACCCAGATCGTGTAATCGACAGATATAGGCACTGGAGCACTAGAGAGAGCCATTTCGAAGACCCCACGGTACTCCTGGTTTATGCGAGTTTCTACAGGAACACCGCACGGCTCGCAGAGGGAATAGCCGGAGGGCTCACCGAGGAAGGACTCAGCGTCCACTCAGAGGACATATCATACGGGCTTACCGAAAGAATAAAAGATAAAGCGGAGGATGCCTGCGGGATAGTACTCGGAACACCAACGATGGCTGGCAGTCCGATCTTCCATATATGGGACCTCTTCAAACAGCTGTCAATCGTGAGCAAGGGCGGAAAACCTGCAGCTGTATTCGGTTCCTATGGGTGGAACGCGGCGGGAATCAAGATAGCAGATGATGTTTTGAGACATCTTAGATTCAAAGTCGAGCTGGAACCTCTGAAGGTGAGACTCGTGCCGAATGATGCCGATATCAAGGCCGCATCCAGGTTCGGGCGTGATTTCGCACACATCGTTAAACAATATCTGAGTTCTAAAAAACCTGTGCGCTGAAAGTATAGATTTCCGTGCCCTCTTCTCTCCAGGTGCCCTCAGGCAGTCCGGCTTTGCGGCATGTCGCATCCAGGAATTCCACTCTATTCCATCCCTGCTCAGTTGCTACCTGCGGGAGAAGGACACCAGAGTTGAATCCTTTCCGTATGTATATGCCGTGAGTCCCAACCTTCACATTATTTGGATCGTGGATTAGCTCCAGAGGAGTTAGAACCGATATCTCTATTTCAAGTAATTCGAACTCCTCCTTAGTGACGGGGCGAAACCTAGGATCTTTGAAGGCGGCCGCAATGGCCATCGCCTTTACTACCTCGATTAAGCTTCCCGCTGGTACGAGCTGGCCCATGCACCCCCTCAATTTGCCATCGATCTTGAGAGTCACGAAAGCTCCTCTCCTCTCATGCAGTGCCTTCGACTCCCTCTTTTCATATAAAGGCTCCGTTCCTTCCAATGCAGCGCGTATGGTTTCGCGTACGATTTCGTGCAAATACTCCTGATCATCTGAGTTTATAACAGAACCCTGCCAGCCCGGAGAGTTACCCTCCTTGTTTCTCTCACTCCTGTAGAGGACTGCCGCGAGATATCCCACGACACTTCCGTAATCATTCGTCACATCCCCTGAGTTGGTATGTTTGAGGATCTTTACCCTGTCAGCACCAAGCTCCCTGGAGGCCATGAGTGCCACAGCAATTGGTCCTCCTCCGCAGGCTTCGATCGAGCCTTTCCTGAGTTCATCCATGAGGCCTTTCGTATCCATCGCTTTCACAAAGTCGATGAGTCTGGCATCCATTTTATCTGCAGTGGCACCATCATGATAATGGGAGAGATCGGAACTGGCGATGATGAGACCTTTTTTGCCCCTGAGAGTAGATGCTATGGCCTCTGCGACTATCCTTACGTTTTCAAGATCCTGTTCCCCCATGACAATTGGAACGATTGGGACCTGCCCCAGCATTTCGATGATGAAAGGAAGCTGAAGTTCGAGTGAATGTTCTTTCACGTGGGCCGCCTCGATGTCTCTGATCGTCTCGTCGTGATCGAGTATAGATTTCGCAACCGACTCTTCAATTTTCAGGACACCCAGCGGAGAAACCCATGATCCTTGCGAATAGACGGATGCACCTTTGAACGGGTAGCGGTGACTCGGGCCCACCAGGACTACAACATCGTAGCTCTTTCCTTTCAGGGTACGATATGCATGAGCCGCCACCTTACCGGAATATATGTACCCGGCATGAGGGCATATGAGCCCTATCACCTCGCCGCCCACCGACTCAACCTTTGCATCCTCTATGTAACTTTTCAAAGTAGCGGTGAGCTCGGTCTCATCTTTGGGATACCAGGTGCCAGCAAACACAGGCATCCGGATCCTCTCACCGGATGACATCGTGACGGGGAAAATCAGTATGAAGAGACATGAGATTATGATCTTCTGGACATTCATCGTTAGCCTCCGGTTCATATCTTCTACTTAATAAACAATATATCCGATTCGTTGTCAATCCCGTCCATTTACAACTTGCCAGGAGATATTGACGATTCAGGCTAAGCTGTGTATCTTTTTATCGAAAATAAAGACTACTCCTGGAGGATCGATGAACAGAGAAGATGAGCATTCATCCATCGCCGAGAGGCACGTCTCATTGCCGCATGTTCGCAGAGAAGTGTGGCTTGTTCCTCTCTTCGCTCTACTGACGACACTCGGTGCAATGTTGCGCATCCACCTACCTGGCACACCCATTCCTGCCACAATGCAGACTTTCTTCGTCCTTGTGGCCGGCGGCATTGGTGGTGTTATGGCCGGGTCGCTCTCGCAGCTTCTTTATTTGGGACTGGGCCTCTGCGGTCTCCCTTTTTTCGCCGGTTTAAGCATGGGTGGTGCTTTCACCCTTTCCCCGACATTCGGATATCTCATAGGATTTATCTTCGCCGCCGGCTTCATGGGAATGGGGAGAAGCAGAGATAGGAGCCTGTGGATGTGGATTCTCAAGGCACTTGCAGCAACGACTGTCATACACATTTTCGGACTTTCCTATTTCACTTTCTACACCGCTGGGGACATAGGTTCTGCGTTCGCGATGGGTGTTATCCCGTTCATTCCCTGGGACATTGCAAAAGCGATCGCCGCTGCTATTGCGATACAGAAATTGAACAGGCGCTTTATTTGAATGCATGCAGTAGTCCCCGATTGATGCAGTTGCGATGGGCAAGCGGCGAAGCGTAATAAAAAACGAGAAATACGCCCTCGTCGTCTAATGGATAAGGCTCTGGTCTACGGAACCAGCTATGGGGGTTCGAATCCCTCCGAGGGCATTTTTCATTGCCCTGTCAATATTATGAACGCTACAGACGATAACTGGATGCGAGTGGCTCTTGATGAAGCAAGAAAGGCTTTCGAGCTGGATGAGGTGCCGGTAGGTGCCTGTATAATAATGGATGGGAAGGTAATAGGGAGGGGGCACAATCTCATCGAACAATTAAATGATCCCACGGCTCATGCTGAGATAATAGCGATAGGAGCTGCCACCAGCACTCTGGGCTCGAGATACTTAAATAATACGACGATGTATGTAAGCCTCGAACCATGCCTCATGTGCTGCGGAGCGATAATCCAGGCACGGATCGAGAAGCTGGTGTTCGGTGCAAGAGACCCGAAGGCCGGGGCGGTGGTCTCGCTCTACAACGTCCTCTCCGATGCCAGGCTCAATCACA
>JBHIFB010000120.1:0-9852 GCA_046760905.1 Candidatus Glassiibacteriota bacterium | reverse complement strand
ACTGCTATAACTCCAGCCCAACGATAAGTCATAACACGATCAGCAATAATTCAGCGAGTCAGGCGGGAGGAGGTATCTCCTGCTACAATCATAATGGAGTGATAGAGAACAATATGATCTGCGATAATTCAGCTGACAGTTGGGGCGGAGGAATTTATAGTAGTGCTGACATAGATGGTGCAGGCCCCCAGATCAAGAATAATACAATATGTCGTAATGGAGGAGCTTATTTAGGAGGTGGTATTTACTGCTACAGAAGCACAGTCATTGAGGGGAATGCTATAAATAGCAATTCTACACAGGGGTTCGGCAGAGGAATGGGAATTTATGTTTCATATCTGGATGTTGTCATAAAGGATAACATCATCATGTATAACGAGTGTCCATTGGGGAGTGGCTACGGAGGGGGGGTCTACGTGAGCCAGTATGGAGCAACCATCACCGGCAACGTAATATGCAGAAATTTTGCGGGCGGGGATTGGTATGACGGGAGCATCGGCGGCGGGATATATGGCAGTCCATTGATACTGGCGAAAAACACAATTGCAGACAATAGGGCTTATTCTGCGGATGGAATTTATTTAGTCACTGATACAACTTCAATGATCTCAAACAGCATCGTCATGGGATCGATCGATGCAAGCGGGGCGACTGTCACAATCGAGTATTCCCTGATAGAAGGTGGCTGGCCCGGTGTGGGAAACATCGATGGAGACCCCCTCTTCGTTGATCCCTTGGGCGGTGACTATACCCTTTCAACCCGCTCTCCCTGCATCGATGCAGGAAATCCCGCATCGGATGTCCCGGAAGGCGGTGGGGACAGGATAGACATGGGGGCTCTTGAGTTCCCCCAGCGGTTCAATGGCTTACTCATATTCGAAGGATATCCGGAGACCGCCTTTGCAGGATCGGTCGTTTCCTGGGAAGTTTCGTTGGAGAATCCCACCCCCTATCCACAGATAATCGATGGATGGATAGACTTCAGCGGACCGCTGAGCGGAGTGGCATTAAAATATCTCGACAGAGTGATTCAACCGGGAGAGTGGACGCAGACAGTGGAAGTGCCGATCCCCAGCAATGCACCAGAGGGGCTCTACACAGTGAAAGGGCGAGTCGGCATCTACGGCGAAGCAATCTGGGATTCCGAGGTTTTTGATCTTCTGGTAGTTGATGGGACAAAACAAGCGAAAGTTGTATTTCATTGAGGGTTCAATGTAATTGACCCCAAGAACCTGCCACCTTTAGCCACCAAAATTCCGCAAGCCTGGAATTGAGGCTATATTTTCGATTTGCGGAATTAAGCGGCAAGATGTTGGGGTGAATGACATTTAACAAAGGCTTTGATCTGAGGCAAACAAGCACCTATGAAATTCATGCAGATTTTGACAGTGATGTTGTTAAAGACTTGGTTGAAAGAGCAGAGAGCTTTGTTACTGAGGTGGAAAAGATATTGAAGGTATGAAGAAGTCAATCTCTAATTGTTTTATCATCACTCCATTATCTCCTCCTTTCTCAGCCTCAGTCAATCCATTCATGTGGCGATGTAGTGAGAAATTCCTCTATGGGAATACCACCGGATCCAACAAGCAGCTTTCTTTTCACTTTAAACTCTTTGGAGAAAGCTTCTATCCCCGGGAGAGTTCCCTTCCGGCGCCCGCTCTTAACCTCGATGGCAATAAGGATTTCTCCTCGTTTAAGCACAAAATCAACTTCTCGGTTACGGCTGGACCAGTAGAACAGCTCAGCGCGTGTACCTTTCAAGCTGTTGGCTATCGAAGCCCCAATGGCACTTTCGAGCAGTCTGCCCCATACATCAGAATTCCCCAGAGCCTGCTCAAAATCAGAACCGGATTGAGCTGTCATTAGCGCGGTGTTGAGAACCTGTAGTTTTGGACTCGATGCACGCTGGCGGACTTTGTGACCGGCATATTTCGGGATTCCTGCAAGGAGGCCAGCCGCCTCAAGAAGGTTTATATAGTGAGCGAGTGTTGTTGTGTTCCCTGCATCCTGGAGCTGTCCCAGCATCTTCTGATAGGAGAGTATCTGGCCGGAATATGAGCAGCCGAGTTCGAAAAGCCTGCGGAGCAGTGCGGGTTTATCCACCCTTTTCATGAGGAGAACATCTCTCGATATGGTTGTCTCGATCAGGGAGTCTATGATGTAGTTTGTCCACCGACTGTGATCCTGTATCAATGGCGCTGCTCCGGGATAGCCGCCGTAGTATATGTAGTGATCGACATCCCAGCCAAAGGCTTTATGCATCTCGGTGAATGACCAGTGTGTTACAGGAAGTATCTCGAAACGGCCAGCAAGGCTTTCACTGAGTCCCTGCTGCATGAGCAGCGATGATGAGCCCAGAATAACTACCAAGAGTGGATGCCCTGAAGCGGTATCTTCATCCCACAATCGTTTGACTGTTTCAGACCAGCCGGGAATCTTGTGTATTTCATCAAGAATGAGAAGAGCCTTCTTTGAACCTTTCCCTGCTCTGGTTTTTGCACGCCCCGTTTCCCACTGCTGTTCAATCCATATGCGATCTTTTAGAGCTGGCTCGTCCGCGGTAGCGTAATGACTCGGTATGTTAGCTCCTTTCATGACCTGGTCAGCCAGTGTGGTCTTCCCTGTCTGCCTTGGCCCTACCAGAGCTTGCAAGAATCGCCTGGGCTCTTTCAGCCTCTTCAAAAGGACATGATAAAGCGGTCGCTTATACACACTGATTCCGAGTGTTACAATTTACTCAATCCTATGAGTAAATTTACTCAGGATCATGAGTAATTGTCAAGGTCTGAATTAAAAATTCAAACTACTTTACATCGAGACCTCTTGCAATAGGTTTCTGAGGCTCTCCAGTGCATCCGCCGAACCACGGGACTCGAGACTGAATTTGCTTCTCCCGTCCCAGCTAGCGACGAGTCCGAAACTCCTCCTTCCCAGCACCTCGTTCCATCTTTGCATGTTGCCTGGAAACCCCTCGCTGAATGCCAGTGAGGCCCGGTTTCCCCGCAAAGATATCGATTTGACACCGAGGTCTGATGCCAGGATTTTTACTTCCATAAGCTTCAATAGGTTCCGTCCCACGGGAGGAAGGGGACCGAATCTGTCGGCAATCTCTTCTTTCAACTGATTCAATTTCTTGATTGTCTCTACAGTCGAAAGCTTTCTATACAGGGAAAGCTTCTGATCCGAGCTCCCGACGTATTCGTCGGGCAGGTAAGCCTCCACCCCTGCAAGCACTTCCACCGGCTGCTTCTCCTTCTTCTCTTCTCCCTTCATTTCCCGTATGGCTTCATCCAGCAATCTGTAATAGGTATCGAACCCCATTGTGCTTATGAACCCGTGCTGCTGGGGACCCAGGACGTTTCCGGCCCCCCTCAGCTCGAGATCCTTCAAGGCTATCCAGTATCCAGCGCCTAGATCCGTGTATTCCTCGAGCACCCTCAAACGCCTCCTCGCCCCCGCATCGAGGTATTGCTTCGGAGGAACGAGCATGTAAGCACAGGCTTTCCGGTAGGACCTGCCCACCCTTCCCCTGAGCTGGTATAGCTGGGCCAGACCGAACATGTCGGCCCTGTTAACGATCAGTGTGTTCGCATTCGGTATGTCAAGCCCGCTTCCGACGATCATTGTGGCAAGCAGCACATCGATCTCTCCCTTCAAGAAAGAGAGCATCACCCTCTCCAATCTCCTCTCATGCATTCGACCGTGGGCGACCTCTATGCGACACTCGGGAAGCAATCTCTCAAGCATTCTTCGCACGGAATCGATAGATTTGATACGATTGTGGATGAAGTATACCTGCCCACCCCTGTCCACTTCCCGCATCACGGCTTCCCTAATTAGCTCCTCGTTCCAGCGAGTCACATAGGTGGCAATAGGCATCCTGTCACGTGGCGGGGTCTCGATGATGGACATGTCCCTCATCCCCATGAGTGAAAGATAGAGGGTTCGCGGGATGGGTGTGGCGGAGAGGGTGAGTACATCGACATGCTTACGCATCTTCTTTAGCTTCTCCTTCTGTTTCACACCGAATCGGTGCTCCTCATCAATTATCATCAGGCCGAGATCTTTGAACCTTATGTCACCTGAAAGGAGCCGGTGGGTGCCTATGACGATGTCCACGGAGCCTTCGGCGATTCCTTCAAGTACCTGGCTCTGCTCACCCTTAGTCAAAAACCTTGAAAGCATCTCGATTTTCACAGGGAACGTCTCAAGCCTCGACCTGAACGTCATCAGGTGCTGCTGGGCAAGGACAGTGGTTGGTACGAGAACCGCCACCTGTTTCCCATCCTGCACTGCTTTGAACGAGGCCCTGATTGCTATCTCGGTCTTACCGTAGCCAACGTCTCCACAGACAAGCCTGTCCATTGGAGCCTCGGACTGCATATCTCTCTTAACCTCGAACGAAGCCTTGCTCTGATCCGGAGTGTCCTCGTAGATGAAGGATGATTCGAGCTCCATCTGCCAGGGCGTGTCAGAAGAGAAGGCGAAACCTTTGATGACCCTTCTGGCGGCGTATAGATCGAGGAGCTCTTTCGCCATCGCCTTTATACTCTCTTTCGTCCTCTTCTTGAGCCTCTCCCACCTCCTGCTACCAAGCCTGTCAAGTGCCGGCGGGGCGGCATTCTCGGTAGAATACTTCTCTACGAGTTGGAGTCTATCCATGGGAACATACACCCTGTCGCCTCCGTCATAGGTGAGCGAGAGACACTCAATCTCTCCCTCCCCTACACCGATTCGCCTGATGCCTTCGTACCTGGCTATTCCATAGTTTATGTGAACGAGGTAATCGCCAGGTTTAATGGAGGTGAAGGATTCTACGGGTTCCACCCCTCGGTACTCACGGAGGTAACGTATCCTCCTTGGCCTTCTGAAAATCTCGTGATCCGTATAGACGGCAAGGCCCACATCCCCTGCTAAAAATCCCTGCTCGAGGCTGCCCAGCACGAGCTCCAGCTCATCCTCGTGTGTTCCAAGAAGCTCCCTGAACCGCTCCATTTGCCCCTCGTTATCACACAGGAGAAACACCTGATAGCCTTCTCGCCTGTGCCTTTCGAGCGCTTCGAGAAAGCTCGTGAACCTTCTGCTGACGCTCACCGGTTCCCTCGTGTCGAATCTGAAGGAGGGCACCTCCTGTACAGGCTCGTATAGATGCAGCGAGGAGAGCCCAACTGTCTGGAAATCACTGAGGCGGCTCACCATTCCATCGGTTCCGAGAAGGCTCTGCTCATCTTTTAGCCGTGCGCTCAGCTCTTCCACCCGGCTCATGAAATCCCGGTATTCATCAACGAAGATGAGAGCGTCTGGAGGAAGATAATCGAATATCGGGCACTCGAGAGGTCCGCTTTCCCTTTCCTCGACGGGAATTACCACTGTACTTTCGATCACACGCGTAGAACGCTGAGTGGCCGTCTCGAACTCCCTGACAGAAACGACCGTGTCCTCGTCGAACTCTATCCTCACCGGCCCCGACATTCGGATCCCGTACAGGTCCACAATCCCGCCGCGTCGGCTGTATGTCCCGACCTCGATCACCATATCTTCCCGGACGTAGCCGAGCTCTTCAAGCCGCCGCACGAAACCACTCATGTCGATGACATCCCCGACTCTTATCTCTATCAAAAGATCCCGTAGCCTGCGTGGGGATATGAGCATCTGTGATGCGGAGAGTGCAGGCACTACGGCTATCACATTCTTCCGGCCGAGAAGGCTCGAGAGAGTATCCATCCTCTGTTCTTCTATCTCCATGTGGGGGAGCTCTTCGTCCAATCTCCTGAGTGAAAGCGGAGGCATGGAGAGAACCCGGGTGCCATCGAACAGGGTCCTTAGATCTTCCACCTTCCTCCTCCCTTCCTCCTCCGAGCCCACCAGAAAAATTGCTGTCCGATCGAGCTCTTCATGCAAGAAGGCGGCGAGCAGGGATTTGCTCGATCCGTATAGATTCGTGGCGAAGATGCTTTGCTCGCCTTTCTCAAGACAGGAGACAAGCTCCGAGAACTGCACCGATTTACTGAATCTTACAAGCTGTTTCGCGAGATTCACGTCCCCTGTATCCTCCCGGAAATTTGAGATTCTGCAAGAAGAATAAAAAACGCAGCCAGGACAAGCCAGGCTGTGACCTCTCTCCGGCCCCTTCTCGTGAGAATCGAATCCACAAGCCCCGCACCCTTCCTCACAACACGTATGGGCATCGGCGAAAGCCGCCGTGCTAGTTCCTCCTGGCCAATCTCGGTGAAATCCGATTCCCGTGTGTCTACGTTCACTGCAAACCCTTCCTGCTGAAGGTTCCATGCGTTCACGTTGTAAAATCCGGGCTCACCGGTCTCATCGAAGCTAAACTCCCCACCCGGTCCCACCCTCCCGATGACCTGAGCACCGCCCGGCAACCCTATTGTAAGCGGTGTTCCTGGATTTACGTTCGTCAATTTAATGTTGGCTGGATCACCGCAAATGTAATTTCTTATATCTTCACCACCTGCGGCGTAGCGAATGACTCCATCCAGTAGTGGAAGAAAAAGAGGTGAGGTGAACAAATCGCTGCTGTCCTCTGTCGGTGGAATGCTCCACACAACTACTCTCATGCCTCCCATCTCACCACCGACGAGGAAAGGCTCCCCCCCTTCAAGATCCAGGCGCCACAGGTTTTGCTCATCAAGCCACCCCTCTTCCAGCCTGAGCCTGTTAAATCTCATGACCCTGATCCTCCGGAGACCCTCGGTTAGTTCCTCGATGAAAGCCGGCAGGCGGTTCCCTGTGGGAAGAGCGATTTGCTTGTAACTTTTCTCACTCAAAACCACGGGGCCGGTGCTTGAAACGGGTAAGGGCCCTTTCCCGGGGGCTGAGACCTGAGCCGGATCTGGAAAGACGACAAGGCCAATGCTCTTGTCAACCGCTTCCTGTATTGTACCGCTGTCCGACCAGAGGGCGACTCGGACGGGTTCAGCAAGCTGAGGATCTACCTCAAAATTGGTGGCCGTCACCATTTCTTTCTCCAGAAGGTCAAGGGCGATCCTGACCGGCTTAACCGAATCGATCCCTTTCCCGCGTTCGATGTCCAGCACCCTTTCCCTGCCCGTCAGGAAATATCTTACATCATCCAGGGCGAGCCCATCGGGCTCTATTTCCACTCTCACCCTGCGATGTGGGCCGGGGCGCACATCAAGCGGGAATCTTGCGGTTTTCCTCCCCTCGCCTGTGAGCCGAACCTCCACTATCCCTGCCATCTCATCGTCCAGGTAAAGCCTGGGAAAGATACCGGGTTTCCCATCACCCCCTGAACTCCCCACCCCCACACTTAGAAACCACCTGTCCTCGCCAGACTCCCTGCTCATCGTTAAGTCGATGGTATCCAGGAACCTGTTGACAGCGCCGGAATCGGTCTCCGTGAAGAAGATAATCGGTATTTGTTCATTCTCTCTGGCGAATAGCCTGGAGTCGATCGAAGCCGGCTGCAAATCGGTGAAAACATACACCTCTTTCCAGGGCAGCTCCATCTTCCGTGCCATCTCCACTGCCCGCCTGAGCGAGTCGTTCAGCCTCCCCCCGTAGTTGGTGGCGGCAAGACCTTCCAGGTATCTGCCTGCCTCGTGCGGAGTTAATTTTTCTCCTTTGCCGATACCTGAGACTTCCCTGTCGGAAAGAAGGATTCTCACCCTGTCATCATCTCTCATGAGTTTCAGAATACTTCGGATCCTCTCAATTGAACGCTCGAACATGCTTTCGCCTTCGGATCTGTATTTCATGCTCATGGTCCCATCCAGGACCATGACAACGCCGGTAGGTTCGTGATCGGCTATGGCATTCCCCCAGAATCCCCTCACGAGTGGCCTTGATGCAGCGAGGACAAGCAGAAGGACTATGAGAGTCCTGAGTATGAGAAGCACAACTTCCCGCAAGTTCAGTCTCTCCACATTCTGCTTCCTGGCATTTACAAGGAGCCTCACGGAGCTAAACTCAACGACTCGTTTTCGCCGCCTGCTGAGTATGTGGATAATGAATGGCACAACTGTAAGCGGCAGGGCCCAGAGATAGGTTGGATTGATGAAACTCGGCCAGCTCATGGATTACCCCAGACGTGCTCGCTTGAGTAGGTAATGCGTGAGGGTTTCCACGAAGGGGATTTTCGTGGTTACTGGCTGGTAATCGATGAGTGCAGAACGGAGCTCCCTGCGATAGGATTCGATCATCTCATTCATCGACCTGACATAGTGCCGGCGAATTTCCCATGGAACGGCTTGCACCGTCTCTCCGGTTTCCATGTCTTTGAAGATCGCCTCCCTCCTCATATCAAGATCGAGCTCCATTGGGTCGAGGATGTGAAATACGACGACTTCGTGCTTCTGGTGTTTGAAGTACATGAGTGCGCGTGTCACATCCTGGGGATCTGTGAGAAGATCTGAGAGCACGATCACAAGGCCTCTCCTCTTTATGCGACCGGCAAGCTCCCTGAAAGGGTTGAGCGGAAGGGTCTTTCGCGCAGGATGAGTATCACCCATGGCACTGAGGAGGACCCTGAGCTGCTTTCTCGTGGCCCTTGGCTCGATGAAAAGCCTCACACTCTCATCGAAGAGTACCAGCCCTACTGCATCCCTCTGCCTCAGCATGAGATAGGAAAGGGCGCTTGCAAGCATTGCCGCGTAGCGGAATTTGGTTAACCCGAAGGAGGTGTAGCCCATAGAGGCGGAGGAGTCGAGAACGAGATATGCCCTGAGGTTCGTCTCCTCTTCGAACTCCTTCACGTAGAACCTGTCCGTCTTCGCCCAGACCTTCCAGTCGATGAACTTCACTTCATCACCCAGCATGTACGGCCTGTGTTCTGCGAACTCTACACTGAAGCCATGGTAAGGGCTCCTGTGAAGCCCCGTGATGAATCCCTCCACCACAAGCCGGGCGATTAGTTCCAAACCGCCGAGCCTCGAAACGATCTCGGGATCGAGGAACTGGATCCTCTCCTCTTTTTTTCTCGCCGTTTTCATACTGTTTCTGAAAACTTATCCGGGGAGTGCCCCATCAACTCGCCTCATAATTCGCCTGCTCAGGAAACACCTTACGGGCTGAGCTTTCGAGCACTATACGGCCTACGCGATGCTTCTCTGGTCGAGGTAACGATCAAGGAGCGAATCGACAGTGACCCCTTCCGCCTCGGCGTTGAAGTTAGTGACTATTCTGTGTCTCAAAACAGGTCTGGCGATTGCCCGGATATCCTCCTCGGTGGGTGTGTACCTTCCCAAAAGGACCGCCCTGGTCTTACTGCCCAGGATCAGGTATTGTGATGCCCTCGGGCCGGCTCCCCACGCTACAAAATCCTTCATGTAATCGGGAGCCAGCCGGTCCCCTGGCCTGGTACCGCTGGCGATCTTGACCGCAAAGCGGGCGATCTCATCGCTCACCGGAACCCTCCGCACCAGCTGCTGCAGCCTGATAATGTCCTGGCCGCTCATGACCTTATCGAGCGTCGGGCTGTATCTGCTCGTCGTGGTCTGCACGATCTCGACCTCTTCATCAGAGTCGGGATAGTAGATGTACAGCATGAACATGAATCTATCGAGCTGCGCTTCCGGCAGGGGATAGGTGCCCTCCTGCTCGATCGGGTTCTGGGTGGCGAGCACGAAAAACGGCTCGTCGAGGTTCCTGGTCGTCCCCCCGGTTGTGACCTGATGTTCCTGCATCGCCTGAAGCAGTGCGGACTGGGTTTTGGGCGGAGTTCTGTTTATCTCATCGGCCAGGACCACGTTAGCAAAGATGGGACCCGGCATGAACTTGAAAGCCCGTGTCCCGGTTTCGGAGTCCTCCTGTATGATATCCGTCCCGGTGATGTCGGAGGGCATGAGGTCCGGCGTGAACTGGATCCTGTTG
>JBHIFB010000119.1:0-9853 GCA_046760905.1 Candidatus Glassiibacteriota bacterium | reverse complement strand
GTCGCTTCCCAGAGTGATAATATGTTACCGTAATTGCGAACGCGACCACTTAGAAATAGAGGCGGAAGAGGATGATGAAGACCATGACCAGTGCTATGCCCAGCTTCATCGTGATTGCAACGACCCGGCCGATCAGGGCGCCGAATCCTGCCCTGAGCCTGACCTCCGTGCGCACCTCATTCAGGCACTCCATCAGAAAGGCTCCTATGAATGCGCCCAACATTGCACCGACGAGGCTACCGATCAGAGGGAACGCCGCAGTTCCGGCAATCCCACCGAACAGGCCGCCGAAGAAGGCACCCCACAACCCAAGCTTCGTCGCCCCGTAGCGCTTCGCCACGAAGAGACCCAAAAGAAGTTCCATCACCTCCCCGAGAACTGCAAGCGAAAGGAGCAGGAGGAGTACGTTTCGCGTTAGATCCTCAAAACCGGTGAGCGCTGCAAAAAGGAAAGCAGAGGCGAGTACGAGCCATGAGCCTGGCAGACCTATCGGGATGAGTATGAGGCCTGCAAGAAGAGAGATGTGAAACAGCACGAACCCCAACAGGCTCAATATCTGGTAAAGGAGATCCATCGTAAAAAAATACCCACCGCCGAGGGCAAGCGGTGGGCAGACCGGTAAGGTGAAGTGTGTACATATAGCGTAGGGTGGGGGGAAAGAATCATATATCAACCCTACGCTGATTAACATTGTAACAAATTTTCCCTGATTTGTCAAGCATATTCTATCAAATTAAACATAAAAAAATCATTGACCCTAAATATAGGGTGTAAAATACTCAAATATTCTATATATTGCGACGCTTTTTTCCGAGCTGGGAAATAAGTTTCCATTTATTATCACTTTTTCCTTTTCGCAAGTGTGTGTGCCACAACTTCACCCAGGTGTCCGCACCTCTCTACTGCGCGGGTGTCTATACCATCAGGTCTGTCATTCTTCGAGTGTATAGACAGCACCGTTCTGTCAAGCTTTCCGCTGTGTATGGTGATCACTTCGAACCCCCTGTATGAGATCGGTGTCTGCTCGAGGCCTGCTCCGACAGGAAGGTAGGTCTCGACACAATCAATATTGCGCGCCTTGCAGAGTTCTTTTGCAAGTGATACAAGTTCACGGCTCGTCCTTACCGGTGGAATCCCATACCTTGAAGTCAATCTCAACTTGCCCTTTGCTCCCGCTCCATCATAGCTGACACAGAAGGTCCTTCTACCATTGTATGTGAATCCCATCCGCTGCATATACCTTATAGCCCCCGCAAGCCCCACCTCCTCCGCCCCGGTGAAAAGGAATGTGATATCGAGACCGACCGGTGGCCGGGAGGCGAAAGTTCTCGCCAGCTCGAGGACGATCCCGACACCGGAGGCGTTATCTAGTGCCCCGGGCGAGGAGTTTTTCGTGAAGTTAAAGACAACCGGTAACGTGAAGAGGGAAACGATCACGCCAGCGTGCATGAGCCCCTCTCTGAAATAGTCACAGAGACCCGTGACCATCAGAGCGAGAAGTAAGAGAGAAAGACACAGCATGCCAAGATAGAACAGGGAATAGAAAAGAACCCTGAATAGAATCGGGATCGTCTGGGACTTGGAATCGTAGTGGGCCAGGAATATGATGTTCGTGTGAGGATCCTCTCCCGATATTCGCTCGTATATGTTCCGGGAGGATCTTTTCGGGCCGATATCGTATGTTACCTCGAAAAGGCTACCCCAGCGTGTCGATTTCAGCGTATAGGCAATCAGAAAGACCGCCAAACACCCGGCAAGAAAGGGCACTTCCACACAGATCGAGATTGAATAAAGAAGCAGAAACACCTGAAATATCAGGGAAGCCTTGAGTACGATAGCATATGGAAACAGGGAGTAAGAGAATGATTGTACCTTAGGCTGAAGGCCAAAACTCTTGAGTTCAGATATAATGTAATCCCCGGCTCTCCTTTCACCAGGGCTTGATGACAGGCGCGGGAAGGAGATTGACCTTATATGCTCGAGAGCCCGGGATGCATCAAATAGCATTCACAGATTTCTCTTAACCAAATCCTGCCTCAATAATAACAGCCAGGACATCTCCGTCAATAGTGAATTTCAGCTCGACTCAATATCAGACAACAGCGCCCTCAGGTGCGCCTCAACGGATCGTGACAGAGCATCGAGGTTATAACCACCCTCGAGTGCCGAGAGCAGCCTCCCATTGCAGCAAGTATCGGCGATTTCTAGCGTGAATTTCGTCAGTATGCCGTAACCTGACTCAGTACAATTGAGGTTGCCGAGCGGATCATCAGCATGGGCATCGAAGCCTGCGGAAATGAGGACAAAGTCGGGGGAAAATGCGTATGCCCGATCTCTCAGGGCCTCCATAAACATAGTGAGGTAGTCGGCTTCTCCCGTGCCGGCTTTAACCGGAACATTTATCGTGAACCCGGCCCCTCTCCCCCCACCCACTTCTTCTTTAGATCCCGTACCGGGATAATGAGGGCTCTGATGTGCGGAAAAGTAAAGTACACTCGGGTCCTCATAAAAAATATCCTGTGTCCCGTTGCCATGGTGGAGATCCCAATCCACGATTAGAATCCTCTCGAGACCCGCAACCTCCTGCAAGTACCTGGCGGCAACAGCCACGTTGTTTAAAAGACAGAAGCCCATCGCCCGGTCGGCAGTCGCATGGTGTCCCGGCGGCCTCACAAGGCAGAGGGCATTCTCTATTTTTCCATCCATTATCCAGTCCAGGGCTTCCAGGAGTCCTCCGGCGGCAAGAAGGGCAACTTCGTAGGATCTTTCACAGATCGCAGTATCCATATCCAGCCACCTATCACCCTCCCGCGCAGCCCGCTTTATCCGGTCGAGATGGCCGGCTTCATGAACCCTCAGGATGTCCCCCTCCGCAGCCGCTCGCGGCGCTATCCGCACAACCTCATCCAACAGGCCACACCGGCCTAGACGATTCATCACTGCGACAAGTCTTTCATGCGATTCGGGATGGGCTCCCGTGCGGTGCTCGAGATAGTCCTGATGATACACCAAACCGGTCCGCGATTTGGTTGCTTCCACGAATCACTCTCCGATGACCTGTACGGTGATTCTCCTGGACCTTGACCTGTTGTCAAAATCGATGAAAACGATCTGCTGCCAGGTCCCCAATTTCAGTGACCCACCGCTGATCGGGACACTGAGGGATGGCCCTATCACCGCAGCTCTCATGTGAGAATGGGCGTTCCCATCCCCCCATGCGAGATCATGCTTGTAATGAGATCCCCTGGGAATCAGTTTATCGAGCAGATCGCTCAGATCAGAAACGACTCCGGGTTCGTACTCAATCGTCGTCACTCCCCCCGTCGACCCGGGCACGAAGACCGTGGCCATGCCTTCCGTGATCCCGCTCTTCTCCACGAAACCCCTCACACTGTCTGTTATGTCAACCGTGTCATTATTACCCTTCGTCCTGAATGTGAGATCGAATGTCTTCACTGCCATATCACGAACCACCCCCTTTTTTCTTTCTCTCTTCCTTTTTCAGAGCGAACCATATTGCGTATGCGAATCCACCCCAAACCCCGCCCAGGATCATAAACATCATTATCACCGTGATGGAATCCATTTCACACCTGCCCCCGTTCGGCTGCCACCTGATCCTGGATGGGGATTCTCCTGAATGTCTTATCCCAGAGGAAGTCATTTATCAATTTGAAAACGATGATCATGCCCACCCACTGAAGAAGACATGTCCCCAGGCTCGTGCTGTGGAAGGGATTCCACCATCCCTCCCTGTCGTATACAGTCACCGCCTGAGTGAACCACCACACTATCATCAGCACGAACTCGATCGGTATCACGTACATGATCATCACGTCGAACCACCTGCCCACGCGCATATCGTTGCCGGGCAGGTTTATGAGCTCTTTCCTGAATTTCCCGGGACCGTAACTCATCACCGACACGGCGAAGAAGAGGCCACTCACGAGAAGCCCTATTCCCCACACCCAATCCTGATTATGGAAGAAGCCCATGGATAGCGCCGAGGGGATTCCTAAGAGAAAACCGGCCACAGTCACGATTGTGATAGCCCGCCTCCTGTCCAGCCCCATATCCATGAATATGCGGCCGGAGAGCTCGAGCATGGATATCAAAGAAGAGATCGCGGCGAGGGTGAGGGCAAAGAAGAAGGTGGTCATGAAGAATCGCCCGAGCGGGAGCTTGTTAAAAAGATACGGAATCCATTTAAATGTGAGGCCGATGTTATCGGAGGATATGGCTTCCATAGCGTTATCGTAGGGAAGGATTGAGAAAACCGTCGGCAGCACCGCCATCGCGGCAAGTAGCGAGGCTGAGTTGTTGCCAAGACCGGTCAGAAACGAATTGAGGGCAACGTCCTCTCTCTTACTGGAATATATGGCGTAGGTGAGCACCAGGCCCCATCCGGCACCGGTCGACCAGGCCGATTGTGAGAGTGCCTCGAGCCACACCCTGTATGAGAAGAGGTGCTCCACGCTCGGCTTGAAAAGAAACGTTAGCCCGAGACTGGCACCCGGAAGGGTAAGAGCTCTCACGGCAGCCACTATCAGAAGGAGGAAAAGAAGAGGTACGATGACACGGATTACCTTCTCGATTCCGCCCACGATACCCCTGAAAACGATCACAGAGCATGAGACAATCGCGATGAAATGGAACAGGAGCGGCTGCCACGAAGATGATGCGAAAGCATCCCAGTTGGAAGCGGGGTCGGCCGAACTCAACATTCCGAATCCCGATGCCAGTATGTACCTCATACACCAGCCGGTGACGACTGAATAATAGAACATGATCGCCATCGTGCAGAATCCGACAAAAGCTCCCATCCATGCATAGCCCTTGCCCACGATGGCCGAGAACGATCCCACCGTACCCATGCCCGACCGCTTCCCGATGGCGAACTCAACTATGATGAGGGGGATGGACCATGTGAAAAGGAAGATCATCCAGGGGACCAGGAAGGAACCGCCTCCGTTCTGAGCCACCATCCTTGGAAACCTCCAGATGTTCCCGGTACCCACAGCCATTCCAAGGGTGGCCATTATGAGGTGCCATCTCGAACTGAAAACTTCCTTGTTCTTCATCACCTCACGCAATCAACTCTTCGAGCTTCGATCTCAACTCACCTATCTTCAGGCGATCCTGCTCCATGCTGTCCCTGTGACGCACTGTCACCGTTTCATCCTCGAGCGTCTGCGAATCGACGGTGACAGCAAACGGTGTACCGGCCTCGTCCTGTCTCCTGTATCTTCTCCCGATCGCACCCGACTCGTCGTAGAATACCCGGAAGTGCCTTTTCAGATCTTCATAAATCTTCCTTGCTATTTCCGGCATACCGTCACGTTTCACGAGCGGGAACACACCGGCTACGACAGGAGCTATCTTGGCAGAAAGCCTCAAAACCACCCTCTTCTCCCCCCCTACCACCTCTTCGTCATATCCATCGACTAGGCAGGTAAGCAGTGTCCTGTCGAGACCTGCTGAGGTCTCGATGATGTATGGCACATACCTCTCTTTTGCCTCATCGTCGAAATACGATAGATCCTTGCCGGAGAATTCGATATGTCGCTTCAGATCATAATCAGTCCTGTTGTGGATGCCCTCGAGCTCTTTCCATCCGAAAGGATACTCGTACATGATATCGTAAGCCACCTTCGCATAATGAGCTAATTCCTTTTTCTCATGCTGATAGAACCTTATCTTCTCCTCCCTTATGCCCAGGGAATGGTACCACTCCATCCTCTGGTTCTTCCAGTATTCGAGCCATTCCCCATCGGTCCCGGGTTTCACGAAGAACTGCATCTCCATCTGCTCGAATTCCCTCGTCCGGAAAATGAAGTTTCCGGGCGTAATCTCGTTCCTGAAAGCCTTACCCACCTGCGCGATACCGAAGGGTATCTTCTTCCTTGATGAGTTAAGCACATTCAGGAAATTCACGTAGATCCCCTGCGCCGTCTCAGGCCTGAGGTAGATGAGGCTCGCTTCCTCCTCGACGGCTCCCATATGCGTTTTGAACATCAGATTGAACTGTCTGACATCAGTCAACTCCCCGCCGCACTCCGGGCAGGCTGTGTCCTGGATCTCGTCGGCCCTGAACCTTCTCTTGCACTTCTTGCAGTCGACGAGAGGATCGGTGAAACCTTCCACATGGCCAGAGGCTTCCCAGACTTTCGGGTGCATCATGATCGCCGCATCTACCCCGACGACGTCATCGCGAAGCTGGGTCATCCATTTCCACCAGTAGTTTCTTATGTTTTTCTTAAGCTCCACCCCGAGTGGCCCGTAATCCCAGCATGAGCCTATGCCACCATATATCTCACTGGACTGGTAAATGTAGCCTCGCCTCTTGCACAAAGAGACTATCTTATCCATAGTGTCTTTCTCATTTCCTCTCATATTCTCTCCTCTGCATTTTCAAAAGGCCTTTGCCTTTTGAACTTCTCTGCAACGAGAATCCGCTCCATGGTGGATGGGTGAGTGAAAAGCAGCCATTTTATCAATGGATTGGGATCCACATCATTGAGATTCGTTCTGCCCATCTTCTCCTCGACTCGAATGAAAGTGTCAGGGTCTTCTGTCAGAATCAGTGAATCCATATCCGCCTGGTTCTCGAAGTGCCGTGAGATAGCGTTTTGAATCGGCATCGATAAGAAGCCCAAAAGCAACACGATTAGCATGATGAGGGGAACACCCGCCGGGTCATCGAACGAGGCGATTCCCCGGTTCAGTGCGAATGGACTCGCAAGCACCCTTGAAATGATGAATACTACGATGAAGGTGCCTGAGCTTGCAAGAAGCAATCCTTTCCAGAGATGGTTCCTCTTCCAGTGCCCGATCTCATGGGCCAATACCATCTTCACCTCTGATGGGCTGGATTTCGAAAGCAGCGTATCGTAGAGGATGACCCTCTTGGTTTTTCCCAGACCTGTGAAGTATGCGTTGAGTTTCCGGGTTCTGAGGCTCGCATTCATCTTATAGACCTTGTCGACTTCGATCCCGGCATCTTTTGCGAGTTCGATCACATCTTTCTTCAAATCCTCATCTTCGAGTGGGGTGAATTTATTAAAAAGAGGATCTATGATGAGAGGTGAGAGGGCAGTCATTGCGACGGTGAACAGGCTGAAAACCGCTGCAGACACGATCCACCACGCCGAGGGGAAGGCGGCCATGATTCTGTAAAGACCCGCGAAGATGATGAAGGCCAGAACTACCTGGATAGTGACATACTTTCCCAGATCAAATAACCAGCCGGACAGATCCCGCGTCGAGAGACCAAAGGCATGCTCATGGATATAGCCCGAGTAGATATTAACTGGCAGTGTCACGGCGGAAATGGCAACCGTGAGAATGGCGGCCACAATTCCTGCGATCAGCCAGCTTTTATCGGAAGAGGGTGAATCGGACAGGTAACCGATCCACCTCGCACCACGGATCCACACTATTATTGATAGAAAAACGATTGAGATACCAATTCGCATGAAGAACATCACATACTTCGTGTTCCTGTATTCCTTGCCTCTATCCACTACCTCCTTACTGAAGTGCTGATATACACGCGCCTTGACTGCCTCATCCGAATCCGTTGACCGCAGGGTCACCGATTGCTCCTCCCCCTCGGTTACATAGTCATCCATATGTGAATATGCCTGCAATGATCCCGCACAGATCAGCATAGAGGCGAAAACCGGTGCAAGTGCTCTGATACAATCTATCCGGTGCGACCTCAATCCCACAGATCCCTATTCCTTTACTCCGTCTGCGACCTCCCGGGTTTCCCTCTCAACCACTTCCCCATAAGCCTTCATGATTTTCCTGGTCACCGGTCCCACCCCGCCATCACCGATGACAATGCCATCGACACTGTTGATGGGCACAACCCCGGCTGTCGTGAATGTGAGGAAGGCCTCATTTGAGGAGTGAAGCTCTGAGGGTTTGAAGAATCCCTCGGTGACATCTATATCGAGCCGTCTTGCGATATCGATCACTATCTCTCTCGTTACTCCCCTGAGAATGCCGGTCTCCTGTGAGGGTGTGAAGAGTTTGCCACCGGAATAGAAGAACAGATTCGTACTCGTACCTTCTGTGAGATGGCCGCTTCTGCCAAGCAGTAGCGCTTCCATCGCACCCACATCCTCCGCTTCACGCTTGGCGAGAATAAGATTCAACCGGTTCGTCGTCTTCGCCCTCCCCGGGATGACAGGATCCATTGCCATGGCCCCCTTCGCCACAATCACCGGCCATCCTTTCGTGTATGTCTCAGGGGGGTAATCGGGAGGTGGATATAGACTTATTATAAGTGTCGGTTCGTCTGCCCCCTTTGTAGTCAGGCGCCAGCTACCCACGCCCCTTGACACATTCACCCTGATTATTCCTTCGCTGGCACGGTTCTCACCCACAGTCAGCCGGATTTTTTCAGCAAGTTGCTCCTGCGACCACGGTAGCTTTAAGCGGATGATAGATGCTGATTCCCCAAGCCGCCTCAGGTGGTCCATCATCCTGAATACCTTTCCGCCTCGTAGAAGTAGCGTCTCAAAGATACCGTCACCGTATATGAACCCTCTGTCTGTGGCCGATATTACAGCCTCCTCCTGCGGTACGAGCCTGTCGTTCACATAGAAAAGCATTGTTTTCCTCTCCCGGCAGACATATCCTGCTACCCTTTAAAATGTTCACCCTCGCCCCTCACCTCGTAACAAAAACCCTGCCTCTCGAAGCTGCCGGGGCGAGTGGCAGGGAGATGAGTCCGTACTTGGGGGATTGAGTCTAGCTCCGGATCACTCTTATTTTTAACCCAAAGCTTTTCGCCTGTCAAGTGTCATAATCGAGATTCAGGAAACAAAATTTTCAAAATCCTCGCTGGGGCTCTTACAGAAAAAGCTTCAGCCGGGTGATCGTCCTCTAAGGGTCCAGTGCATTATGCTCTTCACAAGGGAGACGGACTCTTCTGTGGATACAGCAATATGTCCTGGAGTAGCTGGGCATATTCTTTGTACTTGCTGGCAGGATTGTCCGGTGGTGGGTAAAGACTGAATTCGACCGGGGAAAACGCTTTCGTTCGGTTGACATTCATTATTTTAAAACTTCTCACCTGCGGCTTCTCTTATCTGGCTCCCAACTGGACGTATCCTCGACCATATGTTTATGAAGAACATGAAAATCGCGATAACCTCTATCACAGAGCCGATGACTATCAAGAATATGAAAAATTGGGATTCAAGAAAAGCAGAGATTATCTCACCTATACTTCGTATTGAGATTCCAATTGTGATGGTATAGAACACGAACTCAGCAACCGCTGGACTATATGCAGGATTCTCCCCCCGTGGTCGAGGGAACATCCATTGTGCAACACCGAGGATCATCATCATCATAAAACCTACGAGAATTATGTGAGTGTGAGCAGTCACCAGAAGAGAAGTCACTGGTAATGGCAGCAGATACTCTCCGACAACCATATACAGCCCAGTCAGTAGACCGAAGCACAGGAAGAAAAAACCGGTCTTCACATATTTTCTTACTATCGTATGCATGATGCTCACTCCTTCCCTTTACAAATATTCAAAGAGAGACCATAGAAGTTTCTCACCATATAGATACGCCTTTCGTTTATATTATATAAAATTGTCCGGCTTTCAACTTTGAAACAGATTCTGCAGTATGGTGCAAATGCGATCTTGGGAGCCACAGAGCTTTAATTGAATAGGAGTAACCATCCACCCACTCATCGACGATCGACTCATCGCAGGTAACCGAACCCACATTGATATTGCCGCATTCCGGCAGCGGTTCACCGCCGGGATAGGTGCAATCCGGGGACCCGTCTAATGTCAACGGTACTCATCTTCCCTGCTATTCT
>JBHIFB010000118.1:0-9870 GCA_046760905.1 Candidatus Glassiibacteriota bacterium | reverse complement strand
AATCGGGCAATCCATCATTGTTCAGGTCATCTGCTACTGGTTTGCTTCCCATCATCGTGACACCATAATCAGAACTCATATCGGTGAAACTGCCAGATCCATTATTTAGAAACACTTTCATAGTCTCATCATAGAGAAGCAGATCCATGTCGCAATCGGAATCAGCGTCCAGGATGAGGCCTCCCCTCTCACTGCCCCCCAGTCCGGAGTGAGATGTCATGTCAACGAAATGACCGGCCTCGTTTTCGAAGAACATACTCTCATGCCCCAGTAATAAGATCTCGCTATCACCATCCGCATCGGCATCGAAGGCGAGTACGCCGACACAATTGGTATCATTGTAAGGAAGACCCCTCACCGCTGCTTCATTTTGAAAGTAGACTCCATCGTTATTCATATACAGGAATACACCATCCTCAGCGACCACGAGTAAATCGATGTAACCGTCCACATCGGCATCAACCCAGAGAAAATCAGTCGGCTCTATCAGACCTTCGGTGAAACCGGCCGCCTCTGAGACATCTTCAAAAATTCCGTCTGAACCGTTGTGAAACAGAATCGGGTTAGAAATAGATGCTATTACGGCCAGATCGCAATATCCATCGTTATCGTAATCCCCGGAGGCAATCCCCACACTCATCAGATCGGGTAGAGAGAGTCCTGAAATATCTGTAATATCTGTGTAATTTTTTCCATCTTCATTCCTGTAGAATATGTTAGACTCCCGAGGGGACGGGAGGGCAATATAGAGATCAATATCAGCATCCCCATCGAGGTCCTCCCACTGATGACTGAATCTCGAGCCCGGGTAAAGGCTCTCTATGCCCATTACGGAATCAGGTGAGAAGAAATCCGGAATGTAGAAAATCTGGGACTCGTATGTGTCGAGCGGGGCGTTTTCAGGATCTCTCTTGACTGAGAATGATGAATCAACCGCATGAATGAAATACTGTATTACACCTCCTCCCCTCCCCGGCCCTTCGATACTCGTCACATACAGGTCATCCTGGACGTGTGACATCTCTTCAATTTTAAAGGTACTATCCCCGTCCTCCAAATGGTACAGGAAAACTCCTGCAATTCCATGGGGGCTAACAACATGGGTTGATATTTCAAACGGGCCCCAAAGGTCGTTCGTGTCGTCAAGATCGGTTGTCGAATAAATTGTAATCTGATATGGAGACTCAGGAGGGATCCGGTTGTAACCACCCTGAACAGATGTTAGAGAAGCTGCCAAGGCAAGCTTCAGGATAATCAAAGAAATGCGGCGACCCATTTTTCTCCAATCACTTCGATCTCGTGCAACAGTCTTTCTTCGGGTGGGAAAGTAGCTTCTCTTCGAGCAGGCGCTCGATCCCATCCCCGAAATGATTGTACCTGAATTTTATGTTCGCTGTCAAGCCGGACGAAGCCTTCATGATCGAGACATAAGGATAATTCTCCCACTCCACAAAATATACTCAAAATGCGGCATAGAAGTTGCTAAAATATTTAATTACAGGTGCAGATATCCCCGGTCTCAGATGTATTCACGATTCAATCCTGCCACGAACATCAAAAGGACAACCGGTGCCAGGCAGAGATGGGCTAAATTACAACAGCCAGGTGTCCTTGATAAAGGAGAGTCTGGATAGTATTATTTTATATGTTCACCATAAGCCGGGGGGATATCATGCCTAAGAAGAAAATCATCTCGATTCTGACATACGTTACGATTCCTATCCTACTCATGCCAATAGTCGCATCCGATCCGGCTGTCTGTGCCTCGATGACCGATACGGTTTACGTGGACGATTTTGAGAGACCCGACGGTCCTCTTGGCGCTGATTGGATGGCAGACTCACTCCTCGTCATCAAATCGGGAGAGGTCGACAACACAGACACGATAAGCTGGTTCGACGATCTTGGCGTATACCTGCCCCACACCGACCCGCTGGGTATAGCCCTTGTGTGGGGGGACAGTGCTGTTGCCGAAGGAATAGATGATGCCGGATTGGCGTTGATGCTCTCAGGCCCAGACACACTGGCTAACGGTTACTGCCTCTTCAAGAACGAGTCGACGAATGTCTATGCTCTCAGGACGATCGAGAATGGAGTGATGACAAACTTGGTGACCAACGGAAGTACAGATCGCTTTTATCCTGGCGCCGGCGATACCTTCCAGATCAGGATTAGAAGCGATGAATCTGGACACCATTTCGATGTATTTTACAACCATGAGTATGATGCGACTCTCACCGACCCGGACAAACTGTTCGGCAACGAACCGGTGCTCTATAGCGGCCTTCTGATGGGAGGCGGATTCAACAACAACGTCGAAGAGTTCATATTCGTCAAGTTCGATGATGACTCTGTCGCTCCCGCGGCGATAACGGACCTGGCTGCCAGCGTCAGGTCAGATACCTCTATCGCTTTCACATGGACCGCCACCGGTGATGACAGCACGACAGGCAGAGCGAAATCTTATGAGCTGAGGTACTTATTCGAGCCGATAAGCGAGATAAACTGGGACATGGCCGTCCGGATACCGGGAGAACCAGCCCCGGCACCCTCTGGATCTGCGGACAGTCTCTTGCTCACATCTCTCCAACCAGATACTCTATACTATTTTGCGATGAAGGTAAGCGATGGTTTCCCCAGTGCGAACTTCTCAGAACTGAGCAATGTCGTATCTGCCAGGACTCTCGACCTCACTCCTCCAGCTGCAATCACAGATCTTCAGATAGTTGATGTGAACCGGAATCGAGTGAAACTCGGCTGGCATGCGCCCGGTGATTCTGATACGCTGGGAATAGCGACCCAATACGACGTGAGGTATTCCGAGGAGCCCATCACCCCTTCCAATTTCCTCCAGGCAACACAGGCACTGGGTGAACCCGATCCGCTTCCATACGATACTTACCAGGAATTCATCGTGCCGAACCTCGCATTCGATGTCCACTATTATTTCGCGATGAGGACAAAAGATGAGGCCAACAACTGGTCCCGCATATCCAATGTCGTCGATACGACGACCACATCAGGTCCTACCACGATTGCACTCGACGATTTCGAAAGGACCGTGTTGGGACCGTGGTGGACGGCAGATCCGGAGCTGGGCATAGCTGATGGCGAGCTGGTCAACCTCTCTGGAGAAGACAGATGGGATTTCACCGCCATTTTCAACCCATCACCGAACCTGGAGGAAGTGTCATACGTATGGTCTGAATCCGTCGATCCCGAAGGCACGCGAAAGGCCGGGTTCGTCCTAATGATGGATGCGGCAGACCCTGATACGAATGGCTATCTCCTATTCCGTCATGATATACTTGATCAGATCTCACTCTGGAACGTGCTCGACGGTGTACCGTTGATTCAAATCAGCTCTGTGCCCGCAAACCTCCCGGACCCTATGGGCGGAGACGAAATGAAGGTCATAATAAGCCAGGATGAAAGCGGCAATCACTTTGATTTCTACCTCAATGGAGAATTCGACAACAGGGTCTCGGATCCGGATAAGACATATGGCACAAACGGCGACTGGTACTGTGGCCTGATGATCCATGGGCAGCAGAATAACAACATCGAGGAGTTCAGCGCTTCAGGTCCAACTGCCCAGATACCGCCTTCTCCCTTCTTCCTCCTCTCACCTTTCGACGGTGATACTGTGGAGGTGTCCGATCCGCTACTGGACTGGATGGATGCGCTGGATTTTAACCCTCTTGATACCATCTATTACGCACTTTACTTCGGCCTCAGTCCAGTATTCAATCCCGACTCAACCGTTGTCATAGACAGCCTTACGGTGAGTGAGTACCAGGTTCCTGCAGCCAGCCTCCTGGACCTGTACAGGATGGGCAGCCGGGCTTCACTGAGACCGCAACCGATGCCGGGAGAGCTCGCCAAGAAGGGTCCTAAGAAGGTGATCGACAAGAAAACCGATGCCGCGAGAACGGGAGGAAGCCCAAAGAGTCCTGGCATACTTCCCGACGATGTACAGATCTTCTGGAAAGTGAGTTCATTCGACAACACTGGGCTCGACACAACCTGGAGCATCAATACGGACTGGAGCTTCTTCGTCAGTATCCCGGACGCGCCGGACCCGTTCGATCTCATCTCACCGGCTGACGGCGATACTCTCAAGGTCGAGCCTCTCGAAGCCGTGCTCATTTGGCACGCAGCTACCGATCCTGATCCACTCGACACGCTAATCACGTACGATCTCACCTACCGTAAGGCTGGAGGGGATTCGATTACAGTGGAAGATCTTGTCGACACTACGTTCACAACACCACCACTCGATGACAACTCAACATACACCTGGTCCGTGACGGCCAAAGACTCGAAAGGGCTCACAAGAGACACTGAGACATGGACATTCTACACAAAGATTCCGAGCGGTATTGATAATCCCGATGAGAGAGGAGGAGATCTGCCGAAGGTCTTCGCTCTATCGCAGAACTATCCGAATCCCTTCAATCCTATGACGACTATAGTCTTCGACATCCCTAAGAAGGCCCAAGGAGGAGTGAAGGTGACTCTGGAGATATTCTCTCTGCGCGGCCTGAAGGTGAAGACCCTGGTTAATAACAAGCTGATGGAACCGGGAAGACACGTCATACAATGGAACGGAAGGGATGATCGAGGTAACCGTGTCGGCTCGGGCATCTATATCTACAAGATCGAGGCAGGCAGTTTCAACAGTTACAGGAAGATGGTGATGCTCAAATAGAAATTCACCATATCGAAACTGTTTGATCCACTTGAAAGAAGCCCGCAGACCAGTAAGTATACTCGTCTGCGGGCTTTCTCGTTTGTTCTGAAATTGCCCTTGTCAGTTGAGTCTCCATATATTATGTTGAGCACCTGAGGGCAGGTCCCGGGATCCCCAAAAAATCGGCAGGAGAATGACAGCATTTCGAAAGAGGACGAGAGGACAGAATATAGGGCTAATCCTTGGTGTGATCCTCTTTCTGATCACCCTCACCGCGGTTGAGATAGACCCCCAAAAGGAGACTGTGCACCGGATGGCGTCTGTGGCGGTGCTCATGGCGGTGTGGTGGCTCACCGACGCCATACCGCTCAGTGTCACGGCACTTCTTCCGCTGGTTTTTTTCCCCCTTTTTAAGATCATGCCCGGTTTCGAAACGGCGCCTCTCTATATCAACTCCACGATCTTCCTCTTCATCGGCGGTTTCATTATCGCCCTAGCGATGGAACGCTGGAATCTTCACAGAAGGATCGCTCTCAAGATCATCCTCTGGCTCGGAAGAAGCAGAAAGGCTCTGGTGCTCGGTTTCATGGCGGCCACGGCTTTCCTCTCGATGTGGATTTCAAACACGGCGACGACGATGATGATGGTCCCCATAGGAATAGCCATCATCTCGAAAATGGAGGAATCCGACAGTGACGACAAAGGATCCGGGGACAGGAACCTGGCGCTCTGCCTCATGCTGGGCATCGCCTACGCCGCCTCTATCGGGGGCATTGGAACACTCATAGGAACACCGCCGAACCTTGCCTTCTCGAGGATATTCGCCATAAGCTTTCCCGGTGCACCGGAGATCTCCTTCTCTCAATGGTTCATAATGGCAACCCCCATATCCGTAACTTTCCTCATACTCACCTGGTTTGTGCTGACCTACCTGATCTATCCGCTGCGTGGCAGCGAAACCATCGAGGGAACGTCCGTGAAAGAAGAGTATGAAAGGCTCGGGCCTGCCAGTTACGAAGAGAAAGCCGTGTTCATCGTTTTCGTTGCCACTGCACTCTTATGGCTTTCCAGACAGGACATCGTGCTCGGATCCTTAAGGATACCCGGATGGTCATCTATTCTCTCGCTCGAAGGCTCCGTTGACGATGGAACGGTGGCCATCGCAATGGCAGTGCTGCTCTTTATCGTTCCCTCGAGGAGGTCAGATACCGGAATGTTGATGGATTGGAAGACAGCTCTGAAGCTTCCCTGGGGCATCGTACTTCTTTTCGGAGGCGGCTTCGCCCTGGCTGGTGGAATGAGTTCCTCGGGGCTCTCCTACTGGATAGGGAAAAAGTTTGCGGTGGCGGGGGATTTGCAACCTTTCTTGATCGTTCTCTTGGTCTGTCTTGTCATTACATTCCTGACGGAATTCACCTCCAACACGGCAACAGCTCAGATGATCCTCCCCATTCTGGCAACAATCTCTATCTCGCTCAGGCTCAATCCCCTCTATCTCATGATCCCCGCAACCATCTCATCTTCGTGTGCCTTCATGATGCCCGTCGCCACGCCCCCAAACGCAATCATCTTCGGGAGCGGGCGCGTGAAAATATCCGAGATGGCGAGAGCGGGGGTATTTCTGAACCTGTTGGGTGCTCTCCTCATCACCAGCGCCATGTATCTCATCATCATGCGGGTCTTCGACATTCACCTGGGGAAGATCCCCCACTGGGCCACATTCGAGTGAAAGAGGTGGCAGCCACCATCTTTCCCACTTCTCCTTCCATGCTAAAACCTCACTTCAAAGCCCAATCTCACCTCCCTCGGCCTGTCGTAATTATCTGTATTCCAGTCCCTGGCCCCCTCCGCGAGTATCCTCATGGCCAGTTCCTCTTCTATTGTGACCTGTCCATCACCGTTGAAATCTACCCTTCGGATTATCTCCGGCAGATCGTTCTCATCCGCCACCCCGTCCCCGTTGATATCGGTGGCACGCGGCCCTGTGTAAAGGCTCGGATCGCTCAAGCCGATGCCGTCGATCGCATCCGCCACGGTGTTTCCATCGGAAATGGGACTTCCAGTCGTCTGGTAGACGCCGTTGGTCATCCCGGCACTCGAGAATACGTTTATTCTCCGGGTGCTCAGGTTCACGTTGTCGAAGAGGTTCTTTATATCGGCGTATACTGAATATTCCAGGCCTTTCCATGTTATATCCTTGTTGATCCGCAGGTCCGCCCAGAAATCCCAGCCTCTCCTGCTCATGTTGGAGTGTTCGATGAACTCGAAGTTCATGTCCTGCCTGGTGTATGGTTTCCCGCTGTTGGCATGCATGACCAGATAGAAGCCTGTGTTTCTCAGTATCCTCCCGAGTCGTTTATGCTCCATGAAATCAGACGGAAGCTTCACGCTGAACTGGTAATTGAATGTATGGGTCTGATCGAAATCGTTGGGGGATGTTTCGACAGGAGGCAGGGGAGGATAATCACCTCCCAGGAAGAAACCTTCGTTTCTCACGAAATTCTCCGGATCCGTCCCGGTGGTTCTCGCGAAAAGCAGGGTGTAGACGATGTCCATCGAGTAGTAAGTTTTGAACCTCTTTCTCAAGGTAAGATCCAGGCCTTTCACGTTGCCGTTGTCGACATTCGTGTATGTCCGGAGAAAGGGCATCTCAGGGTTCTGCTGGAGATACCTAGCTGCGACATTGCCGTCAATATCCCTGTTGTATCCAACGAGATCGAGAACCCAGTTGTCTGAGAGGAGTGTTGTCATTCCTATTTCGAAACTCGTCGTCTTCCTGAAGCCGAGGTAAGGGTTGCCAAAAAATTGATTGAGGTTCGTCAGCTGAGCCACATCGGTATTGATGGCCGTGTACAGGTACTGGAATCTCGGAACCTGGAACTTGGAGCCGTAACTCAGCCTGATCTGAGTCTTTTCAGTGACAGGATGGGCGACACCGAGTCTGGGGCTGATCTCCGTGGTTCTCGGGACCTCCACACCGCCGCCCTCCCTGCTGTTTGGATTCTCCGCGTCACCGGAGGGGGCGGAATTCTGATCCCCTATGATTCTGGGTGCCCTAACACCGGCTCTGAAGGAATCAACCCTGAAACCGAGGTCTATCACGAGGTCCCTGAAATCCATCCTGTCCTCGATGTAGAAAGACTGCATCTGTGGATTAGCAGTGTAGTAGCTCAGAAAAGTGGTCCGTCTGAGACTGTTGTTGTAACGATCGATTTCCCAGAACTTGAGGTCGGCGCCTCCTTTCACCCTGTGTATTCTGTCGATCTGGCTGTCCAGGTCGATCCGGAAATTCCACCTGTCTTCCCACAGGTTCGAGATACTTGACGCCCAACCGGTGTTTTCGTCGTAGAAGCCACCCGCCGGCAATCCAAAAGGATTCATTCCACCCCGATTCGTCGATTCATCGATCTCGAACTGGTAATTGTTCTGCACAAATTCCAGGCTCGTGATGTCAGAACCTCTCAAGTCATCCAGGAATATCGGTATGTTTCCTATCCTGAAATTCAGCACACTGGTCAGGTCATTGAAACCCAGGTCCTTGTAACCTCCTCTTTCGTCAGGTCTCGAGAAGTCGAAGACGCTTCCGGAGTGAAGCGCCGTCCTCTGAAAGCTGGTCCTGAATTGTAGGTTCGTGGATCTCTCGGCTGACTGGCTCAGGGTGTGAGTATACCCTACAATCCCCATCATGTTCACGTCTCTGTTCACAGCGTTTCTGAAGTCAGTGAAGAAAATCCTGGCTCTGTTGTAACTCACCCCCTGATCCCTGTCGAGCAGGAGCGTGCCTGTAAGCTTCGCGTTCCTCAACGGCTGCCAGGCGATCTTGCTCTGCACTCGCAGCTGGTCGCCGTCGTTATTGACCTTTCTTCCGGGGTACTCACCCTTATCAGACCTATAATCCTCGAGGTGGAGGATCGGAAGGTTGGGGTTTTTCACCTTTGCCTCATTTAGCAGTGCTATTAGATCGAGTTGCTCTCCCAGAAAATCCTGTGCTTCCTGGTTTTTGTTAAAAAAGCCTGCGATTTCGAACAGATCCTCGGTTCTGCCAAGAAAACCTGCCGCCTTCGGGCCCTTATCCCCTTTTCCCGTGGCCTCGGCAGAGAAGAAGAAAGTCAGGTTGTCAGCAAGTGCCGGTACGGGGCCTCCGATCGAGGCCTGCGCCCTGTTGAAACCGTAATTCGATCCCTTGGGCATGAATGCATCGGTCTCGACCCTGAACTGTCCTGTATAATATGATCCCCCTTCCTTCGTCACTATATTTATTATGCCCGACTGGGCATCACCGAAATCCGAGGAATAACCGCCGGTGATAACATCCACAGCCTCTACGGCATTCTCACCGACATTGAGATTGGCCGAATCCTGATGATAGCTCTTTATGTTTATCCCGTCCACATACGTGGCTGTCTCGGTCGAGCGGCCCCCCCTGATATTGATACTGTTTGTAACCCCGGCCTGCAGCCTAACGACCTGGTTTATGTCATCAACGGGAATCTGAAGCTGTCTCTCTCCTGTGAACCTCTCCTTGGACACCGTGTTGTCCCTCACCATGAGCGGGTCCCTCTCACCCACGACCTCCTGGCCAGGAAGCTCGATCACGGTTGCGTTCAGCTCGAAGTCTACTGTGTGCGTCTGTCCGGGAAGTACCCTCACGTCCTTAACCGTCACCGACCTGTATCCTATCATCTGGGCTTTTACCGATTGCAGCCCGACGGGGACGTTGAGAATGAAGTAGTATCCCTCATCGTCGGTGATATTGCCGAGCAGGGTTCCCTCTATCGTGACCTGTGTTCCCTGGAGGGGTTGGGCCGTCTGTGAATCCAGCACCCTTCCTTCTATTTTTCCAGTGGTCTGAGAGTGAAGGGCGGCGGGCACAATGGAAATCAAAACGAAGACCGGGACAATCAGAATCGCTGATCGATTACGCCAGAAACAACTTATTCGTATATGCATGATTCCTCCCCTTTAGAGTCCGGAATCAATCATAACATTAAAGAAGCGTTTCTGTCAATTAAAAATGATCGGATATGATTTTCCCTATTTCTAAGCCAGTATTGTAAGGTCATGTGTTTGAGGTTTCCTATCCAAAGAGACGGCCTTCCCTGGCTATTATAGAAGGGGGTTGTTCGAAAGAGCCATGCCTTCGAACAACCCCCTTTAATTCAAAAACGGCAGATAAG
>JBHIFB010000117.1:0-10026 GCA_046760905.1 Candidatus Glassiibacteriota bacterium | reverse complement strand
CTGTAAAGCAAATCCTGCCGGAACTGCTTCCTCGCGGCCATCTCGTGTATCGGCCTGTTTGTCGCGCTGATGAGCCGAATATCTATTGGGATCGGCTTGTTCGATCCAAGGCGGAAGATCTCCCTGTTCTCGAGAGCACTGAGGAGCTTGGCCTGGAAGGGCGGGGGGAGGTTACCGATTTCATCCAAAAAGAGTGTGCCGCCGGAAGCTATCTCGAATCTGCCGGCACGATCTTCCTTTGCGTCCGTGAAAGCGCCCTTCACATGGCCGAAAAGTTCGCTTGCGAAGAGCGTCTCATGCAACGCTCCCATATCGACACTGATGAACACCTCATCGGCCCGGGGCGATCGCCTGTGGAGCTCCCTGGCAACCAGCTCCTTCCCGGTGCCGTTTTCTCCGAGTATCAGCACATTCGCATCAGTCCTTGAGACCTTTTCGATGGTACTGAACACGTTCTGAATCGCCTGACTGGTGCCGATGAAATCGTGGAAGGGCTGGTCCAGATCGGCACTGAGTTGCCTCTGCCTGAGGCGGAGGCTGTCTGCCTCAATGCGGGATCGCCTGAGGTTTGTGGCTGCCGATATAGTTGCAAGCAGTTTCTCATTCTGCCATGGTTTCAGCACGAAATCAGTCGCACCCTCTTTGATGGCGCGAACGGCCATTTCCACATCCCCGTAAGCGGTTATCAAGACGACAACGGCGGCGGGATCGATCTCGAGGATCTTGTCCAGCCAGTGAAAACCTTCTATCCCGCTGGTGAGATCCCTGGTGAAATTCATGTCCAGCAGTATGACATCGTAGCTCTCCTTCTTCAGGAGAGAGGGGAGCTTCTGGGGGTCTTTCTCCGTGTGTACAACTGCAAAATGCTGCTTGAGAAAAAGCCTCGCCGCCTGGAGGACGTCTTCGTCATCGTCGACGATAAGTATTCTACCCGATTTTGTGTTCATCAGTTAATATTTCGTGATTTTCCTAGCGTGTTCTAAACGAATTGAACATCCAAGCCCGATCAATGGAAGCTGCCACCATTAAGTTACCACGCTGATCATCCGGCGTCAACAGCATCTTTAGTGTCCGCTGGCGAACAGCTATCGTTCCTGTGCGGACACTTCTTGAAGCCTCAGCGAGGCCTTTTTTCACATAACTCCTTGAAAAACAAAAAGAAACGATACTGGCACGGTTGTTGATTTCAAAGTCTGGCAGAAACAGGTCCCAGCGGAAGGAGGCACGCAATGAAAACCGCGAAAACCGGCAAAACGGCTGAAAGAAACCAGGACCTATGGATCATTCTGGGAGAAACCTCTGCCATCGTCATTCTCTATATTGCAGCTCTCGCAGTATGCATGAACTTCATAGGCAGGGCATTCTAGGAGCAGCGATGAGTCCAGAAATCAAAACCATATCGGCAACCGGCCAGGAGGACTCCTGGGTCAGTGTGCTTCCCGGTCCACAAGCCTCCAGAAGTGATCGGGACCTGATCTCACTTTGTATTGAGGGAGAAGAATCGGCTTTCAGGGAGCTCGTTGACAGGTACAGGGCGAAGATTTACAGCTTCGTTTTGAGGATCATACGGGAGCCGGAGGATGCAAGGGATATCACTCAGGATGTCTTTGTGAGGCTGTTCCGGCACCTCGAAACGTTTGATACCAGCAGGAAGTTCTCGACCTGGCTATATAGGATAGCCCAGAATTTGTCGATCGATTATCTGAAGAAGAATGGAAACGCCAATGCGGTCTCCATCGATGCACCATTCGAAGTCGCAGGGGGCGAGGTTACCTTCCAGTTGCCCTCTAAGGGACTGACCCCTGACCGTGAGCTGGAGGGAATGGAGATCGGTGAGGCTCTTGAGATCGCTATATCCGAACTCAAACCCCAACACAGGTCCGCAATCATTCTTCGTCACATCGAGGGGAAAAGTTACTCCGAGATCTCTGATATCCTCGACATACCTCTTGGAACCGCAAAGTCGCTTCTTTTCAAGGCAAGGAGATTAGTACGGCAGAAACTGGAATATATGTATACGGCCATTTGTGCATGAGGAGCACTGTAAATCGTAATCGATCTAGCAACCGATCATGAGGGAGAAATAGGGATGAACCATCACAATATGCTGGAACCTAGAAGGATCCTTTGACTTTGCGGGTAATCCATATAAACTTATCGTAAGAAAGATATATCCCGAGGTGAAAAGCGGCAAGTTCGAGGTGGACATGGAGCTCGAGGGGCTATCCACGGGTGAGCATTACGGTAACAGCGACAAGTCAGTTTTCGAATGATTTATCGATTTCGGGAGATGTGAAATGATCAAAACGACGAACCTGAAAAAGGTATACATAACCGAGGAGGTGGAAACGACAGCCCTGGATAATGTTAACTTTCAGGTCAGAGAAGGGGAGTTTGTTGCCATCATGGGTCCTTCGGGTTGCGGAAAGACGACCCTCCTGAACATTCTCGACATGCTCGATACTCCCACTAAGGGAGAATATCACTTCCTGGATCAGGAAGTATCCAAGTATTCCGAAAAGCAGCGTGCACACCTGAGAAAAGCCAACATCGGCTATGTGTTTCAGAGTTTTAACCTGATCGATGAACTGACCGTGTATGAGAATATCGAGTTACCACTGCTGTATCTCGGTATGCCATCTCAAAAACGGGTTCAGAGAGTGCAGGAGGTGCTCGACCAGATGCAGCTCACTCACCGTCAGAATCACTTTCCGCAACAATTATCCGGCGGACAGCAGCAGCGAGTCGCCGTAGCACGAGCTATAGTGGCAAAGCCGAGGCTGATTCTCGCCGACGAGCCAACAGGAAACCTCGATTCAACACATGGCAATGAGGTCATGAGGATTTTAGCCGGATTGCATGAGGAGGGAACGACTCTTGTCATCGTGACCCATTCGCCGGCGTATGCAGAATACGGTCACCGGGTCGTTCATCTTTTCGACGGACATATTGTGACTGAAAACATAAGAGAAGCATTTCATGTCTAGGATAAGGGCACAGGGTGCCACAGCTTCCACAATTCTGTCATGATCAAAAACTACATCACCATCGCCCTCCGGAACATCGAGAGGCACAGGGTATATGCTTTCGTCAACATCCTCGGGCTTGCAATTGGGATGGCATGCTGCATCCTGATCCTTCTGTGGGTCATCGACGAGCTGAGCTTCGACCGCTACCATAAGAACGCAGATCGAATTTATCGTCTGTGCTTGGATGCGAATATGGATTACTCTCTGCGTGGGCCGGTAAGCAGTACTCCCGCGGCTCTCGTCTTGAAGGAGGATTTTCCCGAAGTTCTGGACGCCGTCCGTATAGACTACCCGCAAAGGATGTTGGTCAAATATAGGGACAAGGGGTTCTATCAAAACGGTATAATATATGCTGACAATTCTATCTTTAACGTATTTACATTTCCATTGATACGCGGGAATCCCGGGACCGCCCTGGAAGAACCCTATACCGTTGTGATAACCGAGACGGTAGCGGAGAAGTTCTTCGGGGATGAGGATCCTCTCGGCAAGGTTATGAGGTTTGATGATACCTCCGACTATACTGTCACCGGTGTCATGAAAGACGTTCCCATTAACTCTCATCTTAGCTTCACTATTGTATGCTCTATGGAGACTCACTATGTGGAGCACCCCGAGATCATGGAGGAGTGGCTACCGTTTCACTTTTACACCTACCTGCTTCTCGCCGAGGGGACGGAACCTTCTATTGTCGAGGAAAAATTCCCCGCCCTCATCGATACCTATCTGAGTCCTTACTCTGAACTGGCAGGCGCTGAAATCGAGTTCTTCCTTCAGCGCCTAACAGACATCCATCTCCACTCGAATACGGATCTTGAAATCGCCTCAACCGGGAACATAACGTATGTATACCTCTTCTCCGCTATCGCCCTGTTCATACTTCTTATGGCCTGTTTCAACTTCATAAACCTCTCAACCGCCCGCTCGGCGACTCGTGCCCGGGAAGTCGGGATGAGAAAGACATTCGGAGCCGATAGGGGGAGGCTGATCAGGCAATTCATCGGTGAATCCACTCTACACTGCCTGTTTGCCATCATTCTCTCCTTTGTTTTCCTCGAGGCGGCTTTGCCCCTCTTCAACACATGCTCGGGTCGTCCCCTTGCGACGAATTATTTCAGGACACTATGGTTCATCCCCGGCTGTCTGGGCTTTGCAGTAGTAGTCGGGCACCTTGCAGGGGGCTATCCCGCTTTTTTCCTTTCGTCCTTCAAGCCGGTCCGTGTATTGAGAGGCACGCTTGCAGCCGGTGCCTCGCATTCAAGTTTTAGGCGTGTTCTCGTCATACTGCAGTTCGTGATTTCGGTTTCGCTCATAATCGGCACCATCACCATATACGAACAGCTCGCTTTCATGAAGAACAAGAAGCTAGGTTACGATAAAAGGGATGTTCTCGTTCTGCCATTCGTCAGGGCTCCCGATTTCGAGTCGTTCATATCCCTCAAGGAGGGACTGAAAACGGTCCCCGGCGTCGTGAATGCCACCGTTACCGACAGGGTGCCGGGATTCGGGTCGGTTAAGATAGGCGTCATCCCGGAAGGTTGGGGTGAGGATAAATCGCAGTTGATAAGGATAATAAGCATCGATCCCGATTACCTTGCCACAATGGGAATGGAGCTTGTCGCCGGGAGGAATTTTTCCCGCGAGATTGCTAGTGACACCACCGAGTCTGTGATAATCAACGAGACCGCTGTCAGGGCATTCGGATGGGACGATCCCATCGGTAAAACCATCACCATGAAAGATGAGGCGGACACATTGAGGATGAGTAGAACGAGAAGGGTGATAGGAGTCGTAGGCGATTTCCACCTATCCTCGCTGCACAGTCCTATCGAACCTCTCATCTTCGAGTACAGCCCCGTCGTGATATTCCCCGAGGATTATCGTATGCTCGCGGTAAGGCTAGCTCCTTTGGATGTCTCTGAGACAATAGAGCTTCTAAGCCAGAAATGGGATGAACTAGTCCCAAGCCGGCCGCTAGATTATTTCTTCCTGGATGACGCCATCGGGAACAAGTACTGGGCGGAAATGAAGCTGGGAAAACTCGGGCTTTACTTCAGCATGCTCGCTGTCTTAATTGGTTGCCTGGGACTGTTCGGTATGTCCGCATATTCAGCAGAGCAAAGGACAAAGGAGGTCGGTATCCGCAAGGCACTCGGTGCTTCAGTCGGTGGTGTCGTCCGCCTCCTTTCGAAGGAGTTTCTCATACTGGTTGCTATCGCCAACCTCATCGCCTGGCCAATCGCCTACCTCGCAATGAGCCGCTGGCTTGATAACTTCGCCTACCATACCGAGCTCGGATGGGGAGTGTTCTTGCTGGCAGGGGTTCTCTCCGTGACCATTGCGCTGTTGACGGTAATTTTCCAGGCCTACAAAGCAGCCCGCGCCAACCCCGTCGATGCGCTTAGATATGAGTAGCCGGTGGGATGTAAAACATCTTTTATGTCTTCGCCATCTTCTCCCTGATTGCTGAAACCACCTCTTCAACCGTTGGCTTCCCAATGGAGACGACTTCCTCGTTCAACGTGATTATAGGCAATGCCCCGGGTCCGAAGGAGCGAACTAGCTGCAGGATCTAGGGCTCTGGATCTCAGATTTGACTGCCGATCCCCTTGAATGCATTGTTATTTGTGTGGGCCTCATGAACCGAGTATTCATTTCCTGGATTCACAGTGTTAATTTAATGACGGCGAGGCCCGGATATTGCAACATGTGATCATCGGAGAAATCCGTTGTTTTGTCAGGAGTCGAGAGGATATGTGTCGATTTCCGATGCGATATCGAAATCGTTGCTGGGCTGGCGGAGCCAGTGAACCGAACAAGAGTTCTATTTCCGTAACCGTTATTGGTCTCGTTGCATTTCTTACTTTTGCAATCATCGAATGCTTGTTCTGCTGGTCGTTCTCGGAGAAGTACTGGCAATCATATGTCTTATCGATCGGTGTCTGGGTGGGAATGTGGGCACTATTTTATCTGTTGCTTGCGACTGTGACATGGATGGATGAGGTCATCTCTTTCAGGGTCGGGCGGTCACCGAGAACGGCCTTCAAGAATTCCATCTTCGCAGTGGTGTTGTCATCTCTGGCAGCGTCATTCCTGTATACGACCCTTGAGATCGATCAGATCCTCCCGCATTGTGTGTTTTCGAAGTTCCATTGTTTAATGCGTATGATGGTATTCATGCTGTTTGCAGTATTATACAATCATTGGAAAAATTATTTTCTGCTTCGTCTTCCCATACTGCTGTTGCCCCTGTATGTTCTCATGTTGCTTGTGCGGCCCGGCCTTTCACTTTTCAATATTAGCATTGATATATTGAATCTTATCGTCTTTTTCTTCCTCTTTTATTATTTATGTTCGATGTGGAGAGGGAAAGATGATCAATTCATTATCCGTCACTGCCTCATCGTGATCTTCCTTTTCGGCTTCTTCAACATCTCAGGTTTCTTTATCGTGATTTCAGAACTGAATTCCCGTTGGATGATCAAACTCTCACTCGCATTGTGTTTCAGCTTTCTCCTCCCGTTCCCATTCCTGGTTCTTGCTAAAAAATGGATGCGTTTTCATGGTTTTTCCAAAGCCTTGACGGCGATTGTGTTCATTGCATTTCTGATTCTTCTTGAAGTGTATGTGTTAAAGCCAATGAGTGATACCTTCACATTCAGGCAATCAGAAGTTGATCGTGTCACGGGCACCCGCTCGTTGACCAAAAAACGGCACAATATCATCCTCATCGTCATGGACACGGCAAGAGCCGCGAGCATGTCAATATACGGTTATGGAAGAAGGACGACACCACATCTTGAAGAGTTTGCAAAAGATGCTGTAATTTTTAAAAATGCGATCAGTTCGTCCTCTTGGACGCTGCCGTCACATGCTTCTTTATTCACTGGACTCCCCTGTTATCTACATGGTGCCACGCACGGCCCTTCAACCAGAATCAGTGCCTTGCCGCTGGATAGCAGCTATACAACGTTGGCCGAGTTGTTGTCCGGCAAAGGATTCCTTACAGGTGCGGTTGTGGCCAATTACGGTTTCGTAGCACCATGGACAGGGTTAAATCAGGGGTTCAGTTATTTCTGGTGTGGTTTGACACGAGAGCATGTTCTCATGCTACCAATAGTATCACGGTTTTTCATGGGCAACGAATCCTTACATAATTTGAGAATATTGTGCGGAATTTCCCATCAGAATTCTGCATACAGAATAAATCAAGTAGCCCTTGATTGGCTCAAGAAGGTAAAAGATAATCCGCCATGGTTTTTATTCATCAATCTTATGGACACTCACTTTTCCGAGTATCTGCCCGCGCCCTATTCAAGGCTGTTCACTGAACCACCCGCACCTCATTGGCCAAAGCGTGCTGAATTAACTGGGCAACCCATCACGGCACCCGGCGAAGTCGATAAAATTCGCGCCTGGTATGATAGCGAAATGACCTATCTCGACAATGAAATTTCCTGTTTTTTCGAATCTTTAAAAGCTATCGGTCTGTATGATGAAACCATGATCATCTTAACTTCTGATCATGGGGAACTCCTGGGCGAACACTATGATTTTCAGCATGAACATGACCTTTATCAGGAGTTACTGCATGTCCCGCTCCTTATTAAATATCCTATGAATGAGAACGGGGGATCAGTCATTCAAGATATGGTTCAAGATATCGATGTGTTCGCTGAAATACTCGATCAATCGGATATCCCGGCTCCCCCTGGTGTCGTAGGGCAGCCTCTCAGGGAAGTGACGCATCCGGTTATGTCGGAAGTGAAGAGGCTCCCATCTTTTGCGAGTCGGTGGCCCGAAAGATATGACGAAGACCTCGTATCTCTATATTCGAGGCGGATTCAAGATTATAAGCTCATTCGATCTTCTCGCGGGACGGAGGTATTGTTCGATCTCGTGAATGATCCGCGCGAGCTGCACCCGGTTTACGATGAGACAAAGATGCGGATGGTAGAATCCGAGCTCGACGAATATATAAGCAATCTGGATAAAATCACGTTCGAGAAGCGCACACGATTGCCGAAGGAGCTCAACGAAACAGAGGAGAGGCGCCTTCGCGCGCTGGGCTATATTTTAAGATAATACTAAAGCTGTCACTTATGGAGAGGCCCGGGCGGCTCCCGGTAGAAACCCCTCAACCAGTACTCCTTCTCTTATACCATGAGAAACCCGAAGTATCTCACAACATCACCCGGTTACCCTAAAACAGTAATTTCCTTCGCCCTTGACTTGTTGCGTGGCCTGTTTTAGAATGGCTTCATATGGTCGATCGCATATATTTTATTTTAAATCCTGCTTCGTTCAGGCAAACACAGTTCCTGTGATTGTGCAAATTCGCTTGAAAAAATCATGATGAGCGGCGGATCTAAGAAGAGTTCCCGGTGGGAAGCACTCACCACCGAGATGATCAATCCGAGGAGTCTTGAGCTTGATACCATGTCCGCTCTCGAAGTGGTGGATCTCATGAACAGCGAGGATTTGCATGTCATCGAAGCTGTTAAAAGTGAGAGGAAGAACATTGCTGAAGCGATCAGGCTCATCACCGGGACGATTCAGAGCGGCGGAAGGGTGTACTATGTGGGATCCGGAACCAGTGGAAGGCTCGGGGTCCTGGATGCTGCCGAATGTCCCCCTACTTTCGGTACAGACCCGAGCCTCATAAGAGGCATCATAGCAGGGGGCGCACAGGCGGTTTGGCGTTCGGTGGAAGGTGCAGAAGATGATGCGGCTGCGGGAGAGAGGGCCATCGGGAGGAGGGTGAGGAAAGGCGATGTCGTTGTTGGTGTGAGTGCTTCAAGCATAACGCCCTTTGTCAGAGGCGCCTTGCAACGGGCGGGTACGAAGGGGGCCGTGACGGTTCTTGTAACATGCATTCCTTCGAAATCCTTCGCACTCGAAGAGGTGGCTGTGGATGTGCTGATCACCCCGGTGGTGGGGCCGGAGGTTCTAACCGGGTCGACCAGGCTGAAGGCCGGCACAGCCACGAAGATGGTGCTAAACATGCTCTCCACCGGGAGCATGATACTCCTGGGAAAGGCATACGGGAATCTCATGGTGGACCTCAAGCCCTGGTCTGATAAACTGAGGGACAGGGCGGTGAGGATCGTGAGCATGGCAACAGGTCTTGAAAGAAAAACAGCAAGGCGATACCTCTCTAAAGCCGGATGGGACACGAAAGCGGCGATCGTTATGGTGCGGCTGGGGGTGGGAAGGAAAGAGGCGACCCATATCCTCGAAAGATCGGGTGGAAGTGTGAGAAAGGCCGTCGGTCACACTCCGCATTACGTAAGAAGGATAAGACGCGGTGAATGAGACTGAAAGGAAGACTCAACTTCATGCGGGAATCGACGGCGGGGCAACCCAGACCAGGTGTGTCATCGCCGGCACCGACTGCATAATCAGGGGAATGGCCGAATCCGGTCCCTCGAACCCGCTCAGAGTAGGCGTGGAGAGTGCGGTGCGTGAAATCACAAATGCGGTAAAACGGGCTGCCGGGGAATGCGACATTGAACCTGACAAACTCCACATGGCCTGCTTCGGTGTGGCCGGAACGAGAGATGAAGAGGTCAGGGAAACGCTACTTTGCGGATTACGCGAGAGCCTCGAGACATCCCGCTTGACAGTCGAGACCGATGCCCGTATCGCTTTCGCCGCCGCAATCCCAGAGGGCTTCGGGGTAATTTCTCTTTCAGGCACGGGCTCTGTCACCTACGGAATCGATCTAAAGGGAAACTCGCTTTATGCCGATGGGCTCGGACCGCTTCTCGGGGACGAGGGAAGTGCTTACCAGGTGGGTCTCGAGGGTTTGAGGTGCGTGGCAAGGCAGCTGGACGGAAGAGGGCCAGCGACACGGTTTACAGAAACGGTGCTTGATGCTCTGGGGGTTTATGATCTGGATTCTCTCAGAAGACTCGCATCGAAGGATGGGCTTGACGCCGTCACTATCGCATCACTCGCCCCCCTTATACTCTCCGCATTCGGTGAGGGTGACCCG
>JBHIFB010000116.1:0-10130 GCA_046760905.1 Candidatus Glassiibacteriota bacterium | reverse complement strand
GGTCGCTTCCCAGAGTGATAATATGTTACCGTAATTGCGAACGCGACCACTTAGAATACGGAATCACATGGTTAATCCCAACAATCGGAGTTTCCGGCGGTAGATATTCAGCTGCCCTTCCTGACAGGCCTTTCGATATAAGAGTCTGGAGGGAATGGTGCTGTTAGATATGATATCTTGCCGTTGACATTTCTTCTGAGCCGGTGTATGATTGGGACGATAAATTGAGCGTGAGACGCATGTCGCCTCGCAGAAACAGGAGTCAAATAAACTGATCGAGGGATAAACCCACACCTTCTCGAAAGGAGGCCCTTGTGAAGACAGTTGCCGTAGTTTTCACTTTGTTCGGGTTCTGCATAGCGCTGTCTCCTTTGCAGGCCCAGGACCTCGAGGACATGGTGTCCAAGTACACCTCCGTGAATGGACAGGGCTACATGCAGCCTCTCGGTGATGCGTTCGGCGCCAACATCAACAGCGGACTTTTTCACGGTGCCGGCATCAGCAAGGACGAATTCAATATAAGGTTCAGCCTGGAGTTCATGCTGGCCCCCATCGGAGACGACCGGAAAGTATTCATGGCGCAAACAGAGGCACCATTCTATCCCGACACGACGGTAGAGGCACCCACGGTCTTCGGTGACAGTGAGGGGACCTCGGTGGAAGGCACAGGCGGTACGGTCTTTTACTTCCCCGGGGGCTTTGACGTGAACAATCTTCCTTTCCTGGTTCCTCAGGTCACCATCGGGTCAATAATGGGTACTCAAGCTGTGTTTCGCTACATAAACTTCAAGGTCGATGACAATATCGGCAAGGTGAAGCTCTTTGGGTTCGGATTGCGGCACAGTGTCAGCCAGTGGATCGAGAAGGAGTACCCCGTAGACCTTGCTGTGGCCTTCTTCACACAGAGCTTCGATGTCGGAGATATAGTCGATGCCAGCGCGAAGTACTTCGGCATCATAGGGAGCTACGACGCCGGTATCCTGACGCTTTACGGCGGTCCCGGATTCGAATCGTCAAGTCTTGACATCGCTTACGACATCGAAGCCGATACTGACACAACGAGCGTCAGCTTCGAGCTTGATGGAGACAACTCGGCGCGCTTCACCCTGGGTGCAGCGGTTGATCTGAAGATTCTGCGGTTTCACATAGACTACAATATTGCCTCCCAGAGTTCAATCGGCTTTGGATTCGGGCTCGGCATGTAAGAGACCAGTCATGCGTATTCATATTTAGAGTCAGTGAGGTAGTGAGAATGAGAAAAACAACAGTGATGATCGTGCTTGCGAGCCTGCTGCTATTCGGCAGCTGCGAGAAGAAGATGTTCGAATTCACCGGCGGCATAAATCAGACGAAGATCTTTACGCTCGATGAGATCAGCGGAAATTTCAGTGAGAGCAAAACCATAACTGCCGCGGAGATCCTGGACAATCTCGATGTTCCTTCAGACGCCCGCATAAAGACCGTGAACGTGGAGGCTCTCTCGTTGAGAGTCACTGTGAGAGAGGATAACGAGGCATCGCTATTAACTGTGAGCGGATCGGTGGTCGAGCAAGGTGGTCGTAGTTTCCTTTTTCAGGATTATGCATTGCCCATCGAGGGTGCAGTGGGTGTTGACACACCATGGGTCGGCCTGAATGCCCTCATCGCGACTGGAATCAGCCGCCTGAAAGGTAAACTCGAAGGTTTCATTAAGGGGCTGGACAGCCAGTCTTTCGATATATCGGTGTCAGGCGCTTCTTCTCCACCGGGACAGCGGGTGGCACTCGACCTTCATTTGAGAGTCAAGATTACAATCACCTACGACCAGTGCGTGGATGTGCTCAAAGGGGCCGTGGGTGGAAGGGATTGCGATATTTAACGATTGCTGCGGAACCCCCGCGATGTGGGACCTCTCATGAGGACGAGGGCGCCTGAGAACAGAAGGAGGTTTCTGAGGAGGGTGAGGGAGCTTATCTTCTCATCTGAATCAGACAGATCGAAACAGCCGCAGGAGATGTCTATTCCTCGTACGATTGCCTGAGCTACTGCTGTGGTGAACACAAGGAAGAGAATCGCCGTCATGAAGGCCGAAGTGCTCATCCATCTGCCTGTGACGAGGAGGATGCCGAGTATGAGCTCGAGCCAGGGGATTGTAAGAGAGCCCAGCAGGATAAGGCTTGAAGGAAGCAGGCGATAGTTTGCCACTGCCGTCGCAAATTCCTCTGCGTGGCTTATCTTTCCTATGCTTGCGTAAATGAGGATGCCTCCCAGAACAAACCGTATAAGAATCCTTCCGACTCCTCTCATTCGTAGAGTCCCTCCTCGATCGGGTATTGGGCCTCTTCCCACTCAACCCAGCCTCCAAAAAACACCTTCACGTCATCAAGGCCAAGCTTTACAAGCTCCCCTGCCAGCAGAATGCTCGACTGGCAGTCAGAGCCGTCGCAGTATGTGATGAGCGGCATGCCGGTGGGGACCAGTTCCAGTATCCTGGAACTCTCGTTCTGTACATCCTCCCAGGGGACGTTTATCGCACCTGGAATGTGGCCGAACTCAAAAGAGCCTTCATCCCGCGCGTCTATGAAGACAACTTCACCCTTGATGTAGGCATCTAATGCCTCATCCAGAGTTACCTGAGGCAGGGAGGAACTCACCTCTTCGACTTTTTCATCGATTGTGAGCTTCTTCTCCCCCCTGAGAGCGGCTCCCACGAAATCCAGATTGGTGAGTATACCCATCACAAGAGATACTAGAAGAAGAAGCACAGGCTTTTTCACATATTCCGTGTAGACGAAATTCTTCATGCACCGTCCTCCTGCACGTTTACCCTAATCGGCCGGCGTTGTTCCCTTGGTTTTCTCTAAGAAGTGCTTTCCCACAGATCCTTAGCAATGAGAGCTGCCCCCATGGCTCCCACGATCTGCGGATCGCTGGCCCTATGGATTTTTTCCCCTAGCCTTCGTCCTACAGCCTCGACCACTCCGCTGTTTTTCGCCACCCCGCCGCTCATGAATATATCGGGCTCTCTCCCGATCTGGTCAAGAAGACCCATTGTCCTAAGAGCGACCGAGTCGTGAAGCCCCCAGAGTATTTCACAGACTGCTTTCCCCTCGGCGATAAGGGATATGACCTCCGACTCAGCAAATACCGTACACATGCTGCTGATGGAGAGCCCCTTCTTAGCTGTTAGCGACAGCCTCCCCATATCCTCGAGATCGACTTCGAGGGTTTCCGACATGACTTCCAAAAACCTTCCTGTTCCCGCCGCGCATTTGTCGTTCATGAGGAAGTTTACGACCCTGCCATCCGCATCGATTCGAATCACCTTCGTATCCTGGCCGCCTATATCGATGATTGTCCTTGCATCATCGTGGAAATACTTGGCCCCCCTGGCATGACAGGTTATTTCAGTCACCGTCTTGTCTGAGAACGGGACCTGCTTCCTGCCGTACCCTGTCGAGACGACGCAGGCTACATCCTGGGCGGTTAGACTTGCTCTCCGTAGCGCCTCCTCCCAGCACCCGATTGCGGCTTTCCTGCTGGATGGGCCGGTCAGTATGATGAGAGATGATATGATTTTTGCATCATCGTCAATTATGACGACCTCGGTGGAGAGGGATCCTACATCAACTCCCGAATACAGCATCAAGCCTCCTGGCTGCAAGCATTTCGCAGAAGCCCTCGAGCCTCGTTCTCACCTGGCTGTCGGAGTAGTTCCTGTCGTCTATGCAATCACCGTCGAGAACAAGCAGCGGCACACCCGATTCCTCGAGCCCTTCCCTGAGTGCATTCACACCACCGCAGCCCTGTCTGCAACCGAAGTGTGAATAATGAATCGCACCATCCACACTATAACTGGTGGCGAGTTTCACGGCAACCTCCACCCTCCTCGACACTTCGCCGAGCCCGTGGTTCTGGAGTGTTTTCTTAGCCAGGCTTCTGAGCGGGTCTTTGACCTCCATTTCATCCCAGTACACATGGCTCATCTCATCAGCCACCGCATACAGGCCGAATTCGTTCTCCATGTAATCAACAAAGCTGTGTTTGAAATAGGGGTATGCGAGGAGCCACAGGATCCTGTATTCCTGCTCCGCGTGACCGCCTTCTCTGAGCCGGCCCTCGAGCTCTGAAACAAGGTTTTCGTAAATTCCAAGCACCTCCATCGACCCCATCCCCAGGAGGGCCTGAAAGATGAATCCGAAAGCCCATCTTCCGTGCATGGGGCATGGAATGCTCTGCCTCAACTGGTTTACTCTGATCATCGCCTCGCGTGTCCTGTTTGAGGTATCGATCACCTCCCGGAGCCTTTCGATCCCTACCCTCCCTCCGCATATCCCGGCGATTGCCTTCTCTATCTCTTCGAGTTGATCCCTGACATATGTGACGGAATCCTCGCTCAGGTAGTAGGGGACATCGAGTAAAAACCATGGTTTGCCGTAATGATCTGCCATCGATTCCATCATCTTACCCTGGCCATCACATAGATGGGAACATCCGACCAGTATGTCGGGAACGGGAAGAAACCCCTCGAACGCTGCCCCCATCGTGGCCCTGTGATAGGTACAGCTTTCCCTGCCATAGCCAAGCCTTTCTGTGACCTCCAGGGCACCTCCGGCATACCCGAGGGAGGAAATGACGGCCGAGCCGGTCTCTGAGAAGTAAGGGATCAGTGAATAGGCGGTGATGAGTTCTGTGGGGAAGGTATAGGTTGTCCATATCACGGGCCGTTTAGCCTTCATCCCATCGAGGATCGTCGTCGCAAGATACCTGTTCATTTCGTTTTTGGCCGAAGGCTCTTTTCTCTGCTTCGAATCGATACGATCGATGTATCTCTTCGCATAAAGCTTCACGATCTCTCTCTTTGCTATGTCCTTGAGTCTCATTGAGGTGTCTTCTGTAAGCCTGTGGCCAAAAGCTCCAGGAAAGCTTCGATCCTCGTCGATAGCTGCCCGCTGTCTCCTTCCTGGTAATCAGTTTCTATCCTGAGAACAGGGATTCCATCTGCCTCCAGGCGATTCTTGAGGAGCGGGTAATCGTACTGGTACTGGTCGCAGAACTTCAGACAGTGGTAAACAACGCCCTGGGCCCTATACTCACTTACGAGCCTCCTTATGTAAGCCGACCTCGCCTCGATGTCCGACATGCGTGAGCAGGGAGGCCTCCTCAGATATCTCCATGCGATGGATTCCATGGGCTCTCTGGCCGACCCCTCCTCAACATCATCCTCTATGCTGCGCAGGCCGGTGCAGGTATCCTCAGCCACGACATGCGCTCCGGCCGCCTCTATCGTATCATAAATCCGGGTGCTCTCGATGATACTCCCTGTGATTACAAGCCTCGGCCCGTAGTGCAAAGATCCTGAATCGAATGAGCGGTATTTCTCAAAGAACTCATGGTAAGGAGACCGGCTTGCTTCATAGACTGCGTTATAGAATTCACTTCCCGAGACTGCCGGCGGCTCTTTCCTTCTTTCCCCGGCAAGGCTCCTCAGAATCTTCCGTTTCCTGTTGACCAAAGAGATCGCCTCTCTCAGCTCGGATTCACCCGCTCTTCGGCCCGAGATGGCCTCAAGCCATTCACAGTAAGTCTCATACTGACTCAGGAGGTATTTATGTGCTCTGGCGCTCGTTCTCCTCGGGACGTCTATGACTAGCATCGGTGTTTCCGGGAAAGCCTTCCGCCAGATGTCCGCAAGCCTTCTCATGGCATCGCATGATGCGACGATCGAAACCCCGGCAAGTTCCATCACAGGACCTCTCAGCGCCTGATCCAGCACACTCCTCACGTATGGGCACAGGTTGGGTGGAAGGAGTGAAGCCTCCTGGGGAGCCTTTTGGTCAGAACCTCGGATTCTAACAGGGGTGAAACCGTAGGCGATGATGAGCTCTTCAGGCGTGTACGAGCATAGCCACCCCAGTTTTGGATTTTCTGGAGTCATCGGCCGTGAACTTTCCGGATGCAGCAGGATTCGTTTTATGTTCCCAGTTATAGATGCAAGTGTATATGTAATTAATCACGCATCGGCTCTATGGCAAGGGATTTATTGGCGATGCGGTGAAAAAATTTGCCCATCCCCGGATAGTGAATCTAATCAATGGTAACGTAATATGTTACAAGGTTTCTGACCGCACTTCTCTAAAATCGTCGTCACGTTGCGCCTGTGGTTGACAAACGATGCCGACCGGGATATAATGGAAGCGGAAGGCGATTCGGGCTTACAGAGAACATCCATACCCTGCACGAGGAGTGTGACGATGCACCAGGCGGTAGTGACGCTAATGCTTCTTTTAACCATTGGAGCAGGTCAGCTCGAGGCCTGCGGGCTGGCGACCCACAATGAGATCATGGAGAGAACAATTCTTATGTTCGACCCCGACCTGGAGCCCGAACTGACTGAAATGATGTGCACTCACCCTGGCACTGCAGATGCGGGTTCTCTGTTTCCGGACCTCTTCTGGGGGCTGGAATATTTAACCGGCGATGAGTACTATCGCGAAGTAGGAGAGCTCGTTCACGGAGGGTACGGTTCCGTATACGGGGAGAATCTGCCGGCCGAACCCGAATTCGAAGCGAAGGGACCTGCTGCCGGGAATCCAGCCTGTCCGCCGCCGTCGAAAATGTCCCTGAAGTTCACGAAGGCGGGATCACTGTAATGAGAGAGGGTGACTTCGTTATATTCCTACCGCAGCGGGGACAGGCACGGAGTTGACTCCGGAGGGATTTCACCTATAGTATGCGCTGTCGGTAAGGTGAACGGCTTCCTTGATGGGTTCGAAGGCCTATCCTCTTACTCCAGAAGAACCATTTTCCTGACAGCACAGATACCTGTTCCGTTTTCCATTTTGTAGAAATATACCCCGCTTGCCACAATTTCTCCTTGGACGTTTCTCCCGTCCCAAACTGCCTCATGATAACCTTCTTCAATCATTCCATCAACGAGGATCCGTACAACTCTACCTCTTATATCGAAAACCTGAATCTTTACGTAGGTCTCTTCATTCAGATGGTAACGGATGGTTGTGGAGGGGTTGAAGGGATTGGGATAGTTCTGAGAAAGCTGGATATTTTTCGGAGAATCAGCTTCACTGCCCATTCCGTCTTCGATACCTCCTCCCTCGATATCCACTCCTAAGAACTTCAAATAATCCATGTTCTCATAAGGCTCCGACCCCATGACATAGGTACCAGCAGACTCATCGGTCTGGTAATTCATGTAAATGTCAGCTCCGGGGAAAGACGGATTATAGAAGTTAATTTTAGAGACAGACGGATATCGATCATCCCATCCCAGAACGGTACCGTCCGGGTTGGTCGCGTTCCTGATTATCGTCCAGGTATCCCCGTTGTCCATGGAAGTGGCCAGCCATATATCTAAATATCCTGTAGGCAGGATCGCCATGCTGTCAACATCCAACGGGTTCAAGGCGGTATACGCAACCACAAGAGTTTGTAAATCCCACGCCAGACCGATAGATGGCCAGTCTACTGAAAGATGATTTGTTGGTGCGGGGACATAATCGGCCCGCAAGGGATCGGCCGATTGCGTCTCTGCCACGACCACTGTATCGATTCCGGTCGAAGGGCTCCAGTGGAAGATCGTGGACTTGAAGTCGATTATGGCATAATCGCCGTTTATCTTCACTCCCTGTCCGGCGGTCCATACGATGTGCGGTTCCTCACCCAGATACATTATGTCCGTATTGATCCATCCAAGCCTTGCGATAGTGGAGTCTAGACCTGAAGGGAGATCCGCCGTATCCGCCGGAGCTATTTCGATCACATCGAACGTCGCACCGTTGTCAGTCGACTCGAAAAGACGAATCGCACCAGCGTAATCTGGAATCACCACACCTACCTTTCCGCCCGTTCCGGAGTGGATAGTCGGGGGTTCCATGTCGTCATCGATCCAGTCGGGAGCTATATTCCTAAATTGATTCCATCCATGGAAATTCCTGCTCCACATGATGTCCTGTTGTTCCCACCTCGTCCCCGTCATGACGATCGATAAGTCGGAGGCGACTGTAATCCTAGGCCAGATTCCAATCGTATCGCTCGAAGGAGTGTGAAAAATAAAATCGTATGCGCAGGGATATATATCAACCGCCGCAACTGCACCTTCCGTTTCACTTCCGAGTTCTCCATCACCGCATGTCACGAGCGTACCGTCATCGATCATCGAGACCGAACCAGCGGAGTTGATTCGCTCCATGCAAAAGCCCGGCGGTTCTTCACCGCCGGTAGTTGCATCCCAGCAATAATATACCTTCTGGCAGAGATCGGTAAAATCCATGAGATGGGCGATCGTCCATATTGCGTTTATTCTCACAATGTTTTCTTCCTGGTACATGGTCAGACGATCATCTAGGCCGCCATTGGCCTGCCAATCGTAATATGTGGAATCCAGAACGATTCCTGGTGATTGGATCGAGCGATTACAGGACGCCGGACTATTTACCGCAGGGCCAATCCTTTTACAGAACGGCTTTCCCTTTGCCGGTCTTGCAATTCTTAGTGAGTCTTTGCTGGCAGCGCCCCCTGTGACCGACAATGATATAAGTAACACAGGTGTTATGAACTTCAATTACAGTAACCCCCTTTTATGAGCAGGAACTCTTATTCGATCCAAATGAAATCCGCATTACTATTCAACAATCAGGATGATTGCATTCTCAGCATCCGCTATCCGATTCCATTATACCTCAGTCGGCATCGTTTGTCAACTTCCCCCTCCGGGTCACAAGGTTCCCTCAAAGGAGCCTGTCCACAAAATCCTCACTCAAATTCGAGGGAAGGGCACCTGTGCCCTGGCAGGTTGTAACTGTCACACTGAACCAGACAGTTCCTGGCCTGACCGCTCCGGGCACCTATCTCCTGTATGCACATATAGATACTTACGGAGGCACAGAACTCGACAATGATCGTTTCGTCTGACGAGGATTTTACTTGACAACGGGGCCTCTTTTATGATATCATAAAAAAAATTAGGTTTCTCAATGACAACAACTCCACTCGTTCCGTTTTCCTATGAAGAAAGGAGGAGAAGGGAAAAAGCTTTAATTTCGCTTTGAGCTCGAATGATCTCACGTGTTGTAACTGCAGGAGGTTTTCTACCCATGAAAAAGGTCATGCTGATTTCTGTAGCTCTCTTGCTGAGCCTGGCTGTGATACAACCTGCGCAGGCGAGACTTTCCATAGGTGATCCCGCCCCAGATTTCACGCTTAATGATGTCGATGGGAATCCCCACAGCCTGAGCGATTTCACCGGTTATGTCGTGATGCTAAACTGGTGGGCATCTTACTGAGGGACTTGTCTTGCGGAGTTGCCGCATTTACAGGATTTCATGGAAGAATATGGTCCGAGGAAGTTCGTGGTCTTAGCTCTAAACGGCTATGACAACATAAACACGATAAGAACCTACCAGAATATGTATCCAGACGTCCTCATGCTCCGGGATCCCAACTGGGGTGTTTATCAACTATACAGGCAGAATGGTTATATCCCTCTCAACTACGTCCTTACACAGGAGCTGATCGTCGATTACTTCATGGAGGGGTTCAGCGAAGGTATAATTAGAAACCACATTGAGAATCTGCTCGCCCCGGTGACAGTTGTGCTGTCATATGATGGATCGCCTGTTCCACAGGGTGGCACCCTCTCCTTTGATGTCACTCTTACTAACTGGGAAAATACGGAACAGACATTCTACGCCCTTACCGAGGTCACGTTGCCTGGTGGGACCACCGTCATTTTATTAGGCCCTGTCGAAATCACGCTTGATGCAAACCAGGAAGTGACAGTGCCATTGCAGCACAACATCCCGCTGGCTGCTCCTCTTGGAATGTACGAGTACACGGGAATGCTGGGCACTTTCCCACCACCTGAAGTAATGGATTATTCGAGCTTTGAATTCGAAGTGGTTGCGCCGTAGGCTCCTGTTAAGATTTAACCGGCAGCCCCTTAAGCTCGAAAAGGGGCTGCCTCGTTTTATATCCAACAGTATCTTATTAGAATGATGCTCTCCGCATTTCGAACCACCATCGAGCCAATTTTGTTTAGGACTTTCCCCATTTTTCCTGGAACTTAGAGCCCTTAAGTGAGTCGTGAGAGCATTTGGGTACCCATCCTGGTCGAGCAGGAAGGGGAAAGCCGC
>JBHIFB010000115.1:0-10329 GCA_046760905.1 Candidatus Glassiibacteriota bacterium | reverse complement strand
GGCCCGTGTATCCCCCGTCGTCGTCCTCGAAACTCTCGGCCAGACCAAGGGCAAAGGAGAGAACTACCACTCCATTCTCTTCGACATATACAGACTGCGTCTCGCCGACCCAGGTCGGAAGAACCGCTTGAACCTGGTAGGTCGCCCCACCAGGAATTGTAAAGGAAAAATAGCCGTTCTCATCGGTGTATTCCGGTTCGAGCGGAGTATTCAGCACAGTCACTTCGACACCTTCGAGCGGTTGACCGTCGAGTGCGCTGCGGACAGTTCCCTCGATTGTACCCGACTGAGCCTCTTCAAGTGCGAAATCAAGCCAGACTCCACTGTCAGGAGGAACATAAGCCTCCTGTTCCAGAGGAAGGTAACCATAAGAGCTCGCCTCCACGGTATAGGTTGTGTCGTCAAAAACCGAGAGTGAATAGTAACCGGTGGAGTCGGTATGAGCTTCCTTGTTTGCCCCGATGACGATGACTGTTGCAGGCAGAGGATCCCCGGTGTTTGCATCGGTCACATAACCCTCGATGTGACCAAGCGGTGCCAGCCCGGCCAGCTCCGCAAGCGTTGCCATAATTAGCCTGCAAACCCTCTTCTCATAGGTAAGATCCATGTTCCCTATCACATCACCTGACGAATGATAGTAAGGATTGAAATGCCACTCATGATAAAACACAGCATCGTAACCGAAATCCCAGAAGCTTACATGGTCACTCCCCCATGAGAAACCACTTGGGACCACATCGAGATTAATGTACTCGTTATACTCCTGAGCGACATTGTCGGTGAAGTCCACTATCCAGTACGAAGCATCATCATGATAGAGCTTAACATGAGTTCTGTCATACTCGCTCTCGGCATACCCTATCATATCTGCATTGAGCGCGGCTACTATATTGTCGCCGTTATTATACGCCTCCTGAACATAAACGTGACTACCCAGCAAACCCTGCTCCTCACCGGAGAAAGCGACGAAACGAACGGTGTGATTGAATGCATACTGGCTCATGACCTCCGCACAAACCATCGCAGCGGCAGTACCACTGCCATTATCGTCTGCCCCGGGGCTGCCTGATACACTGTCATAATGACCGCAGACAACAAAAATGGAGTCGCTTGAGGGACTCTCACCCTGCAACGTCGCCTCTATATTGTTGCCCGAGTAACCGCCGTATGACCAGCTGTGATAACGAACATCAAGACCCATATCAGCGAACTCGTCATAGATATAGTCTCCTGCATTGTCACAGGCTGGCGTACCGGTCACACGAGGTCCAAAACTTGTGAGATTCTGGATATACACTTCAGCAGTTTCGTCGACAATCTGTTCGATCAATTCAATGAGATCTTCATTGAAAAGAACCAGCCTGCGGCCGGGCTCAACTTGTGGGATTCGATAGCGAGTCGTTAACAGGTCCCCGCTATAAGTAAAACCACGGTCAAAACTTGCATGGTCATCTTTGAAGGGTCCATCCGGCGGATCAGTGCTGTAGCCGATGTCAGATGCGATGACCGAAATAGCCACACCAATCAATAGCACGCCGATAGAAAGAGTCACTGCTCTCGAATTCATTCTCAGTTTCCTCCCTGCTTAAAATCCTACAGAGTGTAAGTAATCTTTACTTCCTTGTAACTCTATTTCTCCTCAGATTGATTATACCCTAAGTATAAAGATGTGTCAAATGTTTTCTGGAGATCTGACTGTTTTCCTTCACCACGATGTTTGGGATTTCAATATCTTTAGCGGACTCCTGGAGTTTCTGGAACCTTCCAGGTGTCCCTCTCGCCCTTTATGTAACCTGCATACATTGTCTAAAGGCAGGCAGAACTCGACCAGATTACTTCATTACCACAAGCTCGATCTGAGCACTTGCCGCAAGACCAGATTGATTGGCGACGAGGAGAGTAATTGTCTGTCGTCCTGACCCTTCTGCATAGTAGGATATCTTCCCATCTTCTTCCAGGATACCGCCTGCTGATAACTCCCAGGCTTTGATGAACGACTCATTCATTGGATCAGTGACAGATAAGATTATGGGTATTGTGGAGCCAGATTTGACATTAACATTTGTGATCTCGAATCTGTCGATTGAGATCCAGAGTCCAGAGCTCCTCCAATTTGGGTATACAGGCTGTTCCAGGATTACTTCGTCAATAGCTTTTGCTATGCTTCTCGCATCCATCGTGGTATCGAGTTTCGTTCTGAGAAGAATTACGATATTGTTTCTGACAAACTCTATGCTGTGGAATGTTTCCTTTTCCTGCTGAGGGAGACCAAAACAAACATCCCCGATGTCAGTGATTCTGACCTCCCCGTATGGAAGTGCAGGCGGTTCAAATGGTTGCATGGATTTTGGCCTCACAAGATGTGAAAACAATATCTGATGAGCTGTCTCACACGTTCGAGCCACTGCTATGTTGACAATAAGATGATTATCACCTGTCGTAAGCTGCCTCATCACAACCCTTTCACCGCCCATGTCGATCCATGTTTCATGATCCACAACGAGTTGATTGTCGTTTGTGAATAATGCGTCAAGTTTGATACCTGGCACGACATATCCATTCTTTCCAGGCCAGTTGTCCACTTCATATCGGGCATAGAACTCCCCGAGTGTTTCCTCGCCTGCAGGGAAAGCATCTTGGGCTGACCACGCCAGATTGAACACATAGATCATAAACAGAGAAAGAGAAATTGGTATATTCATCCTCATAGTGGCCTCCTCTGTTAATATAGTCCTATCTCAATCTCCTCCGGTATTCCTGCACTTCCACTGTCCCTTGTCATAGCTTCATAGGTTGGCCAGTGATAACCGGTAAGACGGTATATATCCACCTCGGGATCTGCCGGGTCTCGTACCCAATAATTGTCACCAGCATCGGCATACTGGGTCATGTTCGAGCCATCCTCAACCGTGATGACTGTCTCGGTGTTATCGATAATGAGGTATTCTCTGTAAGGATCCGGTGTCTGTTCGTTTGTATTCGGATTCAGGTACATACCGACCCACTGACCCGGGATCCAATTCTGTTCGTTATCAGTCAGGGTTGTTTCCGTGAGGTCTGTTGATGTGTATCCACCGTCGGGCGGGAATTTAACCGATGTGTCATAGTTATCATCTGTATCAACGCACATCGTTGCATCCCAGATCACGCCAAAAATACCGGGCTGGGTTGCTGCAAAGGCATGATTGCCGAAAGCCGATCGACCACAGGAGGAACCTGTGCCATCCTGATAGACGATGGGATCATCTCTGTAATAAGAGTTCTCATGGAATGGGTTGTTCGAGTAATCCTCTCCACGACCAATAGGATCGATACAATTCAGGTAACCAAAAGGCTCTGAAAACATGAAATGGGTTTGCGCACCCAGCAGATCAGCCAGGGTGTGAACAATGGCGGCTCCATCATAGCAGTTGCCAACTCTCGGATCATGCTGGGTCTCCATGTCCTGAATGAAGAGGCTCAGATTGAAATTCCAGCCATAAGATATATAGCACGGTGCACCGGTCCATATATCATATTCGAAGCATGGACGGTCGAAGCAGTATGCCGTTACCTCATCCAGGGCCTCCACCACTGTAGAGGCTTCGATCTCGGTTATTGCCAGATCCAGGGCATCTGTCCATGGATTCTGTGTGTTTTCACCTCCAGTCTCCCATGGAAGACCCGGTTCACCCAGAACGGAGTATATCTCGTGAGGGCCTGAGACAGTGATGTTTTTGACTCTACCATCGGGCAGCGTGTACATTTTCCATTGCCAGTCCCACGTATAGTGACCGAGTCCACTCGGAACGGGATTTTCCGTTGAAAACGAGTAATACTCCGGGTCGGAAACACCATCATAGAAGTAAACCCACTGGCCCTCCAAACCTCCCAGCGGTAATCCTGATTCGGCCCAGATATATGCGCTGTCCCTGTTTGGAGGTGCTTCGAATCTGGCCAATATTTCGACTGGACTGCTTTGCACATAGAGGGCCGCTCCGCTTCGCTCGCCCATAACCCATTCAGGCTTTGGAATGGGAGTTGAATAGTTTTTACGAAGGTGGATAGCGTTCGAGCCGCTGTGATCGAAGTAAATGTGAGTCACATGAATCAATCCCGGTATCCCTTCCACCGGGATTCGTTCATGGTAAACATCTTGCGAGCCGAAGGTAAGTTTTGCCGGTGTTATTATCATTAAGCAAGTCAGAATGAACCTTCTCCACCTTAACGGATTCAGCAGCCACTTTGTCTTGATGTAGGTCGGCACCTTTCATCCCCTTTAGCATAATAGTACTTTTTAATTCTTGTATTTTGCTCAAACTGATTATACCCGAATCTTGTGCAAGTGTCAACCTGATTCAACCGATAAGCTCGCCCCGGCTTCGGGACGGGGAAAGCGGTTGACTTACAGGTCAGGTTAATATATTCTGAATTTGAAGTATTTTTTATAAACTGAAGCAAATCTTTATATCGCAAAGGCGAAATGGCAAAAGCAACAGGCCACTCTCCATCCTCAATAGGCAAACGCTACATATTGCATGAGCAGCTTGGAGCTGGCGGCATGGGTGAAGTTTACCATGCTACTGACTGTTTAACGCGAAGTGAGATCGCCCTTAAACGAGTGATCGTGCCGGCTGAGAAACTGATGTTCGCCTCAAGAGGAGCAAGTAAAGACCCCCGATTGGATCTTGCTCGAGAGTTCAGAACACTTGCCTCGCTTAGACACCCCAGAATCATTGACGTTCTGGACTATGGCTTCGATGAGGAACTTCAACCTTACTTTACGATGAGGCTGTTGAAGAATGCACAAACGATAATCGAAGAAGGCCGGACGATGGCGCTGGACGAGCGGATTGGTCTATTGATCCAGACATTACAGGCACTTTCATACCTACACAGAAGAGGTGTGCTCCACCATGATATAAAGCCCGGCAATATTCTGGTTGTGGAGGGGGAGGTGAAGCTGTTGGATTTCGGCCTATCAGTGATTATCGAACATGACACACCTCGGGTCATGGAAGAAATAGGAGGGACTCTTCCCTATCTTGCGCCCGAGCTACTTGAGGGAGAGGCTGCTAGCAAATCGACTGACCTGTATGCAGTCGGTGTGATAGCATTCGAGTTATTTGCAGGACATCACCCCTTTGATACCAGCGATCCTAAGGTTCTCTTCGACGATATCCTGAACACCCCTGCTCCTGTTTGGTCCATTGCTGTGGAAGATAATCTGGCAGAAGTGCTGGAAAGATTGCTCGCAAAAAGTGAAAATGAGCGCTACAACGATGCCGAGAAGGTCATGAGGGATTTATATGCTGTAACAGGCAGGCCTTTACCTCCGGAGACAGCCGAGATCCGGGAGAGTTACTTGCAGGCGGCAAAATTCGTAGGACGGGAAAGGGAACTGGCGCAGTTGACGGGATTGCTTAACGAGGCGGTTCAAGGCCGTGGAAGTGCCTGGCTGGTGGGTGGCGAGAGCGGAGTGGGCAAATCCCGCTTAACCGATGAATTGCGAACTCTCGCTCTAGTGGAAGGGGCACTGGTGCTGACAGGTCAAGCGGTAAACGAAGGCGGCTCAACGTATCATGTGTGGCGTGAAATCCTGCGCCGTTTATCGATAACGACTGATCTGAGCGGGGAAGAGGCCAGTGTCCTGAAATCTTTCATACCTGACATCGGTGAGCTCCTGGGACGAGAAGTGCCCGATGCCCCTCCCCTCGATCCCCTATCAGCCCAGAACCGCCTGTTCAAGACCGCTACTGAGATATTACGTCGACAGTGTCTGGCGCAACCTGTTCTGGTGATCTTAGAGGACCTGCAGTGGGCTGACAGCAACAGCCTGGTACTCTTAGATTTGATTAGCTCCATCGTCTCCGAAATCCCGCTTCTTTTGATTTGTAATTATCGGGATGACGAACGTCCTGATCTTCCAGATACACTTCAGGGGATCCAAATATTCAAGCTCGAGAGATTGACAGAAGAAGGCATTACCGAGCTGAGCGAATCAATGCTCGGTATAGCCGGAACTTCAGAGCGGGTGGTGGCTCTTTTGCAACGTGAGACAGAAGGCAATCCCTTTTTCCTTGTGGAGACGGTTCGCGTGCTGGCTGAGGAGGCGGGAAAACTGGATGAAATAGCTACGATGACATTGCCAGAGAAAGTTTTCCCAAGCGGGGTGCAGGAAGTGGTGCAACGCCGCCTGGACCGTGTGCCAAAAGAAGCGCAACCTCTGCTTCGGCTGGCAGCTGTATCCGGCCGGGAGTTGGATCTGAACGTTCTACGGGCCCTGTCTCCCGATGTGGATATGGATTCCTGGCTCACTACCGGGTCTGATGTGGCTGTACTTGAGGCACGAGGAGAGAGATGGCGCTTCTCTCATGATAAGCTGCGTGAGGGGCTTTTAAATACCATTCCCGACCCCGCACTTCCAGGGCTGTACAAACGCGTAGCGGAAACGATAGAGAAAATCTACCCGGGAGCTCCTGAGCAGGTGACTACGCTGGCCCACCTGTGGAGTGCCGCCTTGAATGAAGACAAGGAGCTCTATTACTCCAGGTTGGCGGGGGAACAGGCAATGAGAAACAACGCCAATATGGAGGCGATCGGATATTACAGGCGAGCCCTGGTGCTGAACAAGAAACTACACTATGCAGAGGAGCGAGATCAGCAGGAACTATTATTACAGCTTGCACTTGGTTCACCACTGATTGCAACCAGCGGTTATACCGCACCTGAGGTAGGTAAAACTTACGCGAGAGCGCGTGAATTGAGCCAGAAAATAGGCCGGATGCCGCAACTTTTCCCGGCACTGTTTCAACTTGTTTCATTCTATGCAATGTGTGCAGAATACAAGACGGCCCTCGAACTGTCAGATCAGATGAACATTATAGCTGATCGCGAAAAGGATCCTGTTCGCATTGCCATCTCACACTGGCACCCGGGATGGATCCTGGAAGCGCTCGGAGAACTTGAATCAGCCAGGTCGCATTTAGAGCAGGTGATCGAGTTTTACGACCCTGAAAAGCACCATCAGCTTACCTTTGTATATGGACAGGACCCGGGAGTTGCATGTCTATCGCACATTACCTGGGTCCTGTGGAATCTTGGCTACCCGGAGCAGGCACTGAAACGAAGCCATGAAGCGATTGACCTGGCCAGGGAACTGAAACACGCATTCAGCCTGGCATTTGCTCTGTGCCTGGCGGGAGCAACAACATCAAGTCTTTGTAAAAATGAAGCAGATGCAAACGATTTTGCCGAGGAAGCGCTGGCAATTTCTGCTGAGAACAAGTTCCCATACTGGGCAGCCTGGGCAACTATACTCAAGGGCAGGATTCTGATTAATCAAGATCGGCACGAACAGGGAATAGCGCTCATAAGTCAGGGTCTCGAAACCCTTCGATTAATAGGAACAAAATCAATACAAACATATTTTCTGAGCATACTCGCTGAAGCGTATGCTGTAACTGGTGAATCCGAGAAAGGATTGAGAACGCTGTCAGATGCTCTGGAGATCTCCAAAAACACGGGAGAAACTTTCTGGAATGCTGAAATTCATCGATTGAGAGGTGAGTTTTTACAAATGCAGGCCAGATCTCATGATGAGATCGAGGTATGTTATCACAAGGCAATAGAGATCGCACAACTGAACAATGAGAAATCCCATGAGCTCCGGGCGGCAATGAGCCTCTGCCGGTTCTTGAAAAAGCAGGGGAAAAGCCGTGAAGCTCGCGAGCTTTTATCGGAGATTTACAACTGGTTCACTGAAGGGTTGGACACGGGAGATCTGATAGAGGCAAAAGCGCTTCTCGATGAGCTTTAGTTATCCGTTCTCGCTCTGGCTCTTGAAGGGCAAAACAAAGTAACACCAGGATGGAAGAAGCCGAGCCTTCCTCCAAGGCCCGGCTTTTAAAAGAAAAAGTAAGTTTGCCGTGTTGATGCTCTTGAGAACTTATGGCAAATCACATGGTTGTGCCAATTGAATGCGCACATTAGTACCACCTTGTGGATAGCAACCATAAAGCGGTTCCTCATCACCAAACGGATCCTGCTCCGGCCCAAAGACAGCCATTGTGCCCACTGCTTCAGACAAGTCGTCATTTATCACTTGAGCTATCCCTGTACCCACCACGATGTATAGGACTTCATGAGGTTCACCCACACCATATCCGAAGACCGTGTATCTGAAGCGATTATGAGGTTTCTTTTCCACCGTCATGGCAAGAGGACTCAAAGAGGCGCCGGGGAACATTCCATCCATTGTTGGGTCAAAGGTCACCATGTTCATCTTGCCTGCGTACTTCGTCCCAAGGATATTCGTTGGGTTTAAGTCAGTGATCCATACATCACCAAGTATATCGGTTGTGATCCATACTCCTGCCAGATTATAGAGGCCGCTATTGTGATCACCGCTGTCATCAGCAGCACTGACATTCGATATACCTGCAAAGATTAAGGCTGCGATTGTTCCAACGACCATCGCAAAAATATTCTTATTGGAGTTCATGATTTCCTCCTGTTTTCTGTCCATTAATTCGGAATAATTTTCGACTCTTTAAATATGATCGACCGGGCAGAACTTCTACCTGATATTTGATGTGTTCCCGAGGCCGGACTACTGACGGATCAACTGTGTTTATCCATAACCCTGATCTGCCGCCGACACAAAGGCACAAACCTAAGATTCTGACGGAGGGGCTCGCTCCTGGACGATATTGTGATTAACCAGCATGTAAATAACGCAGGTCAAATCATCACAAGATTCCTTGCGTATTTCCACATATGAAGGGCTGATGATCAATAAATCCAAGATGTCCTCTTGCTTTTTATAGTTATTATCTCGCACAGGTGTCTGTTAATTCTACTTGCTCATAACCATTTTACGGGTGCATGTCATGTCACCGTATCGAAGGCTGTAGAAATAAATACCGGATGATACTTGCTGCCCATTGTTGTCCCTACCATCCCAATGTATCATGTGGCCTCCTGCCTCGAGCTCAGAATCGATCAATGTCCTTACAAGCCGGCCACGGATGTCATAAATGAACAGGCGCACAGATTGCTTCGCATGGGCAGTACCCTTGATTTCGAAGGAAATGGTAGTTGAGGGATTGAATGGATTGGGGAAGTTTTGCCTGAGCAGAGATTGCTTCGGTAGCTTTACCGTGTCATCATTATCGTCAATACCGGTTGTTGCCTGCATCACAGAATCAAGAAAAGCCAGCGAAACATTAAATCGGCTCGGCACATTATGGCCGCCAACAAAAGACTGAAACTCATATTCCAGGCCACGTCTATCGAGCGTGTCTGCAAACGCAAGGTTGTTCACGTATACATGAGTCTCATCCAGCGTTCCGCAGTCGAAGTATATCGCCTGATCCCATACGAGGGGATCGAGGGAATCAATTGCGGCCGGCCAGTGCAGTAACCATTTTGACCAGACCGAATCAATGTGATTTCCCTGGTCATCGATATGAAGATCCACGAAGTATTCATTATCTAGGTCGGGTGAAACAGCGCCGGCAAATGAGAACATTATGTAGCTGAAGTCCCCGGCATTAGGATAAAATGGGCCTGATCCTCCATTTTCATCCAAAACTTCCTGGATGATAAGGCTATCGGGCTCAGGATTGATGTAACCTCCGTGGGATGCCCACCCGCAGTAGATATCCGGGTGGTAAAGGCCCAGCTTCATTGCCCCAAACCCACCCATCGAGTGTCCCAGGAGGGTTCGCTTGTCACGAGTCGCCAGGGTCCGAAAAGTGGTATCGATGTGGGTTATGAGGTCATAAACGATATAATCTTCGAAATCACCATACAGCTCAGAATTTGTGTACCAGCTTCCGGAATAGGGTTCGCAGTAACCGTTGGGTTTGACTATAATTAGAGGCTGGATTGTCCCATTATTTATGAGGCTCCTCCATATAGTGAACAGGATGAAATAATCCATATGTGTCAGTCCGAGGCCGTGCAGGAAGTAAACTACTGGATACCGCTTCGATCCATCATCGTAGCCCTCCGGCAGATAGACCTGGTATGCACGCTCCTCCTCGAGCGCCTGGCTGTAAAAACTTCCGGTCACAATCGTCTGACCACAGGTAATCGAGACCGAAACTGTGAAGAGAATAATTAATATCAGAAGCAGACGCTTATACATTGTAACCTCCTCTTTTTTCATAAATCGACTAGTTAAGTCAAGGACTCAATGCACATGTGCTCACTAGCACAGCTGATGCCATTTAATATGCTCATGCCTAAAAACTGCCTATCCTCTGGAATATCAAGAAGTTAGAATTTTACTGGAAAGAGGCGAAAGGATAAGAGCATGCATCGAGGGTTAAAAAATCTTAAATT
>JBHIFB010000114.1:0-10370 GCA_046760905.1 Candidatus Glassiibacteriota bacterium | reverse complement strand
TCAGGGGACGGGAGAGGAGTCGATCACCTGAGAACGTGTGTAGAGAAGTTGGGAAGGCGCTAAAAAAAGGAGCTGTCGAGGTCACGCTGCTCGGGCAGAACATCACGGCGTATCGGTTCGGCTCGGTGCATCTCGAGGGAATCCTCGATAAGGTCTCGGAACTCGAGGGTCTCGAAAGATTGAGATTCGTTACATCACACCCGAGGTATCTCACGCATGGTGTAATCGAGGTGATGAGCAATAAGGAGAACATCTGTAATCATATACACCTTCCAGTCCAGTCAGGATCTGACAGGATCCTGAAGCTGATGGGGAGGAGATACACCACAAGAGAGTATCTCGAGAAGATCAGATCCCTGAGAGAGAGCATCCCCGACATCTCGATAACATCTGACATCATCGTCGGTTTTCCGGGTGAGCGCAGGGAGGATTTCGAAGAAACTATCTCACTGATGAACGAGGTGGTTTTCGACGATGCTTTCACCTACAGATATTCACCAAGACCCAAGACCCCGGCACTCAGACTCAGGGACCAGGTTAAACCTCTCGAGGCTCAGGAGAGGCTAAGTGAGATAATATCAATTCAAAGACATCATACGGCAGAGAAAAATCGCTCCTTCGTGGGAAGGGTGGTCGAGGTACTTGTCGAACGTGAATCGAGACGGAGCGGATATGAGTTCTTCGGAAAGACTACTTGCGCCAGGAGTGTGGTATTCGGTGGGAAAGAGTGTCAACCGGGCGAGCTAGTAAATGTCGGTATCACTGGAACCACCGGACCGACCCTGCTCGGTCGTGTAGTGCGGACGTGAAAGACCGGAGGTTTAACGAATGTGGTTAATGAGAACATTACTCCCCGCGGTGGTTGTTATAATCCTTTTGGGATTCGCTTTTCTTAATCCCAACGAAACTGTCGACATAGATCTGTTCTTCAGACAGTACTATGAAGTGCAACTCACGGTTGTTGTTCTGCTGTCGGTGATACTCGGGATGGCTCTGATGCTTTCCCTGTCGATATACCATGATATTCGAATCCGGGCACAGATGAAAAGGCTGAGAGCGGAGAAAATGAAGCTTGAGGAAGAGCTGATCACTTTGAGAACCACTCCGCTTGAAGGACTCGATTCGGCTTCAGGGGAGAATCGGTAATGGAACCCACATCATGGATTCTTATAGTAGTTATCCTGCTAGTCGTCGTTTTCGCCGGTAGAAGGGTTATCGGGGGTGGTGAGAGAAGGAGGTCGGACATCGATCCCATTTACGTTCGCGGACTCGAGGCGCTCGCGAAGGGTAATACAAATGAGGCGATCCAGCTGCTCAAAGCTTCCATAGAATCAAACCCCTCTTCAGTTGCCCCGTATCTGCTGCTAGGGGACCTGCTGAGAGATAAAGGGGATTTCGAGCGGTCGTTGAAGATACACAGAGAGTTGTCAGTGAGGCCGAACCTTGATCGAGATAAGAAAATACTGGTTCTCAAAAGTCTGGTCAGGGATCAGATTGAATTAGGCCAATATCAAGGTGCAATAGAAACGTGCAAGAAAGCCCTTGAACTTGACAAGAAAGATCACGAAGCTCTTGAACTCCTTCTGATTTCCTATGAGGGCAACCGCATGTGGGATGAGGCCATTGAGATTGCTAAGAGAATTGCAAAGTTGTTCATGGCTGACGGGAAATCATACATAGCTCATTACCTGAGCTTCGTGGCGAAGATGGAGTGTGAACAGGACAGGGAAAGCGCGAAGAAGAAGCTGAAAAGTGCACTTTCCTACGATCCTTCATGTCCTCCCGCCCAGATTTACCTGGGGGATATTTACTTCGAGGAGAAGAATTACGATAAGGCCATAGAGGTTTGGGGCAGCCTCCTGGAGAAAAACCCTGAAGCGATAAGAGATCTTTCAACGAGACTCGAGAAAGCATACTTCGAAGGAGGGCATTTCGGGAGAATGACAGAGGTATACGAAAGCCTCAGCCATGACCTGCCCAGCAATCCGGACGTCCTGATAGGATTGTCAAGAATGTACTACAGGAGGGGGGAAATCGACGCCGCCCTCAGGCTTGCGCATGAAGCCAGAGACCTTGATGCAACAAACCCGGAAATGTATCATACGCTCATTGAGCTTTACTCGGAGAAAGAAGATCACCAACCTCTCCATTCGTTGCTTAAAGAGTACTTCTTGGAAGGCGCAAGCAGGTTCCGCCGTTTCGAATGTAAATTCTGCTCATACAGCGCAGAGGAGTCTTTTTCCAAATGCCCTCAGTGCAAGAGCTGGCAGATCGATTTTCAGAAAAAAGCACAGAGTAAGGGGGAGTGAAGTGAAAAAGATAGCGGTGATCACTTCAAAGGGAGGTGCCGGAAAAACCACCACGGCTGTCAATCTCGGCCATGGGCTTGCATTGAAGGGTAAGAAGGTGCTTCTTGTGGATTGCGATTCCCAGGGGAGCATAGGAACGTCTTTCAAGACGAATGCCAATGGAAGCCTGTCGGATCTGTTCTTACATGGAAGGGGGACTCTCACTCAAGTCAGGCCGAACCTGTTCATCCTCCCGTCCGGTGGAATCAGGCTCGCTGAAGCTGAACGTGTAATATCCAATAAGGTTGGAAGGGAATTCATCCTGAAAAATGCCATGGCCGGACTCCTGAACGTGGACTATGTTCTATGTGATTGTTCTCCATCGGTGAACCTCATAAATATAAACGCCCTCTCCTTCTCGGACGTTTTCATCCTGCCTGTCAGCATGGACTTTCTGGCCTTCGAAGGAGCCAAACAGACGTTGAGGCTGGTGAAGGAAGTGAGGAATTTTGCAAACACGGAGCTTGAACTACTGGGCATACTTCCGACACAGTACGATTCGAGAACGAGAGTCTCAAGGAGAATACTGGAGCTTTTGAGGATCACTTTCCAGAAACATATGTTCAGGACCGTCATACGTGTTAACACGAAGTTCCGGGAAGCTCCAAACTTCGGGAAGAGTATTTTCGAATACGCACCAAATTCTACAGCGACAGAGGACTACAGGTCTCTTACTGAGGAGGTGATGTCAATACTGTGAATCAGGAAAGCTGGAGGAGGTATAAACCGGGAGCTAACAGAAGGAAAGTTCGACACGAAAATGCGAAACTTTCTGATGATTTGGGGGTAGTATAATTGAAAAAAAGTAACACTAACCTATTCCATTGGAGCACAAGGAGGGAGAGCAAACATGCCCAATCCACTTACCGTGGACGAAAAGACTCTGAAGAACTTGAGGAATAGGTATGAGCTCATAATAGTAGCAGCGAAAAGGTCCAGGCAACTCAGAGATGGAAGCAAACCCCTCATCGAAGCTCCATCTGACAAGGAGCCAGTCATTGCACTTCGAGAGATTTTGGATGGGAAGGTTGTCGCCTTGAATGTACCGAGGCACAGGGAGAACAATCAGAAGAACGAATGAGGTGGTAAACATTGGCAGATAAGGCAAAGACCCTCACAAAAAAGACAAAGAAGAGAATTCATGTCGAGGACGAGATGCTAAGGCTCTATTTTCAGGAGATCGATCGATATCCCCTCCTGAAAAGGGATGAGGAGGCCGATCTGTGCAAGAGAATAAAGGCCGGTGATAGAGAAGCGCTTGAGATCCTGACCAGATCGAATCTCCGATTCGTCGTATCGGTGGCGTTGAAATATCAGAATCTGGGCCTTGCCCTTTCCGACCTGATCGCCGAAGGGAATGTCGGCCTTATGAGAGCCGCCCTCAAATTCGACGAGAAAAGGAAGGTGAGATTCATCTCATACGCTGTATGGTGGATACGACAAGCAATTCTCCAGGCCATCTCCGAGCAGTCGCGGGCATTCAGGGTTCCTCTCAACAAGTCCGGCACTCTGCAGAAGATAGGGAAGGCGGCCAGCATGCTCACCCAGGAGCTCGGCAGGGAACCAACCGACGAGGAAATCGCGAGCCATATCGACATGGACAGCAATGAGATGCATCAACTGCTAAAGCTCACGAGGGTCCCGATTTCACTGGACCAATCGAGAAGTTTCGACTCCGACGATTCTCACATCCGTGATTACATCGCTGATGAGAATCAGAGATCACCGGATGAGATCACCTTCGAGAAGATCAGGACTGAACTAATCGATTATGTCATTTCCATGCTCAACGAGCGTGAGGCAACGATTCTGAGGCTTTACTATGGCCTGGGTGACAGAGAACCCCTGACACTGGAGGAAATCGGATCCATTCTCGGTGTTACGAGGGAAAGAGTGAGACAAATAAAGGAGCGTGCTATAGAGAAACTTGGTGAGGTTTCAAAAGCCAAGCTCCTGGAAACATTTCTCAGCTAACTCTCCTTAACCTCAACCTAGAGAGGGTTCTTCGGGATTACTTGCCCGAAGAATCCTCTTTTGTTATATTTCGCACGAGACTCTCAGACCCTCGAGAAATCCCACCACATCAAAGCAGTCTTTTCCTCCCCCCCCAAGCGGTGAAAATAACAATCTTCATTGTCATAGCGGATTCATGAATATCCTTCGAAGAAATCCCGCTCTGAAGTTACTGATCCTTCTTCTGCCGGGCACGCTTGCGGGCCTCACACTGACGAACCTACTCGCATTTAAGGCAAGCTGGATGGTGCCTATCTTAGGCATAACCATCATCTCTCTATGCCTCTCTCTATACGTAGGTCGTGATAAGACGGTCTCACCGATCATCACGATCCTCCTTTCTTCATTTTTATATGCGTATGAATACAGCGTGGATGGTGAGACCCACGATCCACTCTGTGAAGAGAGAGTTTTGATTGTAGCCGAGTGCCAGGAGATAATCAGCGACAGGATTCCCACGGGTGGATATCTCATGAGAATCATCATTGAATGGGCCCTGATGGAAGGAGGATATATTCTCAACCAGTTCGAAGGGGAAGAAGCTATTCTTCAGCTGAAGGGTCCTTACAGACCATTGGAAGGTCGGTGCTTCGCTGTTGTAGCTATGTACATGGGATGGAAGACATATCACAACGAAATCGGCAACTGGAAAGTTCTTTCCGGTCCCAGGAAGCGGGTGAGGAAATTCAAATCTCACGTGAGAGATTTCATTCAACTGGATCTCAGATCGCAAGGGCGATTTCCAGTTCATTTTATGCATTTATCGAAACGGGTTCTCTCAAGCCGGCTTAAAGAGGGGCTCGAAGAGCTGTCCTCGTCCTTCCTGAGGGCCATTCTCCTCGGTGATAGGTATGCCCTATCTTACAGTGAGAGGGATGTGCTGAGGAGAGCGGGAGCGTATCACGTCCTTGCTATCTCAGGGATACACATCGGCCTCCTGGCCATGATATTCCTGACCGCCTACGGTGCCCTGGGACTATCCAGGGAGGCCTCGTCAAGACTCACCATGCTCATTCTATTCTTCTACGTCGCTCTGGTTGGAGGGAGCCCATCTGCCGTGAGGGCCTTTATCATGGTATCGATTTTTCTCGGTTCATTCTACTTCCAGAGATACAGATCACCCCTCAATTCACTCGCGTTTGCAGCAGTCATTATTCTTTGCCTCTCTCCAATCAAGATCATAACGCCCGGCTTCCTCCTTTCCTTCACTGCCGTGGCCGGCATTCTGATCTCGCTAAGGACAAATAGAGATGAGAACGATCACGGGAGATGCTTATTTATCAGACGCTACCTTATCGGAGGGGTCAGAGTTTCCGCGAGTGCATTCCTCGCCCAGGTTCCGGTAATGGCTCTTTTCTTCTCTACCGTGTATCCTGTTTCTTTGATATCGAATCTAGCCATAATACCGATTCTTGCCATTATCCTCCCTCTGGGACTCACTTTCCTCTTCTTCTCGGCTTTGAAATTATCGGTGGCTTTTCTTCTGGCACCGGCTGTTGATACAGCGGTGACACTGCTGTTTCACTTCGCCGAGATCTTTGGAAGGGTAAGCCCCCTCTATGTGAATCGGGGTCACCTTTTTGATGTGTCACTCCTGGCTTACACCTGCCTCCTTGTGGTGAGTGGAAGATCGGGCAAGGCTATCGCGATGTTTCTACTAAGTCTCTCTGCCCTGCTCGTGCCTTTGAGGGAAATTTCTAACCGGTACGGGCAGATTCCAGAGAGTGTAAGGGCCACGTTTCTCGATGTAGGTGAGGGTGATTGCACGATTCTAGAACTCGGTTCAGGACGTTGTGTCGTAATAGATACGGGTGCAACAGGATCAGAAACATTCCCCAGCCAGTTGAGCGACTACCTGCGAACCATCGGTGTGAGGCGGGTGGATATCCTCGTGCTTACCCACCCCCACGACGATCACTTCGCGGACGCTCGAGAGCTTTTGATAGGCTGGCCTGTGGGCAGTGTGATCGGAATTTCGCCCCGGTGGAAATCGGATAGCTATGCCCATCTGCTTCAGTCTGTCCAACATGCAGGAATCCCTTACTACACAGCTGACTCGGGCGATACCATCGTCATCGGTTCTGCCCTGATCTCTTTTCTGAATCCACAGCCTGTGTATCAATGCAATCCGACAGAGAATGACTACTCAATAGTGCTGAGACTCGAGATCAGTGATTTCTCTTTTCTATTCGCAGGGGATGGGGAGATCTGTGCAGAGGAGGAAATGATCAAGGGGCCTGGCAACGGACTCGACTGCGACGTGCTGAAGGTCGGTCACCATGGTGCAATAACCTCAACTACCCGGGAATTCCTCGATGAGACTTCTCCAAAACTTGCAATTATTTCTTGCGGTAGAGCCGATAAGTTCCACCATCCCTCACCAATTATCCTTAAGAGATTCGAGGAGAGAGGGATACCTGTGCTGAGAACAGATTTACATGGCGCAATCGTGATCGAACATGGCCCAAGTGGCTCCCTGAAGGTGACGACTTCTATTCCAGCAAAGCCCTCATTACCCCTATATTGACAGGAAGAGAGGGTCATATTAAAATTTGTCGATTGTTAAGGTTCCTGGAACAAATGAGCTTGAAAGGTTTATTTTAAATATTTAGAGGCGAATACCCATAAAAACCGTGGAGAGCCAATGGAAGCAACGATAAAAGAAATTCAGGAAAAGATCTATGTCGAAAGCGCTTTTGTGGAGCAAATCATATCGCAGGTTGAGAGGGTTATCGTTGGGCAGCATATCCTTATCGAAAGGCTCATCATGGGGCTTCTCTGTGGCGGGCATATCCTTCTAGAAGGAGTTCCAGGCCTTGCTAAGACTCTCTCAGTGAGTTCGCTCGCTAGGTCCATCGATACCGGTTTCAAGAGAATCCAGTTCACACCGGACCTGCTTCCCGCAGACCTTATCGGGACGATGATTTATGATCAGAAGACCAGCGAATTCACCGCCAAAAAGGGTCCGATTTTCACCAACCTTCTGCTAGCAGACGAAATCAATCGAGCCCCTGCGAAGGTGCAGAGTGCCCTTCTAGAGGCAATGCAGGAGAAGCAGGTCACAATAGGCGGAACGCCTTACCCGCTTCAGGAACCGTTTATCGTCCTTGCCACTCAGAACCCAATCGAGCAGGAGGGAACCTATCCCTTGCCGGAGGCACAGGTGGACCGGTTCATGCTGAAAGTAAAAGTTGATTACCCGGATAAACAGGAAGAGAAGCTGATACTGGAGAGAATGGCCGGGAAGGAACCGGTTCGAATCGAGAGTGTAGTAAAACCCGCTGACATTCTGAGCGCCAGGAACAGCCTCAACCAGGTATACATGGATGACAAGATAAAGGACTACATCCTTGACATAGTTTTCGCCACCAGGGATCCGGCCTCTTATGGAATAGATGAGATCGTGCCCTATATAAGATTCGGAGCTTCTCCACGGGCTTCGATCTATCTTGCTCAAGCATCGAGAGCCCATGCATTCCTATCCAGAAGGGGATACGTCACACCAGAAGATGTCAAGAGCACCGGTAAGGATGTCCTGAGGCACAGGATCATCGTAACTTATGAGGCAGAGGCGCAGGAAGTCACCACAGACGAGATCATTCATAAGATATTCAATGCGGTCGAGGTTCCATAATTGCTGCAATCTGAGATTTTCAGGAAGATCAGATCAATAGAGATTAGAACAAGATTGCTTGTTGAGAACTTTCTATCGGGCCCCTACCACAGCGTCTTCAAAGGGCAGGGGATGGAGTTTCTGGATGTGAGGGAATATTCACCCGGCGACGATGTGCGTACGATAGACTGGAACGTGACTGCGAGAATGGGATTTCCCTATGTGAAGGTATTCCAGGAGGAGCGAGAGCTTGCCGTTGTTTTCGCCGTTGATGGAAGCAGATCCGGATTCTTCGGTGGCCCGGCATCCATGAAGAGGGAACTCGAGGTGGAAATATGCGCACTTCTTGCCTTCTCCGCGATCCATAACAACGACCGCATCGGGCTTGTCATCTTCACAGATGAAGTCGAGAAATTCATCCCTCCAAGGAAGGGGAGAAGACATGTCTTGAGAACAATAAGGGAAATCCTCTCCTTCACACCTACCCTCCAGGGAACCGATCTGAGAAAATCATGCGATTTCCTTCTGAAGGCATTAACCAGGAAATCGATTGTATTTATCATATCGGATTTCCTGGACACAGGATTCGAGATGTCTCTCAGAACTCTAGGCAAAAAGCACGATGTTATCGCCATACAGGTAAGAGACCGTAGGGAACTGGAAGTCCCCGACATGGGACTCGTCGAATTCGAGGATTACGAAACCAGAGAGAGGCTTCTGGTCGATCTGAGTAGTGCCGAAGTCAGGAAGCGTTTCACAGAACAGTCAATCAGGCGGTTCGATAGTCTGGATGGTATGTTCAAACGAACGGGAATAGATTCCATAACAGTTTGGACTGACACGCCATACATCAATGACTTCATAAAATTCTTTAAGATGCGAGAAGCACGGTTTCACTGAGCAAGAAGGAGGTGCAGAATGATCGAAGTGAAAGATCTCACGAAGTTTTACGGGAAGACCAAGGCGATCGAGAATGTTACCTTCGATGTGAAAAAGGGAGAGATACTTGGATTCCTTGGACCGAACGCCGCTGGTAAAACAACGACCATGAGAATCATCACCTGCTACATGCCCGCAAGTAGCGGTACGGTGAAGGTCAATGGATACGACGTTTTCGAGGATTCGATAGAGGTGAGGAAAAGGATAGGGTACCTGCCCGAGCATCCCCCCCTCTACCTGGATATGCCTGTTACCGGTTATCTTGATTTCGTCGCTACAATAAAAGGGATACAGAAGAAAGATAGATCCAGGAAGATTGACATCTCGATCGGTAAATGCGGCCTCGGAGAGGTGAGAAATACTCTCATCGCAAACCTGTCGAAGGGTTTCAGGCAGAGAGTGGGACTCGCCCAGGCTCTCATCCACGAGCCTGAGATAATGATTCTAGATGAACCCACTATCGGGCTCGACCCGAAGCAGATCATAGAAGTGAGGGAGCTTATAAAGGGTCTTGCGGGTGATCACACGGTTATTCTAAGCACACACATACTCCCGGAAGTCAGCATGACTTGCGACAGGGTGGTCATAATAGACAGGGGAATGAAGATCGCCGAGGGGTCGCCTGAGGATCTTACGGCCCAATTGAAGGGATCGGAGAAGCTGAAATTGATCGTGGATGGACAGTGGAATTCCGTGAGGGAAAGATTGCTCAATGTGACAGACGTCGTAAACGTAACGCTCGAGAAAAGTGGTCCGGATGGAATCATCGAAATGAGCGTTGAGAGCAAACCAGGTGTCGATGTGAGGAAGGAAGTAGCCAAGATCATCATCGAGAATGGCTGGGGACTTCTGGAGCTTGCACCGGTGAGTATGAGCCTCGAGGATATTTTCCTTCAGCTCACTACCAAGGAAGAGGAGGTGTCCTAGAAAATGAGAAATGTGTGGGCAATATACAGGAAGGAAATGAGGTCTTATTTCGTATCGCCAATCGCTTACATCATCCTGGCATTCTTCATCGCCATCAGCGGATACTTCTTCTATGGCCTTCTAGTACAGTTTCTGGAGTTTTCGATGAGGTCTATGATGCAGGCCCAGTACTACAAGATGGCACCGCCCAAGGTGAACGTAAATGAGATGGTGATAAGACCGCTCTTTTTAAACATGAGCATTATCGTTCTCTTCTTTCTACCAGCAATCACCATGCGATTGTTCTCGGAGGAGAAGAAGAGCGGGACTATTGAGCTTCTTCTTACCTCCCCCGTGACTCAGTTTCAAACGATCATCGGAAAGTTCCTCGCCGGTGTCACACTGTTTGCCAGCATGATACTACTCACCATACCTCTGATCATCGTACTATTCATGTATGGGAATCCCGAGTATGGTCCTGTGATAACCGGCTATCTGGGGCTTTTGCTATTCGGGGCGAGCTTTGTGGCTATCGGTCTGTTGATCTCATC
>JBHIFB010000113.1:0-10456 GCA_046760905.1 Candidatus Glassiibacteriota bacterium | reverse complement strand
TCACCGTATTTGTGAAACGCAGCACTAAGTTCCAGGAAAAATGGGGAAAGTCCTCGGTTAATCACTATTGACTGAGTTCGCAATTCTATTAGAATATATAAATTGTTATATGGAGGAATCCTTTGAACGAACTCGTCTTTAAAATGTCCATAGTTGTCCCCAGTGATCAGAGCTACCTCGGATGGACAAAGGACATCTCATCGAGTTTCTTAAGCAATCCCGCTTCACCGGCTTCCCAAAAGAAAGGGCTCTCACACAAACTCACACTAGCAACGATCGAAGCTGTTACAAACGCAATTGTGCACGGGAACAAGTACGGGCAAAGTCCTGTTGTAGAGATCGAAATGACAATGACGGAGAAATGGGTGGAGATAAAGGTACGTGACACCGGGCCTGGATACGATCTATACAAAGTCCCGGATCCGGAGATCGAATCATGCCCGACAAACGGCATGGGGCTCGCCATGATAAGAGAGATCATGACGAGCGTAAGTCTGTCCAAAAGGGATGGAAAAAACGAGTTGAAGATGACAAAGGTTTTCTAAGCGCCTCGAGTCGCTTAACCGGTTTTTACCACTGATATTTCATATCCTTCAATTCTGAGCTCTTCCACTTTACAGCTAGATTGTCTTTCCTTTGTGATCGGACAGTTCTTTTCATCGATGCATTTCAGAATAGCCTCTTCATAGTTTCTCGCAGGTATGATGAACCAACATGGCGTCGTACTGTTATCGCTCACTACGAAAAGTTTGAGTTCTTCCACAGGACTCCTCCCCTTAAATGTAAGCTGCATTCTGCTTTTTAGATGAACGGCGTAATTTTCAAACTGAATCTACCCTTTTAACCTCAGGTACAAGCTCCTTCAAGCGGGTTTCTATCCCGTTCTTGAGGGTCATCACAGACATTGGACAGCCGGCACATGAACCGGTGAGCCTTATCTTCACGACTCCATCCTCGATGTCGATGAGTTCCATGTCGCCACCGTCAGCGATGAGGGCTGGACGAATGTCCTCGAGTGCTCTCTCGACTTTTTCTCTCATGGCTTTTCTCCTCTCCTGCGCCTAGCGTGTTGGTTCCCTGCGTGATCTTGTTTTCACGATATTGTCTAGATTTATCGCACAAAGATCCCCGCACATCGTGCAAACATCCTTCTCTGCGTCTTCACTTTTCAGTTTCATCTCCTTCGCTTTCCCCGGATCGATCGCCATTTCGAACATCCCATCCCAGTCCAGGTTCTTTCTGCGCATCGACATTTCCCTGTCGAGTGACCGGGCACCGGGAATTCCCCTGCCGATATCGGCGACATGAGCTGCTATCCGGGCAGCTATAACCCCTTCTTTCACATCATGAAGATCCGGCAGTCTCAGGTGCTCAGCGGGAGTGACATAGCATATGAAATCCGCACCAGCCATGGCCGCAACTGCACCACCGATTGCAGAGGTAATGTGATCATAACCTGGTGTGATGTCTGTCGGTAACGGCCCAAGTATATAGAAAGGCGAACCTTTGCAGATTCTCTTCTCCAACTGTACATTGGCCTCAATCTGATCGATCGGGACATGACCGGGCCCCTCTATCATTACTTGCACACCCCTATCGACAGCTCTGTCTCGTAATTCCCCAAGAGTCATGAGCTCCTCTATCTGGGGGCCATCTGTTGCATCATCTATCGCACCCGGCCTGAGCCCGTCACCGAGACTCAGAGTCACATCGTATGCCTCAGCGATATCAAGTAGCCTATCATAATTCTCATAGAGCGGATTCTCCTTTTTATGGTGGAGCATCCAGTTGGCCAGGATTGCGCCGCCCCTGCTCACGATGCCACCGATCCTTCCTGAAGAACTTAGCCTCTCGAGTGCTTCGCGGGTTACACCGCAGTGCACGGTAATGAAGTCCACTCCATCTTCTGCATGCTTTTCTATCACTTTGAAGAGCTCATCGACCCCCATCTCACAAACCGACCTTCCCTTATCGACCAGCTCGGACACGGCCTGATAGATCGGAACCGTGCCGAAAGTCACATCGCAGGCCCCAAGCAAGGTTTTCCTCACTTCGTCGAGATCACCACCGGTGCTGAGATCCATCACAGCATCGGCTCCACACTCTATTGCAAGTCTCAGCTTTTCGAGTTCTTCCTCAGGATAGGCGTGGTCTTTCGAAGTCCCGATGTTGGCATTCACCTTTACGCGGAGCCCTTCCCCTATTCCCTTCGGCATGAATTCATGCTTTTTGTTCCTGGGTATGACGATTCTCCCAGCCACCACCCTCTCTCTCACTGTTTCAGGTGACAATCCTTCATCTTCGGACACCACTCTTATGGCCTCGGTCACCACTCCATTCCTGGCCTCTTTGAGTTGCGTCATGGATCACCTTCTCTCTAGAAAACCGGCTTCTCGGTGTAACCACCGAACACTTCTCTCATCACAGATACCATCTCCCCCAGTGTGGCATAGTTCCTGGTAGCTTCGAGAATATAGGGCATGAGGTTTTCCGTGCCCTTCGCGGCGTCCTTGAGCTCATTCAGGCACTTCTCTACTCTTTCATTGTCTCTCCCATCCCTCACTTTCTGCACGGCCTCCCTCTGCTTTTTCTCTATGCTGGGATCGATTTTCAGTATGGGTATAGTTATCTCCTCGTCCTCATCGACGAATTCATTGACTCCTACCACTATCTTTCTCTTCTTCTCGATTTCCCTCTGATACCTATAAGCGGCTTTCGCGATCTCACGCTGCTGAAACCCTTTCTCGATTGCGGCCACGACGCCGCCCAGCTCATCGATCTTCCTAAAATACTCCCTTGCCTCCTCCTCCATACGGTCTGTAAGGGCCTCTACGAAATAGGATCCACCGAGTGGGTCAATAGTGTTCGCAACGCCCGTTTCGTATCCAATGATTTGCTGGGTCCTGAGTGCTATTGTCACCGCCTTCTCTGTCGGAAGGGCATGAGTCTCATCCATAGAATTGGTATGGAGCGATTGTGTTCCGCCCAGTACCGCAGCCAGGGCCTGGAAAGCGGTCCTCGTTACGTTGTTCTCGGGCTGCTGAGCCGTCAGTGAACAGCCTGCAGTCTGGGTATGGAACCTCATGAGCCATGAACGCGGGTTCTTTGCACCATATTTTTCCTTCATGGTCTTTGCCCATATCCTTCTTGCGGCCCTGAACTTTGCTATCTCCTCGAAAAAGTCGAGGTGGGAGTTGAAGAAGAGCGAAAGCCTTTCGGCCACGACATCGATATCGAGTCCCCTCTCCAGAGCAGATTCCACATAAGTAAAGCCATCTGAAAGCGTGAATGCCAGTTCCTGTACCGCAGTGGAACCGGCTTCCCTGATATGATAACCGCTAATGCTTATTGTATTCCAGAGAGGCACATGCTTTGCTGAATACTCGATGATATCAGTGATTATCCTCAGCGATGGCTTTGGCGGAAATAGCCACTCCTTCTGGGCAATGTACTCTTTAAGTATATCATTCTGGATAGTGCCCCTCAGTTTTCTCGAATCCACCCCCTGCTTCTCACCGACACAGATATAGAATGCATAGAGCATCGCAGCCGGCCCGTTAATTGTCATGGATGTGCTGATTTTATCGAGCGGAATCCCATCGAAGAGTATCTCCATATCGGCAAGCGAGGATACGGAAACACCGCATCTGCCCACCTCACCCTGGGCCCTTGGGTGGTCAGAATCATGTCCCATGAGCGTCGGCATGTCGAACGCCACGGAAAGACCCGTTTGCCCCTCATCCAGAAGATAGTGATACCTCTCGTTTGAATCCCTGGGTGTCCCGAATCCAGAGAATTGCCTCATAGTCCACAACCTCCCCCTGTACATGTTGGGATGAATCCCCCTGGTATAAGGATACTCCCCGGGAAACCCGATTTCAGCAAGATAATCTTTCCCGTTCACATGTTGGGGCGTATATAGTATCTCAACGGGTTCTCCCGACAGAGTCGTGAAATCCCAGTCCCGTGTGTTGCCGTTTCTGATCTTTTTTACCCATCTTTCGTGGGCTTCTTTGAAAGCTTTTCCGTCGGTGTTCTTCATGTGATCCCTGCCTCCTACCATCCATAGACTCCCAAGTAAGGCATATCCCACACAGTGAGAATATAAAATCAGCCTCTGTACAATTCAAGTGGAGAGGCGGTCTAGTATACTGTCACGCAAAGACCGGTTTCTGTTCGAAGCCTGTCGGCAATCTGGATGAGAGCAGACCTTGGAATGGGAACTATGCCGTCTTTGGCCGGGGCTCTGTCAAGCGAATAGAGCTGGATCTCATTGGGATGTATGATATTGAGTGTGTCAATCAGAACTTTCAAATCCTCTTCTGTCGCATTCGTCAATGTACCACCGAATAAAAGGATCTGGACCACAAGGTTTTCCAATTCTGATAGTGCATTCAGAATATCCGTCAATTCAAAGCCATTATATGGCCTGTTGACCCTAATGAGGCTCCTCTGCGAAGCAGCATCGAGTTTCACTATCGCCTTATCGAGCATCCCGACCGCCTTTCGTATCGGTTCCTTCACCAGGGTAGAACCATTTGTTAGGACTGCGGTTTTCGCCTGAGGGTTGAGAAGATCCCTCACAGTCAGCACCATGCCTACAAGCTCGGGAAAATCGGGATGCAGGGTCGGTTCCCCGTTCCCTGCGAAGGTGATATAGTCTATTCTGTTGCCTTTCTCACTCAGGACGATTAACTCTTCCCTCAATCGAGATTCTATATCCCTGATACTTGCGAAAAGGGATTTATCGATTTCGCTCGGGGGCCAGACCGGTTTTTCCGCATCGTACTGGCAGTACACGCAGTTGAACGAACAGACCTTCCTGCCAGGTGTGATGGGGTTGATTCCGAGAGACTTCCCGAGTCTCCTCGATGATACAGGGCCGTAGACCAGTGACGTCTGAAGATCGACTCTTCTCAGGGAGGTCTCTTTCTTATGTAATCCATTCTCAATCATGATCCGGCTCTGTCACTCGCTTCTTTTATAGATTTTATGACAGCCGCCAGCACTGAATCGGGGGTTGAGGCGCCAGCTGTAATACCTATCCTTTCTACACCGTCCAGCCACACTTGATCAAGTTCACTCCCGTCCTCTATGTGAATCGTTTTCACGCCGGTCTGTTTACATATGTCAACGAGCCGCCTTGTATTTCCGCTGTTACGCCCACCGACAACCACCATCAACTCGACTTCCCTGGCAAGCTGTCTGGTTTCCGATTGTCTGCTCAGAGTCGCATTACAAATGGTGTTGAAAAGCCTGAGCTCGCCGACCTTCGGCAAAAGTGCTGCAACGATATCCCTTACCGATTCCTCTTCCTGCGTGCTCTGGACAACCACCCCGGCACGTTTGTAATTTCCCAGGCTCTTCACATCTTCAGCATTCTCTATAACCCTGACCTTCCCCCCGGCATGTGCAATGATACCTGATACTTCTGGGTGATTACGCTCACCAATAATTATGAGGTTATATCCCTCTCTCGTTAGCATCCTGGCGTATTCCTGTATCTTCGAGACGAAAGGGCACGTCGCATCCAGGACTTCCAACCCCTTCGAGCGTGCTTCTTCAACTACCGCTGGCCCCACTCCATGGGTCCTCACTACTACAGTACCGCCGGTAATGTCATTGATCGAGTCGATTACCTTCATACCGAGTTCACTTCTCAAGCGCTCGACGGTCTGAGGATTATGTATGACCGGTCCTATAGAATACAGCGGCCCTTTTGTATGAGCAGCCGCCTCGGAAATCATAGAGAGAGCGCGTTTCACACCCCAGCAAAATCCGGCTGTTTTCACAACTTTTATCTCCACATCTCGTTCCCTATTCTTCGTCTTCTTATGCTCTATCCGCCTATCTGTGAAATGCTGTACACGTTGCAGCCGGGTTCTCCATGAATGAGATGGTGATGATCACTTCCCTTCATGGAGATCGAGGACCTTATCAGGTCAGATAGCTCCTCCATGCCAGCACCTGTTCGTACATGGGCTCTCAGGTCCAGTTCGTGATCAGAAAACAGGCAGTTGCGCAGCCCGCCCCGAGAAGTCAACCTCAGGCGATTGCAGCTAGCGCAGAAGGGCCTGGAGAAGGGTGTTATGAGACCTATCAGTCCCACCGATTCCCCTATACTATAGTATCTGGCAGGTCCGGGGCCGCCTCCACCGCTCTCAACAAGGGAAAACTTCTGCTGCAGAACTCCGAGGATCTCGCCTGCGGATAGGAAGTGCTCCTTCTGCAATCCTTTGTTGCAGTGGAAAGGCATCATCTCGATGAACCGCACCCGTATACCCTCTCCCATTGCATAAAGTACGAACTTCTCTATTTCGTCATCGTTAATACCTTTCATCGCAACCATATTGATCTTGACTGGTTCGAGCCCGCATTTCCTTGCAGCATTGATACCCTGCAGAACTCTGGAATGCCCGTCAACACCTGTTATTCGAACGTATTTCTCCGGGTCCAGCGTGTCGAGGCTCACATTCACACGTGACAGTCCTGCAGCCTTGAGATCCCTGGTCATCGGAAATAGCAGCAGACCGTTTGTCGTGAGTGTCAGCTCCTTGAGACCATCAAGCGAACTGAGCATCTCAATCAGGCGAAGTAGTCCCCTTCTTACGGTTGGCTCGCCCCCGGTTAGCCTGATCCTCTTGATGCCTAAGAGTACCGCAGCTTGAGCTATCTGGTAGATCTCCTCAAAGCTGAGAAGCTCACCTCTCCCGACCACTCCTTCCGGATGACAGTAGAGGCATCTGAGGTTACATCTGTCCGTCACCGAGATCCTGAGATAGTTTATCATGTTCACTACTCTTGATCTTCACGAATAATATCGGCAACCATCCTGTCATCGTCAACCACGAAGTCCGCAAAGACGCTCGGTGCTTCTTTCTTCATTATCCTGAGCATTTCAATGCAAATCCGCCGGATCTCCCACTGAGCGCTTTTCGCGCATCTCAGTCTGAATATATGTCTGAGCTCTCTGAAATTTGCGGATACTACTATCTCGCTCTCAACGGCGTTTGGAAGGAGATAACGGGCGTCCTCCCGCTTGATCCCGAGCTCCTGGAGACGCGCATAAGCCCTCCTGGCCGAGTCAACGGCCTTAACGAAGATCCGGTGAGCCTGCTCGTTATCGGCTATGGAAGGGGGCTCAACGTGTTTAAATTCCTTCTCGTCAACATATCTCTGGGACTGCTGTGAAAATGAACAGAGCCTGTGCCTAACCATCTGATGGGTGAAAGCTCTCGAACCGCCCAGTATCCTGAAAGTGGCGACGGCATGCTCCAGAACGGATTCGTGCCCGCTTCCAACCAGCATCCGTATAAACTTGCTCTCCGTCCCGGTGCCAATCCTCGGAAGCGATTTATAGCAGGTTCTCCCCGCCCTCTCGATGAGTTTCTCTGCATCTGGTGTTATTGAAAGGAGTGTGACTTCCATCCCGTGTCTCCATTAAGGAAGCGAGTTGGCTAATCGCCATTTAAAAGAGGATGACGTCTACAACCTCACCCCTATCAACGAGATCCACATTCGAGGGGATCTCTATGTATCCGTCAGCCTTGGACATGCTCGTGATTGCACCCGATTCCTTGAAGGCTGGCATAGCCACACCATTTTCGACGGTGACAGTTAAGAACTGATGCCTGCCGATAGTCGAAACAATCCGCTTCCCTATGGGGAGCCGGATGGTCTTATGCTGCACTTCGGGCAGGTGCGCCATTTTCCTCACTGCTGGAACCAGGAACATGTAACCGTTCGAAAGGCAGGAAGTCGGATAACCGGGCATCCCGAATACGAGCTGTGTCCCGCTCCGTGCGAACAATGTAGGCTTGCCGGGTTTCACTGCAATTCCATGGAAGAGGATTACACCGTGGGATTCGAGAGCATCCACCAGCACATCTCTTTCACCGACCGAACTCCCGCCGGTGAATATTATGATGTCGGCATCGGGATCATTAAGGCATCCGGAAATTGATGCCGGATCATCCCTGCAAGGCCCTTTAAGCCGAACCTGTGCACCGTTCTGGGTGAGAAGAACGGCAAGGGTGTAAGAGTTGACATCGTAGACCTGTCCGTGCTCAAGCTCCCGGGGTGGTTTCACAACCTCATCGCCCGTCGATATTATCGTCACCGTAGGCTTGGCATAGACCTCAACCGTGTCGGCACCGGCGGCGGCAAGACTACCTATGTGAGCAGGGGTGAGAGGAACATCGGCATCAACGATCGGTGAATCCCGCCTGATGTCGCTCCCGGCAAGACTCACGTTTTCACCCGGATACACCGGCTTTGAAACGATGACCTCTCCGGCATCGATTTCGGTGTATTCCACCATGATGACAGAATCAGCCCCTTCCGGCATCACAGCCCCTGTCGCAATCTGCAGGCAAGCACCCCGAACCACTCGAGTCTCCGGGACTTCGCCGGCATGGATCTTACCGAGCAGCTTGAGCCTCACGGGCGACTGCTTCGAGGCACCGAAGCTGTCCTCTGCTTTAACTGCATAGCCATCCATCGCGGCTCGATCAAAAGGCGGTATATCTATCCTTGAACGAATACCTCTTGAGGTGACCCGCCCTGCAGCCTCGGTAAGGTCCACTGACTCTGTCCTCTCAATGGGCAATGTGTTCTCATCGATCAGCGAAATGGCTTCATCGATCGATATCAACGATTTGATCGGTCTCACCGTTTGACCTCGAATATGAGATGTGAGATCTCGGGAAGTATCAGCCTGTTCATTGCCAGCTCAACGGCTCCTGGAGATCCGGGCAGGAGGAAGGCTATCATTCCTCCGATGACTCCTGCGGAAGCTCTTGATAGTAGGGCCGATGAACCGATATCCGAAAAACTCAGACTCCTGAAAAGTTCTCCGAAGCCACTGATTCTCCTGTCCATCATTGGCTCTATGGCTTCTGGTGTTCTGTCCCTGCTCGAGATCCCGGTGCCGCCGTTTATGATTACGACCTGGGCTTTACCCGCCTCTCTTAGCCTCTCCACCTCAGTTCGAATTCTGCTCTCCTCATCCTTGACCAGCGAATAGTGCACAACCTCATGAGAGTTCTCCTCGAGCAGCCGTACGATTAACTTCCCGCTGTCATCCCTATCCCTGGTTCGGCTGTCGCTCACAGTGATGACCGCGCACCGGACACTCTTGGGCGCTTTTTTCTTATGCTCCAGATGACCCATCATTTCCATCCCCGAGTGTTCCGGCACCGACACCGGTTTCACCGTGGGAATCGGGATTCATCGATTGCATCAGATCTTCGATTACGCGTGAGGCCGATTTGTCGAGGTCATCCTCGAGTACCATACCCGAAGCATGCTGATGACCACCCCCACCGTACCTGGAAGCGAAAAGATTCACATCGAAGTCGCCCTTTGACCTGAAACTAACTTTCGTGCCTCCCATTTCCCTCTCGAGGAAGAGCAGACACACCTCGACCCCACCTATCATCCTCAGGTAATCTATCATGCCTTCCAGATCTTCCGGATTCGAACCGGTGTCTTCGAACATGCTCCGGCTCACCTTTATCCATGCGATCCTGCCATCTTCTGTGACTTCGAGTGTGCCCAGGATCTTCGACAGAAGCCTTACCTGCCCAACCGAATTGTTCTCGTATATCTGTTCATACACATCCCTGGGATTGACTCCCGAATTCACCAGGTGAGAGGCGATGAGATGTGTTCGATCATTTGTATTCGAGAACCTGAAGGTTCCGGTATCAGTCATAACCGAAACATACAGAGGAAGTGCAACATCACTGTCAAGCCAGCCTCTCATGAACATGATCAGGTCGTATATCAGTTCCCCTGTGGCACAGACGCCCGTTGAAATAACATTGACATCGGCAAACCTGTCATTACTCTGGTGATGATCTATGCAAATCTTTCTCGCAGGAGATGACAGTACAATATTACCAAGAGGACCCAGTCTTTTCGATGTGCTGATATCGAGAACAAAAATAATGTCACAATCGAAACAATCGCTCTTTGAAGTCCCGGCTGCAAAGACTTCGATCACATCATTGGTATCTAGGAACCTGTAATGAGGCGGAGTGGGATTGACGTTTATTACTCTAACTTCCTTGCCCATCGAACTTAGAAACGCATGTAGTGCAAGCTCTGAACCGATGGCATCTCCATCGGGGTTCAGGTGAGTAGTTATAAGGAACTTTTTTCCCTTTTTAATGAGCGATGCCACTTCTCCCCACATTATCTCCTCCGTAATACACATTTTTAATGATGAAAATAAGTTTAGTCAAAATAATTTATTATAAATCTATTTATAGTCAAGTTTATATATGTGAGGTCTTTCCCCATTTTTCCTGGAACTTAGAGCCCTTAAGTTCGACGCTTCGCATTGACCCGCATGTGGCTCGCAGGCGGGTTATCAGGGCAGTGTTCCTTTTGTATCGACATGCGGATTGACCGTCTTCAGGGCTCCGAGTCCTTTCACTCGGGCGTTTCGCAT
>JBHIFB010000112.1:0-11030 GCA_046760905.1 Candidatus Glassiibacteriota bacterium | reverse complement strand
GGTGAGGGTGAGAATAAACCGAGAACTGGAACATGTCGCAGTCCCAGACAGCAAGCGTGTCTGATCCGATGTAGCCCCAGTATTCGTATCTTCCCAGAAGTGCTGAGAGAGGAATATCCTGGAAAACAGGATATGTCCTCTCCTCGTCCGGATCCAGAGTGAGAGGTGTCGGGGGCAGGAGATAGTCTTCATACCACTCGCTGGTGGGAAGTTTCACTTTCAGCCACGCCCAGAAATCCTGGGACTCAGAGGTATTATTCGCTAGGGTGGCCTCGTATTGGAGCGACCCGCCTCGCTTCACAAACGGAGTGAGGCACGTGAATCCCAGGGACACCGTGGGCACATACTTGATCGTGGTGTATACATTGTGCCAACCCGTGGTGCTCCACCCGGTCACACAGACATTGCCTTCCCTGTCAAGGGCAATCGCATTTGCGATGTCATCTCTTCCTACCTCATCAAAGCTCTGAAGCCAGATCTCGTTCCCGTTAGCATCATACTTAACAGTCACGATATCTTCCTCGTAATAGAGGTCTCCATAGTAACTCGATCCTGTCACAACAACACTGCCGTCTATATCGACGGCAATATCACGTGGGTGGTCACGGAAACCAGCTTGATCGTAACGTGCCGCCCATATTTCATTACCATCAGTGTCATACTTGACTGTAGCATAATCTCTAAAAGTATCAATCCCATAACTCTCACCGGTGACATAGACATTACCAGATACATCTATGGTCATAGCTTCGGGAAAGTTTCCCCCACCATCATAAGGACCACAGTATTGTGCGACCCATAATTCATTACCATGCGTATCGTATTTTACAGTTATGTAATGGTCGACACTGTACTTGACTTCACCTCGTCCCGTCACATAGACATTACCTACTTTGTCTACGGCAACAGCGACAGCTGCATCTAAGCCACTGTACGGTCCATTGTAGCGTACCAACCAGAGTTCGTTCCCGTCTGTGTCGTACTTGATCGTTACGTAGTCTGCACCGGTACCAAACCCAGAGCTTGTTCCCGTCACATAGACGTTGCCCTGTGAATCGATCGCAATGTCATTGGGAGAAGCAGAATAACCCTCTGTCCCTCCATCATATCGAGCGGTCCAGAGCTCATTGCCGTTCGTGTCGTATTTGATGGTAAGATAATCGCTCCCCGTTCCGAAACTCTCAGTCCAACCGGTCACATACACATTTCCTAGATCGTCAACAACTATATCTTTGGGCCCATCCACAGCTTCTCCCTGCCAGCGTGCAGACCACAACTCATTGCCATCAGTGTCATACTTTATGGTGAGATAGTCATGGGCATAGGGCATATATTCGCTGAATCCCGTCACATACACATTAGCTTCAGGATCGAGGGCGATTGCTTTCGCTCCATCGTGACCTCCCCATTCGTAGCGGGCAACCCACAATTCATTTCCCTCGGGATCGTACTTGATCGTCAGAAAATCGTGTTCCCATGTGGAGGGAAAATATCTCCCCGGACTCCATCCGGTCACATAGATATTGCCGGATTCGTCAACTGCAATATCGTAGGGCCAATCATGACCACCATTGTCGTTGTCATACGGGCTGTCATAATGAACACTCCATGCCTCCTCCACCTGGCAAAAAGCCAGGGAATGAATAACGAGTAAAAGGGGAAAGACAAGGAACGATAAACACATACTCGTAATGGCCACTTTCATGGAAAGTTTCAACGATTCAGCACTCATCATGATGATTATACCTCATTTCTCATCCTAGGTCAATCGTTGTGAAAAACCTTATTCTGGCCTTCAGAAACCCCATCGGCTTCCAGGGTCACGCATAGGTGACAGCAAGACTAAGAGAGCCCAAACTGAAGGAGCCCGGCTCGGATAATTGACTGCCTCCATACCCTTCCTCACGATCCTTTCCCGGCTGAAGCCCGGGTATTACGTGTGTATCACGGGTTGCTGGGGTCTTGATCCGATTTCACAATGCTTGTGCTATCAGTTACATCCGTCCAGACAACGAAGGTGTTCCCATCATCATCAATGGCAAAGTCAGGTCGAAATACAGACCCATCAGGCGGAGGAACCGACGCGGTGTCGGGCTCATCCCAGTTCGCTCCGTCATAGAAGCTGTAGTAAAGCCTTCCCCGGCCTTCTTCAGTGTAATCGACCCAGACGAGGTGCGCGTCATTGATGGTCATTCGATCCCACACAAGATCAGGCTGCCATGCGCCCCCAGCCCCAGTCCCCAAGGGCGCGGGAATGATGCTCGTCTGAGACCACACTCGCCCCATGTTGTAACCCTTCCTGAAAAATATCCTGAAAACTCCAGTTAAATTGTCAGCCCATGCAACATAGACCTTCTTGTCAGCATCTGAGTCAATTGTAGGCTGTATGGAGTAAGAAGTGTCAGAGGAAAGACGCTTGAAAATGGGCCAGTTGTTCTTTCCTATACTGTCGCTGCTAGCATAGAAAACCTCCCAATTATGACTGGCAGCATTCAACGTGTCCGTTTGGTCGCACCATGTTACACCCGCATTGTTACCAAGACGAGAGCAGTCCACATTAACAGGCCGTTTACGCTCTCCACGGATTAGCACACCATCGCTCCAGCTCTTGCCACCGTCTATGGAGATACGTGTCCCAACCACGCTCGGTTGCATAGACACTACGACCATGCCGCCTCTCGACTCAGCAAGGATGGAGGGCTCCCACATATAATCGTTATAGGTTGACTCCATAACATTCGGGCCGAAATCGACGAACGTTGTTGAATCTTCATCGTCCCAAACATTGTCGAAGTCCGAATCCCTTTTGTAGAAGAGATGCCAACTGTCGTAGGTAGTTGTATCTTCAGGATCTTCAAGCTGAAAGTCCATCCACACAACATGAACTCCGCTGTCACTGATGGCTACATCCGGTTGGATCGCACCAATGGGACTGTCACTGATCTGAACGGTGTCACTGAATGAAGCTCCATGATCTGTGGATGTTGTACACCAGATCTGGTTTTGCCCGGTATAGTTCTCAGACCAGACAATAGCAACCATAGTGTCCTGACCCACAACGTGGACGTCGCATGCAGGATCTGTCTAGATGAGACGGTCTAACTCACTGTAACCGTCGATGGCTTCACTCAGGACCTGACCTTCCGCATAGCGTGCAATCCCTCCATCCCCACCAAGCAGTTCCATTATGGTGGGGGCGATGTCCACCTGGAGGGTACGCCGGGAAACCTCTGTGCTATCTGGTGTATCAGGCCCCACCACAACACACATCACATGCCGACAGCCATGGCAGATGCCACCATGGTTTGTGAAGCCAAGAGTATCCCTGGCAATCTCGTGGCGCCCATGATCGGTCGTCACGATGAGGGTGGTAATATCTTCATAATCTGGGTCGCTGAATATGTAATGCCATATCCTCGCCACCTGTCTGTCCGCACGTCTTATCGCCTCGATGTAGACATCATAGTCAAAGTCCTTTTTGCCTTGATTTGCTAAGTGGGCTGCCTCATCAACTGATCGTAGGTTCACGAAGACGAGTGCAGGGGCTTTAGAGTCGAGAGTATCCAGTAGTGCATCAACAGTCTGGGCATCATAGTCAGGAATGCTTTCGAAGTCAGTACAGTCCTCTGGTACATTAACCGAAGTGGGCACCTGGACAAGGAAGGCTCCATAGTCCTCACCATACTCGGGGTGAATGCTATAGTTGGTCTCGAGACAGTTTGTCTTTCCCACGATGCACCATGTATCAGTTGGATCGAAACCAAGATCTTTCTGCGTATACTCGAAGATTGTAGGCTCCCAGGCAAGAGTCTGGAAGGTTTCTCCAAAGTAATTGTAATTGGGAGACATTTGCCAGGCTCCGGTGAGCATCGTCGCATGCCCGGGTGAGGTAAAGGTACAGACGTCGTTGTACATCTCCATGAAGACTGTGCCCCAAGTCGCTAGGCTGTCATAGATGAAGGGAATATAAGGGTGGGCGGCATCTCCGGTATCGAACTCGAACGCTTCAAGGCATCGTATCCCATCAACGCTCACGAGGATCACGTTTTCGGTGTCATAGTCTTGCGCTGCAATTGGCCCAGCGAGGCTTAGAGCGAGAAAAGCTACTGTGAGGGTGAAAAGACCGGTCCTTTTCCTGCTGGAGTCCATTTCTCCTCCTTTGTGAAGAGTGTGATGTCTTTAAGAGAGAGGACAAATGGTGTGTGTACGGATATTTCTGTTCTTACAATCGTCAAAGAAGAAGGTACTTTAAGTGAAGAGGTGAGATGAGAGAGTTTAGGACTCTCGAAATCTGGATCGTTTCTTCTCCCTGTTACTTTGAAAACCTCTCTTCGAAAATTATTCTACCACGCCCATGTGACAATGTCAAGTCCATTTTCGAATGTTTTAAACTCTCTTTTCCTACAGGGACCTACGTGAGTGACTTTCACCGGGGATCGCAACGGGGAAGCAGTGCTCACCAGTCATTGACTTCGTGATGGTGAGGGTGAGAATAAACCGAGAACTGGAACATGTCGCAGTCCCAGACAGCAAGTGTGTCTGATCCGATGTAGCCCCAGTATTCGTGTTGCCACAGAAGTGATGAGGGCGAAATGATCTGAGAAACAGTGTAGGTGATTTCCTGATTTGGGTTCATACCCAGTTGTGTCGGTGGCAGGAGATAGTCTTCATCCCACTCGCCGGTGGGAAGTTTCGCTTTCAGCCATCAGGAAACCTCTCACCTCGATCTACCACCCAACGAAACCCCGGAGTTGTCCTCTTTATCGGCTTATCAAGGAGCATTTCGAACGGTTTTGTGTGATCTATGAGGAGCGGTTCGAGAGGGAGTACGGCCCGCTTCGTCCGGTTGTTGTGAAGGCTGTGGAGAAGTATCTCGAGTGTGGTATCTTAGAGAACGGGTTTGCCCGTGTTGTGTGTGGTAATTGCAAGGCAGAATTCATCGTAGGATTCAGCTGCCGGACGAGGATGCTGCGTGCGAGCTGTCAGGCGAAGCGGCTTGTGATCTGGAGTGAGTGGCTCGGGGCAGAACTTCTCGAGGATGTTCCCCACCGGATGATCACCCTCACCGTGCCCAAGCGGATACGCCCATTTTTTCTCAGGATGGTGTTTTTCTCTGTGACGATACCTTCGTACGTAGTTCATTCCTGCCATCGGTGGACATTGCAGAACTCGCAAGGCGTGAGGTCCTCTGTGCATTCCTCGAGCGAGGGCTCATCACAGAGTCAGTGGCAGGGAATATGCTCTCCTGGCCCCATTCAGGATTTAACGTGCGCCTGGGACCCCTGCTTCACTCCGATGAATCAGAGAAGCTCATATTTAGACCCCTTGAAGATTCTTCTTTGGATGCACTCCAAAAAGAACTACAAGAATGGTTCGAGCACCAGAACATTGATTATAATGATCTAAACTTCCTTGTCGAATCAGAGTCTGTTAATCAAGCCTGGCGTCAATTAGAGAGGATTTCAGATGAACACCTAAAGAATTTTTCTAATGACCGTGCGATATCTAAAGATCCTCAGCTCTTAGAAAAGCTAAAAATTCTTATTATAAAAAAACTGTTTTATGGATTCATCAGGTGGCGAAATACTGGTCAGAGTTTCCCGATTCCCACTGCAATGTTTCTACCCTTTTTAAAAGCTTTTTCAACAAAAAGATCTTTAAACCCTAAGATATTTAAAGGCAAGATAGCAATAAAAATTTACTTAATACTGGAATCACCCAACTCTACGATTGAGGTTTCGGTACCCCTCAGTGATGAGAACAATTTCAGTGAGGTTTATCCAGGTGATGAAAGAATACATCAATTCCTTGGACCATTAGGGTTTAAGATGTTACTTGCGATTTTTAAACAGTGTGAGTGTCATAATAGGAAAGGGTATTTCAACATTTCTTTCAACAAGCTTCTCGATGATCTAGGATATGCACGTTCAAATAGCGGGTATCACACATCAAAGAATAAAGAGAGAATTAAACGTATGCTTGAACTGTTCAACATAGTCGAATGGCGTGGTAGTATTAGTCTTAAAAATAACGGTGTACGAGGACCTACTCAATACTCTGGCGCAATTACACGAATTCAATCGGAATTTAAAAACGAATCACTTAAACAGGGCCGTATCCTCAACAATCTCAAGGCATCTCAGGCAGGTCTCCAGACGGAAGAGCTTGCCGAAATGCTGAGCCTCACCCGTCACACCGTATCCAAGTATCTCGAGATCCTCAGAGCAGAAGGAAAGATCCATTTCCGGAAGATCGGCAGATCCCGGTTGTGGAAGGACATATCCACAACGATCGACATCAGGATGCTGACTATCGATGACCTCGAAGCGATCCTGGATATAGCGGAGAGGATCAAGCAGGTAGGCAACATGGTCGATTCAGAGAGAATGGAATTCCTGAAAGAAACAGCGACGTTTCATCTCGAGCGGGGCGACCCCTTGATGAACCTCGGCGCCGAACTCGATGGGAAGCTGGTCGGGTTCGTCCTGGCCGAGACGGGGCTCTGGGAATTCGGCAGCGGTGAAAGGACGGGCTGGATCAAAGTGCTAGGGGTAGATCCCGATAAGAGCCATTTCACCGGTGCATAGTCCCTCGACCAGGTTGAGAAGCCGAAGATCATCATGCCAACACCAACTACGAGTGTGGTGATGATCATTGCCCTCCTTACCCGTGGGGATACCTCGATCCGCGGGAAAAGCACATAATTCTTTTCATCTTTGATTTCGATTTCCTCTGAAAGCTCAATAACCGGACATATCTTTAGGAGAATGGAGAAAAACAAGATGGCGAATAGCCAGGTGCCAACCAGGATGAAGATCTCGATAGCAGTTGGCCTGTATGGCAGTATGCGGTAAGGCAGATGGGGATTATAGAACGTCGGGATCACGATGAGGAACCGGATCATCCAAAGCGCTGTATTAAAAGAAATAAGGTTATACGGAGGAGGAACTAATTCAATCCAATCATTGGATGCTGATGGAACTCCAATTGATTTGTCAATTAATCCGAATGGTGGAGATGTATGCTCAGGTGGGAATATTTTAGCATCAGAATACATTCAGGGACCTATGTCCGGGCATGGGACTGCAATTGTAATAGGTAATGATGCACGATTTGTAGATTTCAGCATCGCCAATACTGTAGGACTTTATGGCATGCCCGATAGTACCATAGCTTCAATTAAATTAGGAACTGCAGGAGGAATAATATTAGGGATAGGCCTTTATTTGAAACCAAGAAGTATTCAACCCATGTGATGAGAAATGTCGTGGTTTTTCACGACTGAAGTGGCGTGTGCCCGGTCTAATCTGCCACCGGGCCTCTCCTGGTAAATCTCCCGAGTTCTTATCACTCAAGCGTTTGTAAAGAGTATTCCCTCATCGGTGCCGATCCGGCACGGTTATTTCACTGCTGCTTCTCTTCAGGATTCTCTCTCCATGACACATGGTACTGATCGTTGCGTCAGGAGAGCGCTTGGAGTGGCTTCGTCGGAATGTACCCGCCCCCCACCAACCTCAGTCTACCGACCCCGGTACCCTCGCAGCTCACCTCTTTACCGACTTCTCGAGGAGCATTTCGATCGGTTTTGTGTGATGTACGAGGAAAAGTTCGAGCGGCAGTACGGCCCGATGCGGCCGGTTGTAGGGAAGGCGGTGGACAAGTTCCTGGAGTGCGGGATCTTAGAGAACGGTTTCGCCCGGGTCGTGTGTAAAACCTGCAAGGCGGAATTTCTCGTTGGATTCAGCTGTAAGACAAGAATGCTGTGCCCGAGCTGTCATGCGAAGCGTCTCACGATATGGAGTGAATGGCTGGGAGCAGAACTCCTCGAGAGTGTTCCGCACCGGATGATCACCCTGACCGTGCCCAAAAGGATTCGCCCGTTCTTTCAGTGGGACAGGAAGCTGTTGAGACTGTTGGCACGATGTGCGGCGGATACGATAAAGACATTTTACCGGGAGATGACCGGAGAGCTGGAGGGAACCCCCGGCATGGTGGTTTGTATCCAAACATTCGGCAACCGGGCGGCCAATTACCATCCTCATGTTCACTGTTTATCGACTGACGGCATTTATCTTCCTGACGGTTCATTCGTTCGTTGTTCGTTCATCCCACCGGTTGACATCGAGGAACTCTTGAGGAGAAGTGTGCTGGGTGCATTCACCCAGGAGGGACTTCTTACAGAGTCGGTGGTAGAGAACATGCTCACCTGGCCTCACTCAGGCTTTCACGTGCACCTGGGACCGGTGATTGGTGCGGATGAGAGAGAAGAGCTGAAGGCAACCGCCCGTTACGGTGCCCGGGCACCTCTTGCTCTATCTCGTCTCACCTACGACCGGGAGAAGGAGCAGGTTTCCTACACCTACACGAACCCGTATGATCACCTCGAGTACACGGAGAAGATCACACCCCACGAGCTGATTGCGAGACTCATGACCCATATCCCCGATCCCTGGGAACAGACGACCCGCTACGTTGGATTCTATTCTAATCGGACACGCGGGAAGCGGAACCGAGATCATGGCAAAGGTGAGCATGTGGCAGAGGAGAGGGAAGTACGCGCTCCCACGCACTGGCGGAGGAAATGGGCGGAGCTGTTGCAGCTGGTGTTCGAGGTGAGTCTTACCTGTCCCCGGTGCCAGGCGGAGATGAACATTATCTCATTCGTGACGGAACGAGAGCCCATCCACAAGATTCTCACTCACCTCAAAGAGAAAGGCATCGACGCCCGGGCAGGACCGTTCGCAGACAGTGCCGCGTGAGGTTCCCCCCGCTCTCTCCTTCCTGATGATCTATTCTGCCCCCTGAGGGATCAGTGTGTCCTGGGGGGAGGATTCGACTGCTTGGTATCTCCTGGAAAGGCTGTGCTCGTGAAGGATCAGTAGATATTCAGTCGGGAAAATGAGATTCTCGACTTGACATTCACTGATGAATAAGGTAGAATCGGAATAGAAGAAGAAGTAAAATTTTAGGTTCGACTATCCATAAGAGTATGGGGATGGCGTGATGGTATGGTCACGCCGCGGAGGGCATCCGTAATTCTGGAGGAGGTCAGAACATGAACGCTACCGTTTTCGTGGAGAGTCTGCAATCTTCCTTGAAGTCCTTTCTGGAGGAACCGACAGCTGAAAAGAAACGGATCATCCTTCAGCAGATCGGACGATGCACCCATCTTCCATTCCACATGGCTCTCGAGGATCATCTTCTGGACAAGTGCGCAGAGGTCTCGAGCGTACAAAGATCCCTGGAAAAGCTGAAAGAAACCATTGACACCCTGACATGCCCACCCTGCTACCAGGGGATCTTGGTGGATTTTCAGAAGAATGGAAGCTCTGATCGGGCGGTGGTGAGCCTTGGAAACGGTGGAAAGATAGAAACAGCCATTTCTCCCGAGGTGGAAAGATCAGGTCTTCACATAGGGGATGTAGTGGTGCTGAACAACGATTCGACATGCGTGCTCGGAAGTCGTGGTCCATACAACCGCGGAGAGGTGGCGGAACTGGACAGGATTTTGGAGGACGGGAGATTGGTCCTGACTGAACACGGAAGCGGGCCTGTTATCGTGAATCCCGCCGAACCTCTGCGTGGGGTTTTGGTCAAAGCCGGGAGCAGGATACGATTCGATCGCCATGCGGCACTTGCTTTCGAAGTAATAGAGGAGCGCGAATTCGATGGCTTCTTCGACCGGATGGCCGAAGTTTCTTTCGATGATGTCGGCGGACTCGATGAGCAGATCGAGCGTATCAGGCAAGCCCTCTTCTGGCCACTAATGTATCCGGAAAAATATGCGCGGTATCCAATCGAAGTGCCCAAGGGCATCCTTCTGTCCGGACCGCCCGGGTGCGGAAAGACCTTGCTGGCGCAGGCGACCATCTGCGAGCTTCTTAAATTCTATTCCGAGAGAAATCCAGGAGGAGAAGTGGATCCCCGCAGCCACTTCCTGTATGTCAAGGGGCCGGAAATTTTGTCGATGTGGGTTGGAGAGAGTGAGAGGGCGATCCGGGACATCTTTCGCAAGGCCGGCGACATTTCACGATCCACCGGGCTCGCTGTGATTATCTTCTGGGATGAGATCGAATCGATCGTTCCCGTCAGGGGCTCGCGCATCTCCTCATCCATCGATGGTACTGTGGTTCCTGCCTTCCTCTCCGAGATGGATGGCCTGGAAGAACGCAACGGCAAGGTTATCCTCATTGCTGCCACGAACAGACCGGATGTGATTGATCCGGCGGTTCTGAGACGTGGTCGGATGGATGTTACCATCGAAATCCCCCGCCCAAACCGTCAGTCGGCGCGACGCATACTGAATATCTATCTCACACCGGACCTTCCGTACCAGATGGAGGACGGGGAAGACCGGGCGGCGAAAGCCGCTGAGCTGGTCGAAGCCGCTGTATCATACATTTATCGCCAGAGTGAGGGGGAAAGCTCTCTGGCGACCGTCATGCTCCGGGATGGATCACGCCGAACCGTACGGCCTTCTCAGCTGTTCAGCGGAGCAGTGGCGAAGAATGTGGTTCAAAGGAGCGCACTGTGCGCTCTGCGTCAAGAACTGGAGATAGAGACCCTGCTGAAACTTTCGCCCAGGTCGGGCAGAGCTTCGATGAGAAAAGGGTTCTCGAGGCCACAGAGAAATTCTACCGGAATCAGCGCAGACATACTTCTGAAAGCTATCGATGAGGAATTCACCGAGATGGTCAAGATCCTTACGCCGCACAACGTTAAAAACTACATTGATCTCCCGCACGAGGCTGATGTGGTGGCCGTGGAGCCGGCCTCTCCAGCGATTTCAGCACACGGATATGTTCGTCATTGAGCCGATAGGATAGGTGATCATGAAACAGAAAGTGTTGCCGAAATTGGCAGGTATTGAGACCGAGTACGCAGTCATCATGCGAGGCAGCGACAGGGCTTACTATGCCGGGAATGCCTCATCCCAGGCAACGAGGCTAGTGTTGAGCCATTGCGAGGCTTTTCCCGGCGGTTACAGGTGGGGTTGTGACTTCCTCGTAAACGGCGGGAGACTTTATCCT
>JBHIFB010000111.1:0-11074 GCA_046760905.1 Candidatus Glassiibacteriota bacterium | reverse complement strand
GGTACCCAAATGCTCTCACGACTCGCTCAAGGACTCGAAGCCCTGTAATAGTATTGGCTAAGAACGGTTCCCAATCCGCCTGACTCACAAAATGAACACTCCCCTGATCCTTAAAAATGCGGCTTTCCCCTTCCTGCTCGACCAGGATGGGTACCCAAATGCTCTCATGACTCACTTAAGGGCTCTGAGTTCCAGGGAAAATGTGGAAAGTCCTCGTTGGAATACATGTTGCGTTTATCGAGCCATCAGTTATGTTTGAGACAGCATGAGCGGAGGAGAGGTTCCCATGAAAAAGCTATTCTGCCTGATGCTTTTAATCTGTTTGTCATCTTTTTCGAAAATCCTGGCCCAGGACGTCTTATGGGAGGCAGCATACGGGGAGGAGGGAATCGAGGTTGCTTACTCGGTCTGTGAAACCGCCGATCTGGGCTTTATCCTCGCCGGTGAAACCTGGTCCAATACCGAAGGTATGAACGATATCTACGTTGTGAAGACGGATTCTGTCGGGGATATGATTTGGTGGCGGAAATACGGTGGTAGCGAGAGGGAACGCGCTCATACGATTCATCAGACTGCCGATGGGGGATTCTACGTCGGTGGATTCACTGAAACGTATGCCTCTGGTTACATAGACATGTGGCTGTTGAGGTTGAACGAATATGGCGATACTCTCTGGACGAGAACCTTCGGAACGAGCGATGCATACGAAAGAGCCTACTGCGGCGATCTGACGAGTGACGGCGGCTACATCCTTGCTGGCAACAAAAGCGGCACCGGTGAGTTCTACGTGGTCAGGGTCGACTCGCTGGGCAACGAGTTGTGGACACAAACATACAAACCAACTCCCAGCCAGTATGTCTATGAAGCGTACGGAATCCAGGAAACAGACGACGGTGGCTTCATAATTGCAGGCTACGGCGACAGCCTCTACGTGGTGAAAACGACGTCTTCGGGTGACATCGAGTGGGACCGCACCTATGGAGAGGGAGACCTGTGCTACGATGTAGACCATGCCGATGACGGCGGTTTCATCGTTGCGGGAGCCAGGCCAATAGAAGGGTACTATCATGTCTTCCTGATGAAAATCGACGCAGAGGGGGACACGCTATGGACCAATCATTGGGGCAGAAATCTGAACAGCAGGGGCCATACGGTTGAGCAGGCTGATGATGGTGGTTACATAGTGGCCGGCTATACATTCGCTCAGGCGGAATGGGTGGACAGTGTATATGTGATCAAGACCGATTCCATGGGTAGCAGCGAGTGGGAGGAAGTATACGGTGGATCAAGGGATGATCAGGCCTGGGACCTGCACCAGACGAGTGATGGCAACTACATAATTGCAGGCTATACCCTGTCCTTCGGGGCCGGCGACGATGATTTCTATCTCATCAAACTATCGAGCGAGCACGTGCCGCTTGTCTCCATCGACCTCATCCCCGACGAGGATCCCGTCATCGTCAATCCAGGCGGCTCGTTCACATACACGGGAGTGCTGCAGAACAACACCGGTTTCGAGTTAAATGGCGATGTCTGGAGCATGGCGAGGCTGCCGGGAGGCTTTCTGTTAGGGCCAATATGGCGGTTCGATAACATCCCCTTCGCTCCATACCAGAATATCACGGTGCCAGGCATAAGCCAGGGAGTGCCGTCCTTCGCCCCTCCGGGAACATACGATTTCATAGGATACTGCGGACTCTTCCCGTCTGTTGTCGTGGATTCATCGTGGTTCGAGGTAACCGTTGTCGAGCCGGGGACTGAAGAACCATCCCCCCCGAACCAGTGGGCTGGCAGGTAGAGTGATGTAAAGTGTCCTTCCTCTGGAGGCAAAGTCAATGCCCCCGGGACCATCAAATCACCGGATGTTGCAAAATGACGGGTATGGGCATATATTATTTCTTCACTTAATGCGGCCGAGCCCATTTGATTACTGCGAGAGCCTTGAGTAGAATCCGTTTCTAAATACAGGGGAAAAAGGAGGGGTGTACCCGCAACTCTACAGGATAGGTCCTCTGATACTGAGGACCTACGGTCTTTTCCTCGCCATTTCTTTCATCCTGGGAGTGGTTCTGGCTGTGAGGAGAGGGAAGTCGAGAGGGGTGAATAGCAAGGATGTGGTGGACCTCTGTTTTGTTATAATGGTGTCATCGATTATTGGCTCTCGTCTCTACTATGTGCTGACTCATCTCAACGAATATTCCGGAAACTTCTTCAGGGTGTTTTCCATATGGGAGGGCGGCCTTTCCATGTTCGGGGGAGTTGTGCTGGCTCTCATCGCGAGCAAGCTGTTCCTTGACAGAAGAGGGCTTGCCTTTCCCATCCTGGGTGACATCGTAGCCCCTTCACTCATGCTGGGCACCGCCGTGACAAGGATAGGGTGCTTCATGAACGGATGCTGCTTCGGTGTTCCCACTGAAAGTGCCCTCGGAGTGGTCTTCCCTCATGCCTGTGCAGCCGGTAGCCTATTCCCGCAGACTCCGATTCATCCAACACAGCTCTATTCGTCACTCATAGCACTCTTCATCTTCCTCACCCTGCTCGTTGTAGATAGAAAGAAGAAAAAAGACGGTTTCCTCTTCGGTCTCATGTTTGTGCTCTACTCAACAGGCAGGATAATTATAGATGAGTTGCGCTATTACGAGGAAGGGTCCATCATAGGGATATCCGGTTTCTCTTTTACATACAATCAGTTAGTATCGATAGCCCTTATCATTACAGGTCTATACTTCATGTTTCATAGGAGGTGATGTGGTGGGTGTCAGCAAATATTTCTGCGACCTTTATAAGAGCGCTGTCAATGTGATATACCCCCCTCTGTGCCTGATATGTGGATTGGATCTGGAGGGGGAAGCCCTTGTGTGTCGCCGCTGCAAAGGGGATATTGAGAGGACGATGGGGGGTATCTGCGGTCGCTGTGGTGCTGCTGTGGAAAGTTCAAAGGAATCATGTATATGCCGAAACCTTTCAAGTGATCTTACGCGGGTGAGATCGAGCGTCCTCTATACCGGGGTTGCGAGGGGCATCGTCCATCTGTTCAAGTTCGGGGGATATTGGAGCCTTGCGTCACTCCTGGCAGACAGGATGATCGAGGACGGACGATCTCTGGTGGGTTTGAGGGAGGCTGTGGCTGTTGTGGGAGTCCCTCTGCACAGGGTGAGACTGAGGGAGAGGGGATATGACCAGGCAAGAATGCTAGCCAGAGTCATCTCAAAGAGGCTTGGGCTCGAGTGTGTCGACGGTATGCTGAGGAGGCGGAGAAATACGAGGCCCCAGGCTCGGCTCTCTCTCGAGGAGAGGAGGCAGAATCTGAGAGATGCCTTCTACGTAAGAGACCCATCTAAGGTAGAAGATAGGACCATACTGCTTGTGGATGATGTGACGACAACCGGAATCACCCTGAGTTCATGTGCAACCGTGCTGGCCAGGGTGGGGGCTCGTGAGGTCCTCGCCCTTACCTTTGCGAGGAGGATGTTGAATTAAAGAGATGAAGGAGGAAAACGGAGATGGCGACGAAGATCGGTATTAACGGCTTCGGAAGAATAGGAAGGTCCGTGCTCAGGTGCATCCATGAGTACGATATCGATGGAATTGACGTTGTCGCCGTCAATGACATCACAGATGCAGGCACACTCGGACACCTGCTGAAGTACGATTCCGTATCCAGGATATTTCCTGCGGATGTGAAGGTCAAGGATGACTCGATAGTTGTGGATGGTAAAAGCATAAGGGTTCTTTCCGTAGAGGACCCGGCGGCCCTCCCCTGGAAGGATCTTGGCGTAGATGTAGTGATCGAGTCAACCGGGCTCTTCAGGAGCAGGGACAAGGCGGAGAAGCACATCAAGGCGGGGGCGAAGAAGGTGATCATCACCGCCCCGGCTAAAGGCGAGGACATAACTCTGGTGATCGGTGTGAATGATGCGGCATATAAACCGGATAAGCATCATATCCTCTCCAACGCATCATGCACTACTAACTGCCTTGCGCCGGTTGCCAAGGTGATCCATGAGAAATACGGAATCGCCAGGGGGCTGATGACCACAATACACGCATACACAAACGACCAGAGGATACTCGATCTTCCTCACAAGGATCTCAGGAGGGCTCGAGCCGCAGGTCTTTCCATGATCCCCACAACCACCGGTGCTGCGAAGGCTCTCTCGCTCGTCATCCCTCAACTCGAAGGTAAACTCGATGGTCTCGCTGTCAGGGTTCCTACTCCCAACGTGTCACTGGTCGATCTGGTTGTGGAGCTTGAGAGGGATGCCGACACCGACTCCATGAACGAGGAGTTCGAAAGGGCAAGCACAAATGAGCTCAGGGGGATCCTTGAAGCTTCGAGGCTCCCGCTGGTCTCGGTGGATTTCACAGGAAATCCTCATTCTGCCATTGTCGATCTGCCTTCGACGAATGTGATAGGAGGAAGGATGCTCAAGGTGCTTGCCTGGTATGACAACGAGTGGGCTTACAGCCTGAGGACAGTTGAACTGGCAAAAAGGATTGGTGGAACCCAATGAACATGAAGCAATTTTCTAAGATGACCGTAGATGATCTCCAAAGCTCCTTCATAAGAGGCAAACGGGTCTTCATGAGGGTCGATTTCAACGTTCCGATGGAGGAAGGCGAGGTCGGTGACGATACAAGAATACGAAGTACCCTGCCGACCATAGAGAAGCTCAGATCCTCCGGGGCGAGGCTCGTGCTGGCATCGCATCTCGGAAGGCCAAAAGGAGCGGTCGATCCGCAGTACAGCCTGAGACCCGTCGCGAAGAAGCTGGGCCAGCTGCTGGGCACAGAGATCCATTTCAGCAGCGAGATCATAGGCCCCTCCGCTTTGGAAGCTTCCAAGAAGCTTCCCGATGGAGGGGTCATGCTCCTGGAGAATGTGCGCTTCGACCCGGGCGAGACGAGTAACGATCCTGCTTTTGCCCAGGAGCTCTCCAGGCTCGGAGACTTCTTCGTGAACGACGCATTCGGCACGTGCCACAGAGCCCATGCGACGACGGTCGGGGTCCCCTCACTTCTGAAACCGGCCGTGGCGGGATTGCTGGTGAAGAAGGAGCTCGAATACCTCAGAAAGCTGCTAGCAACCCCTGAGCATCCATTCATCGCAATTCTCGGTGGGAAGAAGGCCTCGGACAAGATCGGAGTATTCAAGAACCTTCTCGGAAAGATTGATGCTGTGATCGTCGGTGGTGCGATGGCCTCGACATTTTTCAGGGCTAAGGGATTAGGCGTGGGTACGACGTTTGTCCAAGAGGAGCTCACGCCTGTAGCGTCTGAGATAATCGACGATTACAGGGAAAAGGGAATACCTATCCTGATTCCAACCGACTGTGTCGTCTCGAAGTCCACGCAGGTCGCTTCGGATGTGAAGGAGGTCGCGAATAATTCCATTCCTCCACAATCCTGCTATGTCGACATCGGGAGCGACACCAGGAAGAGGTATGCGAAGAAGATCTCCACCGCAAGGACCATAGTATGGAACGGACCGATGGGGATATTCGAGGTCGATGAGTTCGCCGGCGGCACACAGGAGGTAGCGAGAGCTGTAGCACAGGCGGCGGGGAGTGGAGCTGTGGTGGTGGTTGGCGGTGGGGACTCGGTGAGAGCGGTGATCGAGGCCGGCTATGCCGATCGTGTAAGCCATCTGTCGACCGGTGGCGGTGCTTTTCTGGAAGTGCTTGAGGGGAAGGATCTGCCGGGGGTTGAGGCATTGAGCGTGCGGGAGGAGGGAGGCAAGTGATGCAAGGAATAGACGAGGTAACCGGAAACAGGATACCGCTGCTTGCGGCCAACTGGAAGATGAACAACACGATAACTGATACGAGGCTATACTTCGAGGATTTCTTCAAACTTTCGCCCTCGATAGAGGGAAGGGAGGTGATTTTCTGTCCTCCATTCACATCGCTTCAATCGGCCCGGATGCTCATATCAGGGAAAAGGGGCATCCATCTGGGAGCACAAAATCTCTTTTGGAAAGAGTCGGGTGCATACACAGGTGAGTGTTCCGGACTTATGCTGAAGGACCTCGGAGTGGAGTATGTCATCGTAGGCCACTCAGAACGTAGAGGGCATTTTCGGGAGACGAACAGAATCGTTGCCGATAAGCTCAGGTCAGCTCTCGACTGTGATCTCAGGCCCATCCTGTGCGTCGGTGAGAAAGAGAAAACGAGAAGAAGCGGGAAAACACTCCAGGCGGTGAAGAGGCAGCTCAAAGAAGCAATCGGAAATATATCCCAGGAGGATATGCGTCGTACTGTGATTGCATACGAACCCGTCTGGGCTATAGGTACCGGTCTTACAGCCACCCCCAAACAGGCCGCGGAAGTGCACATGATGATCAGGCAGACTGTAGCCGATCTTCATGGCGGGAGTATTGCTGCTGAGACGAGGATAGTCTACGGAGGAAGCGTGACGCCGGATAATATCGTCTCCCTCATGGAGGAGGGGGATATAGATGGAGCCCTTGTCGGGGGAGCGAGCCTCAAGCCCGCTTCATTCCTCAGGATAATCTTCTATGACAATCAGGAGATGATAAGTGGATAGATTTGAAAATGTCCCCCCTTCCCGATCGATTATTGACAAGAGCTTAAGGGAAGCTTAGATTTTGGAATTTGCTAGGAGGTTTTTTTGTTCGGTATTCTACTTGTATTTCATATATTCTTAAGCCTCGTTCTTATTGTAGCAATCCTTCTTCAGGCTGGCAAAGGCGGTGGCCTGGCAGCTGCGTTTGGGGGCGGTGGACCAAGCGAGACTGTCTTCGGGGGTCGTGCCGCAGCCACTTTCCTGACGAAACTCACCACTGTTCTTGGTATTCTGTATTTCCTCACCTCATTTTCACTCGCCCTCATGTCGAGACACGCACAAGGACCGACGAGTGTGATCGAGAGGGAGGTTCAGCGGGGGACAATCGAGCCTCAGCCCTATATGCCCGAGACAATTCCGCTGGAGGAGGAAGGAGAGGAAGCTCCTGTGGGAGATGTCGGTGAGGAGATACCACAATAGCATCCTGGTTGCCGAAGTGGTGGAACTGGTAGACACGCCATCTTGAGGGGGTGGTGGGATAATTCCCGTGGGGGTTCGAGTCCCCCCTTCGGCACCAGCTCCCCTTTAGAAAGAGGCGGCTTCTACCGGGTAGGGCAGGGTATGGGATTCGGATTGGATCTTAAATTTTCACCTATGGAACTACGGTGGCTGTTACTGCGGGGTTTGCGTAACAGTAAAGGCAGTTGTTCAGGCAGGGTTGCCGTGAGTATGAACCAACATCGATGGATACGGTGCAACCGCATCCCTGGCCCCTTCTCTGGCCCCTATCTGGTGAAAGGTCGGCGCCGGCACCGAAGAGTCTAGTAAGTAGCTCACCGTCGATGCATCTCCCTTGCCTTACCGGGAGAGAGGGGAGCAACTCGAGAAGCTCTTTTTCACAGCAGAAGCTCACCTCAAATCCCATGTCGAGAGCATCCTCGGCAAGCGTCCCCAGAATGCCGGCAGCTTCCTCTTTATCGGGGTAAATGAATCTGAATGCCGGCAAGCCGTGAATCCTTTTTTCTATCTTAGCGTATCTGTCCATCATGGAAAGGGTGAGCCTTTCGATGCCAATTCTTCTCAGAGACTTGGCTATGTAATGGAATCCCGAGAGGTTGTTCGACCGCTTCCCTTCCTCTTCCCATAAGACGACAGGGTCAAACCTCCACATCAATCTATCGGCACCCCTCCAACGAGAGAGGGCCTTCGCCTGTTCGAGCCGCTCGTCTAGTGGTGATAGGCCGGGTTCAAGTTTTGGAACGAATGTGTTCAGTGTGAAGTGGAAGAATAGATTATACTCCCTCAGGTGATCCTTCGATTCTAGTAGGTGTCCATAGTTCTTGGACCAGAAAACAATCGAATGGATGTCCTCAGGTGAGGCATATAGAATTTTCACTTTGTTAGAGAAGGGATTACAAACATCGAAATGTCCCCTAGCCAGGCATGAGATAAACCAGTCCATATAGAACGCAGGTATATCAGTCCTTCTGCTTGCCGAGAGAACATTCTTAGTCTTCATATAGTAAAATTCATCTTTCCTGCCGGTGTTGTCAATGCCGGATGAGTGGCGGGGTTTCCCTGTGAGTTGTGATTTGTTATATTGTTAGTAACTGCCGGAACCCTGCTATGAAATGTCACGTGCGCGAATTGACCGGAGAGGAGGGATGGCATGGCTCGACCGGTTCTCCTTACCATTATCACACTCACCGTTGCTTTTCTTATGACGGTTAAGGTTTACCCTGAGGACATCCAGCTAGGAGTGCGGGGATTCGAAATGGTGGCTCGAGGTAACGAAACCACGGGCAATCCACCTTGGGCGGTCTACTTCCAGGGTCCCCAGGGTGAGCGCTTACAGGGAAACATGGCGCCTTTTGCTCTCATGAACCCGAATCCCGGGGATACTCTTCTCTGGGACGACGGGAATCGTTGGACGTGGGTATATTACTTCGAGGCCGGGAACGGATGGGGAGTTGAGTTCCAGCCATACTATTATCCATGTCGTGTGACGTCGATCATCATCTGGTTTAACGAAGGGTGGCCGAGCCCTGGAGGAGATGACCTGATAATCGCTGTAGCCGATGATGATGGAACAGCCGGCTCTCCAGGTACGATACTCTATGCCGATACGCTGTGGGAGACACCGGGGTGATCAGAGATGACGGCACTTTCTACGGGGTCTATATTCAGGCCCAGGATGGGCCGGACTGTCCATCGGTCGGATTCGATGAGGGTTTCGAGGAAAACCATACCTGGTCGTATTACAATGACGAATGGGATGACAAGAACTCTTACGGAGACATGCTCCTGAGAGCCGTAACGGAGAGGGCGGGCGGAGACGCACATGATGCGGGAGTCAAATCTATACTCGCCCCGGGCAGAGACTACGATCCATCCCAGCAGATGATTCCCACTGCGCTGGTTAAGAACTTCGGTACGTTCGAAGAGACATTCGATGTCAATTGCCAGATAGAGAACGAAGGGGCTCTCGTGTATGATGAGACTGTGAATGTGTCTGGGCTCGCACCCGATCAGGGAGAGCAGGTGCAATTCCCGGCGTTTGGCGTGGAACAGGGGAACGTTTATGATCTGACTTTCACAACGCTTTTGAGTCCGGATGACACTCCTTTCAACGACACGAGGAGCATACGCACGAAGAATTACACGCAGGACAGAAGTGCTGTGCTGATCGAGGGGGGGACCGGTACCTGGTGCTACTGGTGCCAGTTCTCGGCACAGGGCCTTGACTCTCTCTGGGAGATGGCCGGTGATTCGGTGGCGATAGTGGAGTATCATCAGGGAGATGAATTCACCACTGAAAGCTCCCTGTCGAGGATTAATTATTACAGCATCGAAGCCTATCCCACCGTCTACTTCGACGGAGGTGATAAGGTTGTAGGAGCCAGCGAGACCATATTCAGCTCCTACCGAATGAAGACGAACGATGAATTCCAGAAGAAGGTACCGGTGCATCTTTACCTTGGAGGAAATTACAATGACCAGACCAGGCAGGGATACGCACTGGTGCAGGTGAGGGCAGTGGACGGGATCGCGGCCACGGACCTGAGGCTTTTCACAGTGCTCACAGAGAGCCACATAGCCTATGCCTGGCACGATGAGGACAGCCTCCAGTTCGTAATGAGAGAATTCTTCCCTGACACATCGGGCATACCTATTAGCCTGGGAAAGGGGGAATTCCATCAGGAGATTGTGAACTTCGAGGTGAGTCAGGACTTCGTGGATACTAACTGCGATCTCGTCGTGTTCCTCCAGGATTTCGCCGGCAAGGATGTAATCGGGGCTCGTATCTCCCCGCTGCAGGATCTCGGACCGCTGTCAGCCGGTGGGGATGAGTCGGGGCTCAGGCTTCCACATAATGTTGAGCTCTTCCAGAATTATCCGAATCCCTTTAATCCCCGGACCAGGATTGAGTACAGGATCCCCAAAGGTCCGGCTCGGGAAGTTGAGCTGACTCTCTACAACCTGAGAGGCATGTTGATAAGGACGCTGGTATCGGGAAGGAAAGATCCCGGATCCTATGCTGTGATGTGGGATGGGAAAGACGCCACGGGTAGGGAGGTCGGCTCTGGGATTTACTTCTACAGGTTGAGGGTGGGGGATACTGTGAAGACGGCAAAAATGCTATTGACGAGATAGGCCTCAGAAAGAAGCCGAGCTTGAATGAGGCATCCTGACCACGCTGGGTCGGGATGCCTCTTGTTTTTCCCCTATTCCTGTGCTTCGCTTTCCTCGGAGGGTTCTTCGACTGGTTTCGAGAATTGCAGCACGAAAGCTGCTATTGCCTCTATCTCTTCCTCTGTCAGGGCGCTGGCAAAGCCAACCATCGCCGTGCCATCAACACCTTCCCTGATGACCTTGACGATGTCCTCCATCTCACCGCCGTGAATCCATTGTGAATCGGTGAAGTCGCCGGGCGGCGGTTTCAGGAATTTTCCTGAGGGACCCTGGCCATCCCCGTTGTCACCATGGCAGAAAGCGCATTTCGACTTGTATATGGAAGCACCTATCGTGACATCGACTGCCGCTTTATCAGTTTCCGCTTTAAGAGCGGCCTCCTCCTGGGAAAAAGCTAATGAAAAGGATGCGGTCATGACCACGAGGCAGAAAGTGAGAATCTTCACGGGCGTCATCTTCATACCTCCTTAACCGGTTCAATAGTTACAGTAACCACCCTTAGGAAATATCAGCCTGCTGTGCCCGGCTTATTCACAGACTGTTGAATCCAACCGTTTGTGACGGTTTCTTCCTAAAATCTGAGAGTAAATAATGAGCACTTGCGGTTTGTAAGTCAATGACTTCTTTTTGTCGGTTCGAACCAGATTGGTGATGACCATGCCATCTCCCCATCTCTTTGAAGTACCCTCAAATACAGGAGTTGACCTTCCTCGACGGAGATTTGGAACTTGAATTCGCAGGTATCTTCACCCATCCCTTCCGGAATGTCGAAGCATGAGAAACGATCACCGTCGAAATGAACGATTCCCACAAACCATCGATGCTGTCCGTCTCTGGATCCGAATTGGAAAAATAT
>JBHIFB010000110.1:0-11113 GCA_046760905.1 Candidatus Glassiibacteriota bacterium | reverse complement strand
ATACCTATTTCTTTTGATGCTCTGTTCTTCATCCTCACGTAGATGTGTGAGGCAGGATTATCCCCAACCAGTACTACCGCGATACCGGGAGTAACACCTTTCTTCTTAAGGGATTCGATCCGCTCTTTCAACTCGGATTTGACCTCTTCTGCAATCGCACGACCGTCTATTATTTCAGCTGTCATCCTCCGACTCACCTGCTCCTTGGGTTTCACCAATATTGATCCTCTTGATCCACTTCGCCTTTCCACTATGATCATCCACCTCACACACAACCCCCATCAGCCTGACGTTCCTCTCAGCGGTCTGGAATCGATGTGGCACCTGCGTAAGGAATCGTTTAAGGGCGAGCTCCGTTTTCACCCCGATAACCGAATCTATCGATCCTGTCATGCCTATATCAGTGATGTATGCGGTTCCACCGGGCAGTACCCTTTCGTCCGCAGTTTGGATATGGGTGTGTGTCCCGATCACGGCGGATACGAGCCCGTCGAGATACCAGCCGAGAGCAACCTTTTCAGCAGTGGCCTCGGCATGGAAATCAACCACAATAATCCTGGTGCTCTGCCTCATCTCTTCGACCATCTGTATCCCCGTTCTGAACGGGCAGTCCAGAGATGGCATGAAGACCTTTCCCTGGAGATTCAGCACCCCGACTTCTCGCCCATCTAGCGTTTCCAGGAGAGCACTCCCCCTCCCCGGATTACCCGGAGGGTAATTCGCCGGACGCAGGATTCGTCCATCATCCCTCAGGCGAGGGATGAACTCCTTCTTGTCCCATATGTGATTCCCGCTCGTAAGAAGATCTATCCCGATAGAGAAAAGTTCATCTGCGGTTTCAGAGGTGAGGCCGTAGCCACCCGCACCATTCTCCCCGTTTGCAATGACTAACGATACTTCTTCTTCTTCTTTGAGCTTCCGCAGGGCATTCGCGAGTATCCTTCTTCCCGGTTTTCCCACCACATCAGCAATGAAGAGAAATTTCACCGGCTTGCCTTTCCAACTTCGATCGTATCATCGTGCGTAGTCTATAGCCCTGGTCTCGCGGATCATGGAAATCTTGATATGTCCTGGATACTCCAGCTCCTTCTCGATCTTCCTGGCGATTTCGGAGGCCAGCACCTCGAGCCTCGCATCATCGATATCAGCCGGTTCAACTACGACCCTTATCTCCCTGCCGGCCTGGATGGCGTAAGATTTCTGTATGCCGTCGAAGGAGTCTGCGATCTCTTCGAGCTTCTCGAGCCTCTTGATATAAGTTTCGAAAGTCTCACGTCTTGCACCGGGCCTTGCACCGGATATCGCATCTGCAGACTGTACGAGTACCGATATCAGGGATTTGTGTTCGACATCATCATGATGCGCCTCGATGGAACTCACCACAATCTCCTTCTCACCATATTTCCGGGCAAGCTCAGCCCCAAGCTGGACGTGCGTTCCCTCACTCTCGTGGGTCATCGCCTTTCCTATATCGTGCAGAAGCGCAGCCCGCTTGGCAAGGCCGGCGTCGAGGTGGAGTTCGGCCGCCATCAGCCCACAGATGAACGCGGCTTCCTTCAGATGCTGAAGGACATTCTGTCCATAACTGGTCCTGTACTTGAGCATTCCGAGCAACCTGATAAGCTCAGGATGCAAGCTCTGAATCCCTACCTCGTAAATTGTCTCCTCCCCGGCCTGCCGGATCATTTCATTGAGTTCTCTTCTCGCCTTCTCAACCATGTCTTCTATCCGGCCAGGGTGAATCCTCCCATCGGACACCAGCTTCTCGAGCGCAAGACGGGCCACCTCCCTTCGTATCGGGTCGAAGGAGGATAATATAACCGCTTCTGGCGTGTCATCGATAATGACGTTCACACCGGTCGCCATCTCGAAGCTTCTAATGTTTCTTCCTTCCCGACCTATTATCCGACCCTTCATCTCATCATTCGGTAAAGAGACTACACTGACCGTGGACTCCACTACGTGATCCGCAGCATATCTCTGTATATTCTGAGTGATGATCTTCCTCGCTTCCCTATCTGCGATCCTTTTAGCCTCTTCCTTTCTCTCCTTGATGTACTGGCTCGCTCCGAGCCTCGCTTCCTCTTCCAGATTGGCAATCAACTGCTTCTTCGCTTCCTCCGCGGTCAGGCCCGCTATACGTTCCAAGCGAAGATTCTGCTCCGAAATGAGCTGCGTGAGCCTCGCATCTTTTGCTTTCAGCGCCTTGTCCCTGGCAGCAAACTCCTCGCTCAATCGGGATAGGTCTTTCTCCTTTTTCTCGATTAGATCAAGCTTCCTGTCGAAGTTTGCTTCCCGCTCCTTGACTCTCCACTCCATGCGCTCTATTTCCTGCCTCTTCAATGATAACTCTTCCTCGAGTTTGGCTTTCTCCCTGTAGGCCATTTCTTTGCACTCGAGCTCGGCGGACTTCGTGATATTATCCGCTTCTCTTTTTGCCTCATTAAGGATTCGCTCAGACTCCCTTTCGATCTCGGAGAATCTTCTGGATGAGATTCTCTTCCTGGCATAGTATCCGAGGAAAAAAATACCCGCCGCGAGAAGCATAAAAATCACGGGCACGATCATCGGCAGCGTACTCCCCAGATCCGAAAAGTTCTGCGATATCATTCCTGCGATATGTGTTGTTATCATAGTCCCTGTCAGATGATAGAGCATATACAGTCCGATCAGCTCTCAGAATAACTTTTCCGAGGGGCTAATACATCCGAGTGTGGGGGGCGACAGACCGGAACATTTACAATCAGGGGAAAATAGAAAATCCCCGCTCCCTCTGAGAGAAAAGCAGAATTTGAACCTGATAAGGAAAAACTGGGTATCCTCCCACCATCAGTCCACTTCCCTCTTTTTCCCAGGGCCGGTGAACGAATAGTGAAGCCGGATTCCCTATCAGAGTGAGTTGGATCAAATTTTTTCTTTTCTCGTCGTACAGAGCAGGGACTCCGTACTATATTATAACAAATTTCCCGCCGGTTGACAAGGTATTTCTCAGTCATTGCTCTTGCCATTACCCCTCGCTCTTCCTTCTTCGATTAAGTTCAAAATTTCCTTTGTCTTCCTTGCAAGCTCCTCCCCAAGTGAATTCAATCCTTGCCTTGAACGGAAAAGCTCATCCGTTATTGACATAGCTGCAAGGATTGCAACTGTACGTGCATCACTAGATTTCATTCCTTTCTTAACGTGACGCATCATAGAATCAACGTATTTCGCTACTTTTTTGGTATATTCGGGATCAGCTTCACTCCTGATGGGGAATTCCTCTCCGAAGATTCGAACCCTGACACTCTTTCTCTCTTCAGTTTCCATAGCCGGTCCCCATCCTTTCTCAGGTTTCCTTCCCCGCCAGGGGTCTTCAATCCTGTCCGATCGTTGACTCCAGCCTTGTAAGTAGGCCCCTTATCCTATTCTCGATCACACCGAGTTTCTCCTTGAGAGCGCTGTTCTCGGTTATGAGGGCTTCCCTTTGTTCCTCCCAATCTTTCATTTGATGGAAGGTTTCCTCGAGTCTCCCCATCTTCCCACGAAGGGCTCCATATTCAGTTTTGATGTGGGTATTCTCCATCTTCATGTCTCTCAACTCTTCGATGCAGCTTTTGATACGCTCCTCAAGCACCTCGAGGTTTCTCATGCTTGCTTCGACAATATCGTCTGTATTGACTTTCTCATCGTAAGACAACATCCAGCTCCTTTCCCAAGCGTTCGAGGATCGATTCGATGAGCGAGTTTATCTCCCGATCCTCGAGAGTTCTATCCTTTGATCTGAATATGAGCCTGAAGGAGAGGCCCTTGCGCCCTTCGGGGATCTGTCCTCCCCGATAAAGATCGAAGAGAAAGAGTTCGTCGAGAATTTCTCCCGCTGTGTTGCGGATGATAGCCTCCACGCTTTGATAGGGTGTTTTCTCAGGGACGACGAGTGAAAGATCCCTCTCCAGCGGTGGAAAACGTGAAACACCCACCAGCCCTCTTTCCTTGAAACGTGCCGGGATCTCAGACGAATCGATTTCGAGCACGAAAACCCTCTCGGGTATATCCAGTACGCGGCATGTCTCACAGGAGAGTTCTCCGAAGAAGCCCAGCTCGTCCGATTCCATCATTATCGATGAACTCAGTCTATCGTCTAAAAACGCCGGACCGCTCCCCGAAAACCGGATTTCCGGTAGAAAAATATCGAAAAACCGCTCGACCACTCCCTTGAACGAATAGTAGTCCCATGCCTTAGAGCCGTTATTCCAGTTTGTCGGTTCTCTGCTGCCTACAGCCGCGAATGCAATGTGCATTCCTTCGTGATTCTGCCCATTTGGAAGGTTCCCGCGGCTGAATACATTCCCCAGTTCGAAAATCCTCACATCCCTGTTTCTTTTCCTCAGGTTATTTGTGAGGATCGGTATTAAAGTGGAGAGAAGGAGCGGTCTTAGGAACCTCTCTTCGGCATGGATGGGATTTCCGACCTGAATCAACCTTTCTACCGGTACCCCAAGGACACCACTGACAAGTTGAGATCCGACAAACGAGGTGCTTATAACTTCGAAGAAGCCTTCTCTCACAAAAAATTCCCGCACTTTCCGCTCAAGTTTACCCTCCGTGTCGATGCCTCCGAAAACTCTTACCCCGCATTTATAATCGGAGTCTATCCAATCGTAACCTTTCAATCTGGCAATCTCTTCTATAAGATCTATTTCTCTTGTCACATCCCGGGCTCTGAATACCGGTACCTCCACCTCCAACTCACCGGAGCCGTTCACCTTGAACTCGACACTCTCAAGAAGGGAAGTGATCTCAATCTCCTCCACCCTCTGACCTAGGATCTTACTGACTCTCTCCGTTCGAAGCTTCACTTTTTCAGGAAGGGTGGGATCTGGGTATACATCTACTCTTCCCTCAAGGATGTCCCCGCCCGCCGCCATTTTCATCAGATAGGCGGCTCTGTCGACAGCGTATGGCAGGATCGTAGGGTCTACCCACCTCTCGAACCGGAACGAGGCCTCCGATTGGAGGCCGAGGGCCCTTGCCGTCCTCCTGATCCTGCAGGGATCGAAATGAGCGCATTCGATTAGTACGTTTACGGTGTCATCCGAGACCTCTGTGTCCTCGCCCCCCATGACGCCACCAATCGCCACAGACCTCGCGGAATCGGCTATGACAGTTATCTCGGAGTTCAGTTCCCTTCCCACACCATCGAGGGTCCTGATGAACTCTCCTTCACCGGCCCGTCTCACGATGATTTTTCTGTCCACGAGTTTGTCCAGGTCAAAAGCATGGAGCGGTGTGCCGAGCTCGAACAACAGGAAATTCGTTACATCCACTATGTTATTTATCGACCTTTGTCCAATGCTGGCCAATCTATCGACCATCCAGTGTGGAGATGGCCCCACTTTTACACCCTCAAGGATCCTTGCCGTGTAGCGGGGGCAGCCTTGTGTATCAGTTACCTTCAAACCTATGGCTTCGCTTATCCTTCTGGGCACCTCCTCCCCGAACGCCTCGGGCAGATGCGCCCTCTCACCAACGATGGCGCCTATTTCCCTCGCAACGCCGAGATGACTATGCAGGTCCATTCTGTTTGCAGTGATATCGAGTATGAAGACGTAGTCATTCAATTCTATCAAGCCATCTAGCGGGTGCCCGATAACCGCCTCGTCTCCTAGCTCGAGGATCCCTTCATGATCATCAGATATACCCAGCTCATATCCTGAGAGTAACATCCCTTCAGACGTTTCACCCCTGATCTTCGCCTTCCTGATCTTTGTCCCATCGGGCATGACCGCTCCGACGAGTGCGAAAGGATACTTCACGCCTTTCTTAACATTCGGCGCTCCACACACAACTCTATATGAACTCTCGCCGGTGCTGACGCGGCAAAGAGACAGTCTATCGGCATTTGGGTGCTTCGCCACATCCTCAACAATCCCCACGACAACGCCCTTCACCGAACTTTCTACGCGTTCCACCTCATCCACGGCAACACCACGCATCGTCAACAGATCAGCAAGCTCATCCGGCTCGACTGAAAAATCGACAAATGACCGCAACCATTTTAAACTAACCCTCATTGATTTCCATGTCCCCTTCCCCGGATCATATCTCGCTGTCAGATGAACTGTTCCAGGAACTTCACATCGTTCTCATAAAACAGGCGAATGTCATTTATACCGTATTTGAGCATCGCTATCCTTTCAACCCCCAGTCCGAATGCAAAACCGGTGTATTTTTCAGGGTCGTACCCAACTGCCTCAAACACCGCCGGATCTATCATCCCGGAACCGAGGATTTCAAGCCATCCGGTTTTCTTGCATACTTTGCAGCCCGCACCCTTGCAAAAAAGACATGCAATGTCCATCTCAGCACTTGGTTCGGTGAAGGGGAAAAAACTCGGCCTGAACCGGGCAGCCAGATCCCCGCCGAACATCTTCCTGGAGAATTCGATGAGTGTGGCCTTCAGGTCTGCGAATGTCACATCCTCATCGACGAAGAAACCCTCGACCTGGTGGAAGACCGGAAAATGGGAGGCATCTATTTTATCAGATCTATAGCATCTCCCTGGCGCAATCACTCGCAACGGTGGCTCGTATTTCAAAAACGTCCTTATCTGTACGGGTGACGTGTGAGTCCGGAGGACGAACCCACGATCCAAGAAGAAAGTGGCCTGCATATCCAGGGCAGGATGGTCAGGAGGGAAATTCAATGCGGTGAAGTTATAATATTCTTCCTCGACCTCCGGACCCCGCTCAGTCGAGAAGCCCATGCCGTAGAAGATATCTACGATCTCATCGAACACTCTCGTCAGCGGATGCACAGAGCTCTGCCATCTTCTCTGCCCGGGCAGGGTGATGTCCTCTATCCCGACAACCGGCTCATCCGCCACGCCCTGCAGCTGGAGCTCCTTTTTCCGCTCCTCTATGAATTTCGAAATTTCTTTTTTCATCTCGTTGGCAAGCATTCCTATCTTCGGCCGTTTGTCCTCATCAACAGTCCCCAGTCCCCTGAGGATATGTGTAAGCTTCCCTCTCCTGCCAAGATACTTGATCCGCGCCTCATCGACAGCTTCGATAGTCAGAGCGGAAGAAATATCTCCCAGAGCTTTTTCACGGATCGCTTCTATCTCTCTTTCCAATTCTCCCATGGCAGCTCACCCTCAGGCGCTGAGACTTTCTTTTGCCATCTCGGTTAGTCTCGTGAAGCTTTTCGGATCATTCACTGCCAGATCAGCCAGCATCTTCCGGTTCACGTCTATGTTGCCTTTCTTCAGACCCTGGATAAACCTGTTGTATGAGAGTCCGTTGAGTCGGCAGGCGGCATTGATCCTGACGATCCACAGCTTTCTCATCGTCCGTTTCCTGTTCCTTCGGTCCCGGTATGCATACCGGAGTGCCCTTTCTACAGTCTCCTTGGCTGAACAGTATAGCTTACTCCTGCCACCCCGGTAACCTCTCGCGGCCTTCAGTATCTTCTTCCTTCGTCTGCGAGAGGCCACATTATATTTAGCTCTTGGCATTGAATCGGTCCTCCTTCCGCTAGGAATATGGTATGAGTAACCTTATTCTTTTCTCATCCGGTCCTTTAATGATGCCGGGCCGCCGCAGGTGCCTTTTCCGCTTCTTCGATTTTTTCGTCAGCATATGTCTCAAATAAGCTCTCTTGCTCTTTATCTTCCCTCTGCCCGTAATCTTGAATCTCTTCATCGCAGCTCTGTTGGATTTCAATTTCGGCACAACATCCTCCTCGAACTTCTGAAACTCACTTCAATGTTTCGGTGATACGATCATGATCATATTCTTGCCTTCCAGCTTTGGGCCGTTCTCTACGAACCCAACTTCCTTTATTTCTTCGACTACCTTCTCTAGCAAGAGCTCACCGCGATCCTTGTGTTGGAGCTCCCTCCCACGGAATATCAGAGTAAACTTCACCTTGTGTCTCTCTTCCAAAAATTTTTTCGCATGCCGGAGCTTGAACTGAAAATCATGTTCCTCGGTTTTAGGCCTAAGTTTTATCTCCTTGACCTGGATTAAATGCTGCTTCTTGAGAGCCTTTTTGGCCTTCTTACTCTCCTCATACTTGAACTTACCGTAATCCATTATGCGGCAGACCGGTGGATTCGCCGATGGCGCAATCTCGACGAGGTCGAGTCCCCTCTCCTCGGCAATTCTCAATGCCTCCTCGATAGGTGTTATTCCAACCTGAGAGCCGTCCTCATCGATCAATCTCACCGGGGAGATCTTTATCTGCCTGTTGACCCGGATTTTTTTCTCGATGGAAACCTCCTTTGTGAAAAAAGCGGATAGAAGTTATCCGCTTCGATTTGACCCAGATCGGTCAGCTGCTTTATAACCCGCCAGCGAGATCTTTGCCGGCCAGGTGAGAAGTGAACAACTCCTTCTTTGCGTCTTAAATGATTTTGTTAGAAAAATTACGTCTTCCGCGCTTCCTTGTCAACTATTTCTGGATCTTCCAATCCTTCGATCCCACTACGGGCAGATCAAGATCATTCATCCAGGCCGAACCGAGAGCTTGATCTCTCTTTTATTAATTTCATCCTGTATTTTTCCAATAAATCCATCAATGCCCATTTTCCCTACATCACCTTCTCCCCGGACCCTGAGCGATACCATCTCGGAACCTTCTTCCTTCTTTCCCACGATCAGCATGTATGGCACTTTGCTCACCTCCGCCTCGCGTATCTTGTAGCCTATCTTTTCAGACCGGGTATCGATGGACACCCGCACCCCGGCCTCTCTCATCCTCCCCATTATCCGTTCTGCGTATGCATTGTTCTCATCTGTGATGGGGAGAACAGTCGCCTGAACCGGTGCTAGCCAAGTCGGGAAAGCACCTGCGTAATGTTCGATTAGAACCCCCATGAATCTCTCGAGAGAGCCCATGATGGCCCTGTGAATCATGATCGGCTGCTTCGGCTGGCCGTCCTTGCCTACATACCGTATGTCGAACCTCTCTGGTTCATTGAAATCAACCTGGATTGTCGTACACTGCCAGGTTCTTCCAATAGCGTCCTTGATCTTGATGTCGATTTTGGGTCCGTAGAATACACCCTCCTGCGGGTCGATCGTGTATGGGAGGCCGGTTTTTTTAAGCGAGTCTTCGAGGCTACTTGTGGCTTTATCCCAGTTCTCCAGGGAACCGACATACTTTTGGGGACGGGTGCTGAGATATATCTCGTACGCTTCGAACCCGAAGTTTCTCAGGAAGTCCGTGGCAAAATCTATAAGAAGCCGTATCTCCCCATCCAGCTGCTCGGGCCGGCAGAAGATGTGGGCATCGTCCTGCGTGAATCCTCTCACCCTCATAAGCCCGTGGAGCACGCCCGACCTCTCGTATCTGTAAACGGTCCCCAGCTCGGCCCACCGGATGGGGAGTTCCCTGTAGCTTCTCATAGTGGATTTGTAGATGAGTATGTGAAAGGGGCAATTCATGGGTTTCAGGATGTAGTCGACTCCATCAACGTCTATCGGCTTGTACATGTTCTCTGCATAGAAATCGAGATGGCCGCTTCTCTCCCAGAGATTCATCCTCGCAATGTGGGGGGAAGAGACCAGATCATACCCTCTCCTCAGATGCTCCTCCTTCCAGTAGGTCTCGATGACATGACGTATGAGAGCACCCTTTGGATGCCAGTAAACAAGGCCGGAACCTCCTTCCTCCTGAATGCTGAAAAGATCGAGTGATGGTCCCAGCTTACGGTGATCACGCTTTGCCGCCTCTTCGAGTTTTCTCAAGTGGTCACTAAGCGCTTCTCCTGTAGGGAAAGCGGTGCCGTAAATCCTCTGAAGCATTGGATTTCTCTCATCACCACGCCAGTAAGCGCCTCCGGTCGATAGGAGCTTGAAATGTTTGATATAGCCGGTCGTGGGTACGTGCGGTCCCCTGCACAGATCCGTGAAACGGCCGCAACGATACAGGGTAACGATTTTCACCTGGTCAATCTCACTGAGAATCTCCACCTTGAAATCCTCTCCCTCCCCCCGGAAAATTTCCAATGCCTCTCCCAGAGGAACCTCCAGCCTCTCGAAAGGATAGTCAGATTTGACGATCTCCTTCATCTTATCCTCTATTTTCGCGAGGTCATCGGGAGTGAATGGCCTTTCCAAAAGAAAATCGTAGTAAAATCCATTCTCGATTGACGGTCCGATTGCGATTTTCACATTCTCATAGAGCTCTTTCACGGCATATGCCATCACGTGAGAGGCGCTGTGCCTCAATATATCAATACCACCTGCCTCATCGATCGAAACGAACTTCAGTTCGCCACTGCTTTTTATAGGACGGCTCAGGTCTATCACCTGGTTGTCGAATAATGCAGCTACGATTCCACTCGTATCCTGTCCTCTAAGGGAGGAGAGTATCTCTGAGGGCGTTGTACTTTCATCTATCTGGATAACTTTATCCTGACTTAGCACTATCTCAATCATGTTCTGGCCACTTCTGCTTAATCCAGTTCGTTTTCTTTAACTATCTCGAGAATCTCGGATGGAGTCCCGGCAGCAGTGAACCTTTCTCTTACCGAATCATTCTTCACAAGCTTCGTCAGACTTGCAAGAAGCTTCAGATACACCTGCACCGCATCCTTGGGTGTGCCTATGAGGAAAAGAAGGTTGACCGGCTTCCCGTCTATTGCACTGTAGTCAATTGGCTTCTTCAATCTGGCAATAAAAATAATTATATCACTGACAGAATCCGTCCTGGCGTGAGGGATCGCCACTCCTTCACCGATTCCTGTTGGTTCAATCCTCTCTCTCTCCACTATATCTTCGGCAAGCTGTTTTGAATCGATGACTCGTTCATCGGTTCCCAGTATACGCGAGAGTTCTTCCAGCAGCGAGAATTTCTCCCGTGCCTCGACATCGAGTCTTATAAGTTCCTCACTCATATAATTGCTGATTTTCATCGCTGTCTCTATCCCACCCATAAAAGTCGGAGAAATGATAAATTCATTCACATAGAGAATGGAATAAACGTCCGAAATCTAAGAACCATCTATGCTTTTGTCAATAAGAGGTCAATTAGGACTTTCCCCATTTTCCTGGAACTTAGAGCCTTTGAGTGAGCCGTGAGAGCATTTGGGTACCCATCCTGGTCGAGCAGGAAGGGGAAAGCCGCATTT
>JBHIFB010000109.1:0-11132 GCA_046760905.1 Candidatus Glassiibacteriota bacterium | reverse complement strand
GAATTACTAACTTTTGGTATTTACACAGTTACAGAAAGTAAGTTTAAATTTTTGGTGAAAGACCTACTCGATTCGGCTTGACAGATAAACTCATCTGATATTATATTATATAATATTACAAAATGTAATAATTTCTAATATATTCGAAAATCAAACAAATAGAACGTCTCAACTCTCTATGGATTTCTCCAAAGGAGGCAAAATGGCGAAAAACGAACTGGCGATACTCGGGCTTTTAAGAGAGGGTGAGAAATACGGCTACCAGATCCATCAACAGATCAGTGAGAGGAACATGGATATCTGGGCGAAGATCAGTATCTCATCAATTTACAACACCCTAAATAAGCTGCGAGAGAAGGGGATGGTGGAGGCGCGAAAACTGAAGGTCGGGAAAACCCCGGAAAGAAGCATTTATCATATAACCACCAGCGGTGAACAGATGCTAGCAAAACTCGTCGAGGGATACCTGGCGACGAGGGATATGGGGGAATACCCGTTCGGCCTGGGAGTCGCTTTCATCTCCTCGATACCGAAGCAGAAAGTTATCGAGCTCATCGAAAAAAGGATCTCCCGCCTCGAGAGAGAGCTCGTGGATTTCGAGGAGAGGATCAACGCACAGAGTCCCAGTACCACCCTCAACTGGTACCTGCTAATGAAGAACGGACGCAACCACATGGAAATAGAGCTTGAGTGGTGCAGAGAGCTTCTTGCAGAGATAAAGAAGGTCGACAGCTGGAGAGACCTGAAAGTGATGGAACGGGTAAAAGGAGTAAGCCATGAACACGCGTAAATCAAATTGTGTGCTCCTCCCCTTCTGGAGCTGAAAGCGGCTGAAATGGTCGGGTCGATCGCACGGCTCGACAGAGCGATGGGAAGTTATGAGAATATGCAGGATGGCCTGAAATGAAGATAACGAGGAAAAGAGTAATCACAGGATTGGCTGCACTCATCATACTCCTGGTGCTTGTCACCTATTTCACGAGTGCTGAGAGGGAGACGAAGATCGCCATCGAGTCGATGACATCCGGAATAAAGACGATCAAATCGGTAATCGTGAAGCAGGAGGACATTCCCCGGTATGTGAACGAGGTGGGAATTCTGGAGGCCATGCACCAGGTCACCATCATCGCGGAGAGTTCCGGGAAAGTCGTAAAAGCGAAAACGGAAGTCGGCGACCGTGTTCGTGAAAACGATATCCTCTTCGTTCTCGAGGACGAACTTCCGCGCCTGGCCTCAGAAGAAGCACGAGCGGGCGTCATAATCGCTGAGGCCTCATTCGAGAAAGCGAAAAAAGATCTAGAACGCGGGGAGACACTATTTGAGACAAACGACATCAGTCTGAACGAACTCGAATCACTGAGACTCACTTTCAAGAACGCAGAGGGGAGTCTCCTGAGGGCCAGGGCTCTCCTAGAGATGGCAGAAAAAAGGTACGCAGACACCCGGATAAGCTCACCCATCGATGGTATAGTCACATCGAAAATGGTAGATATCGGTGAGATGGTGAATATCGGTGTGCCGGTGGCGGAGGTGGTCGATGCCGAGAGCGTGAAGGTCACACTCGGAATCACCGACAGAGAAATACTGGCGATAACTGTAGGACAGACATGTTCACTTTCTGTTGACGCATTCCCAGGCAGGCGGTTCCCGGGAAGGGTGAGTAGCGCGAGCCTCAAAGCAGACGAGGCTTCGGGCACCTTCCCGGTGGAGGTGGTGGCTGAGAATACTGATGAACTGGAGCTGAAATCCGGCATGGTCGCAAGGGTCTCGATCGAAACCGGAAGATTGACCGATGTGATCTGTCTTCCCAGAGATGCTATCGCCAAAAGAGCTGGACGGCACATAGTGTTCATAGTAGAGGAGGATAAGGCCTTAGAGAGAACTGTTAACATCGGTCCTTCGATCGATGAGATGATAGTCGTAAAAGAGGGCATATCGCCCGGCGAGAGGGTCGTCGTCGTGGGAGTGGAGACACTCACTGATGGAGACAGTATAAGAGAGGGTACATAGTGTCACCGTTTCGAATATCAGTCAACAATCCCGTCCTTGTGAACATGATAATGATAGGGATAATCGTACTCGGTTCTTATTCCTTTCTGACACTGCCACGGGAGGAAATGCCTGAGATAAACTTCAACTGGATATATATCGTGACGACATACCCGGGCGCCTCTTCCGAGGAGGTTGAGAAGCTGGTCACCATACCGATCGAGGAGGAGATTCAGGACGTCGACAAGATCGACATGATCTCATCCACATCCGCCGAAAACAACTCCATAATCAGCGTGAAATTCGAGATGATGGATCAGGATGAGTTCGACAAGAGACTCAATGATCTCCGTTCGGAACTCGACAAGGTGACTGACCTCCCGGAGGATGCAGAAGATCCCTATGTCTTCCAGCTCAAGACTAGCACGTGGCTGCCAATGCTGAACGTAGTCGTTTACGGCGATGTGCCGGAGGAAGTTCTCAAGGATGTCGGAGAAGAGCTAGAGGAACGGATCGGTAACGTGAAGGATATATCCAGGGTTACACTCGCCGGTGTGCGGCAGAGGGAAATCTGGGTCGAGGTGGATCCTTCCAGACTGGAAGCCTACCACATCACACTCCATGAAGTCGTTGATGCCATCAAGATGATGAACCTCAACATGCCGGGCGGAAGGATAAGCACGGGAAGGTCCGAATACCTTGTGAGATCCCTGGGTGAAGCCAGAGATGCACAGGACATCGGGAAAATAGTCATCCGGAGAACCGATGGGCCGAGAGGCATACGTGTGGATGACGTCGCTGATGTACGTGATACCTTCGAGGAGCCTGACACTTACTCTCGCCTCGATGGGAAAAAATGCATTACCCTCATCATCCAGAAAAAAACCGAAGGGAACACTATCAGGCTGGTCGAAGAAATAAAGAAGATAGTGGAGGATTATCGCCCCAAACTGCCGGACGGCGTGGAGATCACCTTCACGAATGATACATCCACGAGGATAAGCCAGTCGATAGGCAAACTTGAATCAAACGCCATGATAGGGATGATATTCGTCATTCTCATACTCTACATGTTCATAGGCTGGAGAAACGCTATATTTGCAGGTCTCGGCATCCCAATCTCTTTCATGTGCACATTCCTTTTCATGAAATGGTATGGAGAATCGCTCAGCGGAAACTCCCTGTTCGGACTCGTTCTGGTTCTTGGAATCATCGTCGATGACGCTATCGTTATTCTGGAAAACTCATATCGCTACATGCAGAAGGGCCTATCCCCGAAAGATGCCGTCCTGAAAGGAGCACCGGAGGTCGCTGTTCCAGTGCTGTCATCCATCCTTACAACGATGGCGGCGTTTCTACCGCTAATGCTTATGCCTGGAATCATTGGCGAATTCATGAAGATCATTCCAATCGTCGTTTCCTTCGCGCTTTTCGCCTCTCTCATCGAGGCGTTTTTCATTCTCCCATCACACATAGCAGACTGGGGCGGAGTCGATAATCCGGACTCGAGAAGCGACCGCTTATTCAGAACCGTGAGGAAGCTTTACAGAAGAGCGCTGATCCGGATCCTGCGGAAACGCTACATCGCCGTCGCTATCGTCATGCTCACCGTGTTCGCACTCGCAGCAATCATTCCGCTCATCGGTGTCGATATGTTCGCAGACGAGGAGGTCTCGCGGTTCTATGTAAGGGTGAAAATGCCGGTGGGCACAAGGCTCGAACAGACCGACTCAGCACTCGCATACATAGAGGAAAAAGCGCTTGGCCTTCCGAGAGAAGAGGTGACATCGGTGACGAGCGTGGCGGGCATTCTCAACACCGATTCCGAAACAATCGTTAGCTCGCACGTTGGGGAGATAACGGTCGACCTCGTTGAGGAACGGGACAGGGAGAGGAACTCGGACGAAATCATGGCCGATCTGAGAGACAGGATCGGTGGCCTTTCGGGCCTCGGGTATCTGAAGTTTGCGAAAGTGCCCACGGGTCCACCGATTGGAAAAGCGATCGAGGTCAAGGTGAAGGGTAAATATCTTGATGAGCTGAGAGATGTCGCGCGGCTCGTTCAGGACGAGCTTTCAGCTATGCCGGGGGTGATAGATGTAAGCGATGATTTTGATGAGGGCAAAAAAGAGATACGTATCGAGATAGACCGACAGAAAGCGGCCCTCTATGGTTTTTCGAATCTGGATGTCTCTAAGGCGCTTAGAACAGCCTTCGATGGTGAGGAGGCTTCATCCATCATGGATGGAGATGAGGAGGTTAGCATAATCGTGAAATTCAGGGAAGATGAGGCCAATCTCCTCGAGACACTCGAGAGCATGAAGATCAGAAACAGAAACGGTGCCCTCGTACCAATCAAGAACTTCGTAAAATTTTCGTGGGAAAGAGGAGTCGCCGCGATCCGGAGGTTCGATCTGGCCCGGGCCATAACCGTGAGCGCGGACATCGACGAGGAAGTCACAGACATTTCCGAGGTGAACAGGGCTATTCGTGAGAGATTCAAAAATATCGAACAGCTCTACCCTGGATACAGCCTCGACTTCAGGGGTGAATTCGAGGAGTTCAAGGAAATATTCAGCGACGTCGGCTACCTCTTCATGATTGGAATTGCTATAATCCTTGTGATCCTCGGTTCACAGTTCGGGTCGTGGATCCAGCCGTTTATAATCCTGTTCACCGTTCCGTTTGCATTCATAGGAGCCATGCTCGGACTCCTCGTGGGAGGGAATCCCTTCAGCATTGTGACCCTTTATGGAATGGTAGCTCTTGCCGGTGTCGCACTCAACGATTCCATAGTCCTCATAGATTTCATCAACAAGAAGAGAAAAACCGGCACAGGTACCTTGAGATCGATCGTAACCGCCGGGAGCACCCGGTTGAGGCCTATAACCCTCACTTCACTCACGACCGTTTCGGGACTCATGCCGATGGCAATCGGCCTTGGCGGCAAGTCGGTAGTATGGCAGCCGCTTGCCAACACGATCATATGGGGCCTCCTGATGGCAACCTTTCTCACTCTCTTTATCATTCCATGCCTCTATGCCATAACGCTCGATATGAAGAAGCTTGCCGGCAATTGGCGGAAAAGAATCTGGCGGTCCACGGTCTATCGGAAATCGAGCGAGCAAACCATAGAACGGTCAGAGCACAGTGCCTGAGCGAAGAGAGACTTTTTCAGATATCTCTCCAAATGGCATTGACAAATCATCTAACGAGGAATATTATCCCCCGTGACATATCAGGTAATCGCTTAAACGAGAAGACGTCTCTTTATCGGGCCTTATCGTGCAAGTCACGGGCATGGCCAGTATGGATTCGATACGTGGGAAAGGACTCATCTCTTACCCGGATCGTCGAAACGATCCTGCGGGAAAATTCATTCAGCATGGCTTTCATTCGGAAGGAGGAGTTACGATGAAGACAGTAAGTAAGATGATATCATCATTCGATCTTCCCTTCTGGGGAAGGGTCTCGCTTTCCGCTCTCGCCTTCCTCGTCCTTTTCAGCGGATGCGGCAGAAAGAAAGAGCCCACACCACCGGTCAGGCCGGGCGCCACGCTGTATCTTTCACAGGCACAGTTCTTCCGCGAAAAGGGTGATGATGGTAAAATGCACAGTGTACCCGGGCCGGCGCGGCTTGAGATCTACTCCTATTCGGAAACCGGCTGGAGCAAAGAGGTGCTGGAAGACCCGGAGAGCAATGTTTTCCATAAGGCGGCCTGGTTTACCCCCATCAATGGCGAACCCGGTATTCTGACGATAGGAGCGACTCAGGCTCACCTTAAGATATGGCGGAAGAAAGGAGGCAGCTGGGAGGCAGTGTCACTGTGGAATCCTTCATTCGGTGGCAAGTTCGACAGGCTGAGAGATTTCGAAGTCGCGGATGTTACAGGAGACGGTAAAGATGACATCATCATCGCCACTCACGACCAGGGAGTGATAGCCGTGGCATCCTGGAAGGATGGTGCCTATCACGCGGAGGAGATTCACAGGAAGGATACGACCTTCGTCCATGAGATAGAGGTTGGAGATGTCGACGCCGACGGTATAGTCGAGTTCTTCACGACACCGAGCCGGCCGAATAAGCTTGACGGGACGATCCAGCCCGGTGAGATAGACATGTTCAAGTTCACCGGCGGTGAATGGATCCGTCGCCCCGTTGACATACTGGAAACACGCCATGCGAAGGAGATCCTCTGCGTTACACTGACGGGTGAGGACCGGCCAGTGCTTTTCGGCTCCCTGGAGGGTGAGGCGATCGGCGGCAGCCAGGCGGGTGACAGCACGAAGATCAGGATGTATCGCTTCGAGGGAGACCAGATAACTCCCACCGACATTGCCAGTCTGCCGGGCCAGTTGTGCCGGTTTCTCACTCACGGCGATACCGACGGGGACGGCATCAAGGAGTTGATCGCTTCGACGAAAAGCGATGGGATCTGGAAGCTCACACCGCAGAAAGGTGAGAGCGCGCTGAAATGGAAGAAGGAACTGATCGCCACGGGCACCTCAGGGTTCGAGCATGCGACATATCTGTATGATTTCAGCGGGGATGGTATAGACGAACTATACGTCGCGTCGGATGATCAGGCTGAGCTTCGCCGTTACTGGTTCAACGGCAGCAGTTACTCCATGGAAGTGCTCGGATCCATCAGGGAAAGGTCTATCACCTTCAACGTGACGGCGCATCAGTTTTAGGCAGGCAGGCGATTCGATCCACCATCTGTTTCACCTGCTCGAGGACCATCTCCGGGGCGATCGCCCTCATGCAGCGTATGTCATCACTTCCGTAGCGGCATGCAATACGGCCCGAATAAAGAAGATAACATGGACTGCATTCCAGCTCCGCACATATCACTCTGACATCTCCATCCTGGTTCCATGGTTTCACTCTCCGTGGATCCGTCGGTCCAAATATAGTCAATACGGGTGTACCAACGGCCGCTGCGACATGAGCAATAGAGCTGTCATTGGAAATCACCAGTTGGCATTTGTGGATTATTGAGGCCGACTCCAGGATGGTCGTCCTACCGACAAGATTCACAAACCTGAAACTGTCCTCGAAACCGCCTACCACACCCTGCACGTCCTCTTCGGGACCGCCGATGAGAAATACTGCGCACTCAGCATAGGTGTCAAGAAGTAACCGGATCAGTCGTGTGAAAAGCTCATCCCCCCACTGCTTCTCCCGCATGTCGCACTGTGAATGTATCGCAATAACCGGCCACCTCTTGCCGATGCTCATCTCATCCCAGAGTGCCGAGGCGAAATTCCGGTCATCATCGGCCATGAACAGGTCTGTTTCGGCTTCAAGCTCCCTGATGCCGAGCGGCCCGAGCAGCCTCAGATTCTCCTCGACTTCGTTCAATGACGTATTCCTCGAGAGAGCGATCCATCGCCTGCCCCCAGCCCTGAATCCCCAGCCAAAATCCTGAAATGCTATGATAAGTTTCGCTTTGAGCAGAAGAGGGAAGTATGAGGGCATTCCAGCTGAGGCCAGAATCGCATCAACGGATCCGTGTCTGAGGCGAAGTTTCAGGGAGAGTGACAGCCAGGCCTTGTGGGAACGTTCTCCCAGAATGAGTGTCCGGTCCACGTAAGGATTCCTGGCAAGCACCTGCGCCGAGGCTTCGCTCCCTGCAAGGACGCTGATCTCCGAACGGGGTAGGAAGTACTTCAAATTCTTGATTACCGGGGTGAACTGGATCAAATCCCCGATTCCTGTTGCAGGGATTAGCAGGAATCTACACAGACTGGCGAGGTCCGTTTCCGGAATAATTGCATAATCAGCCAGAGTAGGATCCGTATAGACTAAACCCCGAGTCATGCCGTCCCTTCCAGTTTTACATACCGATGGGTATGAGGATCTTGCCCGCCTTTAAGACATTATATAAATAGAATAATCCAGGTGCAAGTGGAGCCCGACCTTTTTCAAAACTATTTACTGATTCCGTGCGTAGTTATAAGTGAAACATACTTTAAGATGCATCTCATAAATTTCAAAGATCTCCGTAGAACCTCGTTTTTAAGGAGAAAACCCGTGCTCACTATTCAGAACCTTTCGAAAACCTATGCTAACGGGATCCAAGCTCTCAAAAACGTCTCTCTCGAAATTCCGAGAGGGATGTTTGGCCTGGTAGGGCCCAACGGTGCCGGAAAATCAACACTCATGCGCACGATAGCCACACTTCAGGAACCGGATACCGGGACCATCACGCTGGATGGCCTGGATGCTCTTAAGGAGAAGGAAAAATCAGGAAGATCCTGGGTTACCTGCCGCAGGAATTCGGTGTGTACCCGAAGGTCACGACTTACGAAATGCTGAACCACCTTGCAGCACTAAAAGGGATCATTGATTCGAGAGAACGGAAGCATGTCGTAGAGGCTATATTGTACATGACCAATCTCGATAAGTACCGGAATAGGAGGCTCGGTACATTCTCAGGAGGCATGAAACAGCGTTTCGGCATCGCACAGGCTCTTCTGGGTAATCCGGATCTGATCATCGTCGATGAACCTACTGCCGGCCTCGATCCGGAGGAAAGAATTCGTTTCCTCAACCTTCTGAGCGAAATCGGCGAGAACGTCGTCGTCATACTATCGACTCACATTGTCGAGGATGTGAGTGATCTCTGCAGCCATATGGCTATTATCTCGGAAGGCCAACTCCTGCTTGCCGGGCGACCTGGGGATCTGATACGAGAACTGCAGGGCAGGATATGGCGGAAAAAAATAGGGAAAGGTGAGCTCGAAAGCTACAGGGAAAAAGTTACAGTCATTTCCACAAGGCTGTATGAAGGTAAAACTATGATACATGTCTTGAGTCCCGAATCACCCGGTAGTGATTTCGAACCGGTCGATGCCGACCTCAAGGATGTCTATTTCTCGACGCTGAGACAGTTTGAGAACGCTGCAGCCTGAAATTCCGGATCCTTAAAAGGCCGAAGAATGATTCCATGATGTTGCGATCCATATTTCTGTTCGAGATCAAATACCACTTGAAGTATCCTCTCCTTTACTCCATGTTCTTAACTTTTTTCCTGTTCACCTTTGGTGCAGAGGTTTCCGACTCCTTTCAACTCGGTGGCTCGATTGGGAATGAGTTTCGCAATTCCCCTATCGTCATCCTGAGGTGGATGACGATTATGAGCATCATGGGCGTACTTGTAGTCACTGCCTTCGTCGCCAGCTCCATCCACAGGGATTTCTCCCGGAATACGCATGAGCTGTTCTTCTCCAGGCCGGTGAGCAAGTTCGATTATCTCATGGGACGTTTCAGCGGTTCTCCTGGATCCCTTCGCCTTCAATTCATTGAATATCTCTACAAAATACTGGACCATCGTAGAGAAAAACACCCTGCTCCCGCCGTTCGAAGGAGGATTGCTCATCAACCGCTTGATCTGGAGAGGTACGGAGAGTTCCTGGAAAGCAAGGCTCAAGATGGCAGGTCAGAGATTCACGAAACCGGTTAAAGCTGTCATCATCACGGGTGTCGTGGGCTTTCTCGCCGCAGGCTCATTTATCTATTACAACACCTGTATCCTAAACGACTATGTGCCGAAGGATCGGGAGGAAGCACGCAAGGCATACTACGAGAAGAAATACCGCACATACAAAGATATCCCCTTACCGCGAATCACTGACGTGAAGGTCGAGGTCGATATATTTCCAGAAGAGAGGCGCGTCGAACTGAGGGGTCGATACGTTATGAAAAACAAAACGGCTGTTTCGATCGACACACTGCACATGAGCATTCCATCTATAGTCACAATAAACAGCCTGGAACTCCCCGATCACGAACTTGTACTGGCAGACCCTGAGCTCGGCTACTACATCTATGCCCTCCGGGAACCCCTGGCACCGGATTCCAGCATGACTCTTGATTTCGACCTTACGGCAGAGAACCACGGCTTCGTCAATAACGGCTCGAACATAAAAATAGTACGTAACGGTACATTTATTACAAACAGGGAGTATCTGCCGTTTCTCGGCTATAACAAGTTCGAACAGCTCCATGACCGCAACACACGCCGGAAGTATGATCTGCCACCTGTGGAAAGGTGTCCCAAAATAGACGATGAGTTCGCCCGTCGCAACACGTATTTCCCGACGGATGCCGACTGGATTAGTTTCGAAACTACCGTTAGTACCTGCCTCGATCAAATACCTGTCGCACCCGGTAACCTGCTGATGGAATGGATCGACGGAGAGAGGAGATATTTTAAATACAGAATGGATGTGCCGATGCTCAACTTTTACTCGTTTCTATCCGCCGACTACACCGTTAAGCGTGATCACTGGAATGACGTGGATATCGAAGTGTACTATCACGAACCGCACCACTACAATGTAGACAGGATGATCAACGCCGTTAAAAAATCCCTTGATTACTACACGCGGGCATTTGGTCCCTATCAGCACCAGCAGGTGCGAATAGTGGAATTCCCCCGTTACGAGACGTATGCCCAGTCATTCGCGGGTACGATTCCTTATTCCGAGAGCGCGGGTTTCATCACTGAAGTCAGGGAAGGAGATGACATCGATTACATAACATATATCACCGCTCATGAGGTGGCTCATCAATGGTGGGCTCATCAGGTCATTGGTGCCGATGTCCAGGGGGCAACGCTGCTTTCAGAAACACTCGATCAGTATTCCTCGCTCATGGTCATGGAGAAGGAGTATGGGAGGGAGAATATGAGGAAGTTCCTGAAGTACGAGCTCGACACTTATCTCAAAAAACGCGGTGCGGAACTGGTCGAGGAGATGCCGCTCATGCTTGTGGAGGACCAGCCCTATATTCACTACAATAAGGGCTCAGTGGTCATGTATGCCCTGAGAGATTACCTGGGTGAGGATGTCCTGAACCGTGCTATCAGACAGTACCGGGATGTGGTGGCTTACCAGGAGCCGCCGTACACGACTTCACGTGAATTTCTACAGTACGTCAGAAAGGGAGGACACTCTACCTGAGGAAGAATAAAATAGAACAGAGCAGAATGACATTCGAAATCGAGGTTGACGAGAAGCCGGTTAGAGCGGGCATAGATCCGTACAACAAGCTCATCGATCGGGAATCAGACGACAACATCAATTGTCTCAGCTTCAGCTAAATTTCTCATAGGGCTTCTCCTTTCCAGTTACAA
>JBHIFB010000108.1:0-11346 GCA_046760905.1 Candidatus Glassiibacteriota bacterium | reverse complement strand
GATCCCGGTATGAAGCATCTCACCCAGATTCATCTTCTGCCAGGTATGCCCGGGCTTCATTTCTTCATAAGTCACTTGAAAAGGCTTTCAACGATCCTCTCAGGAGTATCCTCTCAAGCTAAAAAAACAATGCAAGGGTCTTGACACCGTACCTAGGTACGGTGTTTATATTATTCATGGAGGTGAAATAATGAATTCTCTTACCATAGGACAGGTTGCGAAAGAGGCCGGTGTGAATGTCGAAACTATCAGGTACTATGAAAGAAGAGGACTCATCACGAGACCACCGCGGCCCGAGTATGGTTACAGGCGATATCCCGGTGACACAGTCACTCGAATATCATTCATAAAACGCGCCCAGGAGTTGGGTTTCTCACTCAGAGAAATTTCCGAACTCCTCTCATTGAGAGTAAATCCAGACACTACCTGCGCGGATGTAAAGCACAGGGCGGAAAAAAAGATCAATGATATAGAAGAAAGAATCAGGGTGCTCCGTAAGATGAAGAAAGCACTGAAAAAACTGGCCGTTTCATGTGATGGTAGAGGACCTACGGGCGAATGCCCGATACTGGAATTTCTTGATTCAAAGTGAGGATTATTATCATGAGAGTGGAACTGATCTACGATGCTGATTGTCCGAATGTGAACGAAGCCAGAAAACAACTCCTTCTGGCCTTCACGGAGACCTGTATCGAGGCACGATGGCAGGAGTGGGAGCGAGGGGCTCCTGAAAGTCCCGCATATGCATCCTCGTATGGTTCCCCGACCATACTGATAGACGGTGAGGATGTGGCGGGGATCTCCCCTACGGAAGGGGCTGATTGCTGCAGAATCTATCAGGACGGGAAAGGGGGGTTAGGGGGTGTGCCGCCTGTTGATTCCATCGCTCGAAAGCTCCGGGAGTCAAGTCGTAAAAGCCCTGATGAAAACGTAGGAACCGAGCCCAAAAGGGGATTCTTGCGAAGTACACTCGCCCTTTTCCCTGGTATCGGAGTCATACTGCTTCCGGGTCTCACCTGTCCGGCATGCTGGCCCGCTTACGCCGGGCTTTTAAGTTCACTGGGGGTGGGCTTTTTCAACTACACCCCGTACCTTCTGCCCTTCACGATTGTTTTTATGATTCTTGCAGTAAGCACTCTTGCATACCGTGCAAGGAAACGCAGGGGTTATAAGCCCTTCGTCACAGGAACTCTCGCAGCGGTATTGGTGATGATCGGTAAATTCCTCATAGCATCCATCGCGCTGACCTATGTGGGGATAGCACTGTTGATAGCGGCATCTGTGTGGAATGCGTGGCCACAGACCAATAGTAACAGCGGCTCCTGTCCATCGTGTATACCCTCAGGGAACCCATCAGTACTAAGAGACGGGAAGAATCTCAAAAACCAGACCAAAGAGGAGGCTTACAAATGAGTGAAAGACGCAAGATCGAGGTTTTCAGTGCAGGCTGTCCAGCTTGTGAAGAAACGATCGAGATGGTCAATCGAGTAGCCTGTCCCTCCTGTGAGGTAACGGTACTTGACATGAACGACCCTGATGTTGCCAGCCGAGCAAAGAGCCTTGGCATAAGTTCCGTACCTGCTGTGGTGATCGACGGCAAACTCGCCGATTGTTGCGCAGGGCGTGGTCCGGATGAAACTACTCTCAGGTCTTCTGGATTGGGGCAGCCGAAGTAGCGCAAGTACAACTACTGATGCCGCTATCAACAGTGAAGTCGACATAAATAATCTCACCGGGGAGATATGAAGTCCTCGATCAGCCAGCGGTCGTTTTTCATTTCCTCCCCTCCATGTAACGCCGCGCGGCGGTGAGGAATTCCCTTGCCTGGTCAATCCATCGGGAGACCGCTTCGGGTTCGAACGCCACGTCCGTCTCGTAGTCGCCTTGCAGACGCTCGTCGAAGGCGTCGAGCAGCCAGCGATGATATTTCGGATCCAAGAGACCCGTTTTCGCGAAATGTTGGCCATAGGCTGCGTGGACGCTTGCGTGCTTTCGATAGCGAAGATCCTTCTCCCGCAGCAGCGCCTGAGCGGCATGTAGCATGGCATAGTAAGCGCGCCCTGCGGCGAACTCCGCGTCACCTGCTTTCATCAGGGTCTCGGCTGCATGAAGAGCGCGTTCCGCCTTTTCCAACAACCGACGCGATTCTTCCTTCATGCCGGAATGGCCTCCTCGCGAATGTTCAGGAAGAACATAGTCTGATCCTCGCGCCACCGTCTCTCAGAAACAAAGACCCGACTAATAGACACTGCATAGTCAAGCGACAGTTCAGCGATCAGATGGCTCGTTCTATCGATTTCACTGCAATAGTCCGACACCTCGTCCAGAACAATAAGCACGTCAATGTCCGACTCCTTATCTGCCTCACCGCGGGCATGGGAGCCGAATAGATAGACCCCCTTCAAGCGCTCGCCATAGAGACCTGCCAAGGTCTTCTTCAATTCGCTCAGGATCTTCCGTACGTCTTCATTCATGGGCCTGCCTCCGGTCGCCTTCCCACCACCCCGACGGTCTCCATTTGAATCTCGAAGAACCATGCCGCCGGGATCTACCGCTTGACGTGGTCGAGTCTCAAAGCCGGATCGTGGATTCGCACAAGCTTGGGATCCTCACCCAGCGGGTCCCAGACGATATAGAGACAATAAGTCTTAGGAGAAGGATGAGAACACGTTCAATCGCTTCCCGAAGCTTCAGCTCTTTTACGAGAAGCCCTGCGATGATGATTTTGCCCGCCCCCGGTTCATCCGCCAGAAGAAAACGCAACCGGGGCTGGGGAAGCATCGCTTGATATACGGCTTCGATCTGGTGCGGCAGAGTAAGTATAACCGAGAGACTCACCGCAAACTGACGGTCATTTGCATACGCGAGGCGAATCCGTGAATACTCAACGAGGAGTCGAAGCTTATAAGCATCTACGGGCTTATTCGGTTCGGAGACATCTTCATCGGCTTCAAGAATAGATGCGGCCTCGGTAGCAGAGATCACAGCCTCTTCCAACGAACCATCAGGAGGGTGAACGCGACACTCGTATCCCGCTGAAGAATCTGACCCCAATACCCTCGCATTCTCAAAGGAGAACCGGGATGTCGAAATGTCCCGGAAGCGAAATGCGCTATTCAGACAAAAACATATCAAACCGGACTGCTCCTGTCAAAGACAAAACCCAATCTTACATGATACGCCTTCGTCGGTTCATGTGGCTCTCTGTCACGGCTCCTTCTTCCCTTTCTGCATGCCACTCACAGACATGCGTTTTCCCCGGGCTATGAGGGTGAACGACTCCCTGGATAACTCACAGAGATGCTCGTGCCTGGACGCGATGATGGTCGTGGGTTTTATTGGGAGCGGACGCAACACACGCTCCTCAGCCAGCACGGCGTGGAGGAAGGACGGGTCCGAGGCATAGAGCACGGCCTAGTGGCGACGGTGGGCGCGGAGTTCGAGCGGCTTGTTGCCCTTGAGCATGAGGATGGTTCCATTTTTAGTCAAATAAGAACTACACAAATCGGCGGATTGCAATCTGGCTCCGGCGGTAGGATTCGAACCTACGACCCAGTGGTTAACAGCCACTTGCTCTGCCAGCTGAGCTACGCCGGAATTGATGCAGGAAAATAAGCTAATTTCAACGCAGCTCTTTGTCAAGATTGGTGCTGTTTACATGGATTCGAATCGGTTGGTTACCTCACTTATTTCAACTCTCATTAGTCAAGCAAAGGCCTGGCCCCTTTCAGGCGTTTGAGCCATGTGATCTTCTCCTCCCTGACTATCTTTCCTGTCTTGCAATCGATGGTGACCCTTACCTCCCCGCTCCTGTAAGTGTGAAGTAGCTGATCCCTCATGTCCCTCCAGACTACGGTGGAGATATTCTCTCCAGGGAAAAAGTCCGCATGGGGATACTCAGCTCTTCTAAGATACCGTGAAGCGAGCTTGCCGGATTTGCTCAGCTCGATGCAGGGTGATTCAACCACAGGAAAACTGAGGAGCTTGAGAGGCCTATCCGGCACAACCACTTTGTGAATATCGATGCTCTCGCCCGTCATCATGACGACACGCCACCTGAAGGGGTTCGTAGCCGAGAGGGCGTATGAGGAGGCGCGGTAGGAGTCGCTGTCAGGGAATGTTTCGAGCGAAGCTGCCTGGAGGAAGAGCCTCAGAGCGAGGTAGGCGAGTATGAGGAAACCGGCACTCAGAGCCAGGCACCTGCTCCTCATCGTCTTGTTGCAAGCGACTGTATGTGTTCCTCTATTCCACGAAGCTTTCCCCCGCGGCCATGTGAAGTATGTCATCGCAAGAACCAGTAGCGAGATCCAGGGATCGAAACCGCGGGTGATACCGAGGGAGAAATCCCGCGAAAGCGGCCACAGAAGGGGCACCCCCCAGGGTGTTATCACATCGAGAAGGAGGTGGGTGAGACCACCACCCAGTGCGGCCAGGAAAACTGTCTTTCGATGCGATTTCCTGGCTGCAGAGCATATAAGGGTTATGAGCACGGCGGTAAGGAAGACGCTGACGATGGAATGAAGGCATCCTCTGCGTTCCAGCACTTCTTCCAGAGGCGGGGAAAAAAGGGCGAGGCTGTCCGTATCGGGAAGAACGCCGCCGATCATCCCGGCTAAAGCGGCCGCCTTCGTCTCCCCCGATATTTTGCCCGCCGCCCTTCCGGCTAAAATGTGCGTGGCAATGTCCATTTACGATACGCGGCCTCTTGCAGCAGCAGCCTTTTCTACCTTTCGGTCTTCTCGCAGTGCCTTCGCAAGCCATCTGCCGGTGTGGGAGCCTCTGGCTCGAGATATCTGCTCAGGTGTACCCACGGCGACGACTCTCCCACCCTGGTCTCCACCCTCTGGTCCGAGATCGATGATCCAATCGGCGCTCTTCACAACCTCTATGTTGTGCTCTATCACAAGTACCGTGTTCCCCGAATCCACCAGCCGGCCGAGCACCGTGAGAAGCTTGCGTATGTCCTGGTAGTGCAGTCCTGTGGTTGGCTCATCCATTATATAAAGCGTGCCCCTGGGTAATGGATTTGTTTCTTCTATAAGCACCGGAATATGGCACTTCTCGTAACTAATCTTCGCTCTCATATCTTTTGCACGCTGTGGGACCCTCGAAAGTTCCCTGGCGATCTTTACCCTCTGTGCCTCTCCGCCGGAGAGAGTCGTAGCGGATTGCCCGAGCCGCAGATATCCAAGCCCGACAGCTGAGAGGTACCAGAGTCTTCTAGCCACCTCCGCCTCCCCCTCGAAGAACCGTATGGCCTCATCGACCGTCATGCTCAGAACTTCAGCGATGTTCTTGCCCTTGTGTGTGACCTCGAGTGTCTCCTTCCTGAACCTGCTACCTCCGCACTCTTCACAGCGGACATACACATCCGCCATGAAATGCATCTCTATCTTCTGAAACCCCTCGCCCTTACATTCCTCGCAGCGTCCTCCCTTCACATTGAATGAGAATCTTCCGGGTTTATATCTTCTCCTCCTCGAAAGAGCCGTCTTAGCGAAAACCTCCCGTATAGGCCCGAGCGCCTGAACATAGCTGACCGGATTGGAGCGAGGCGTCTTCCCGATAGGTGACTGGTCGACGAGCACGACTCTCGATATATTCTCCACGCCTTCGATCGATTTGCAGTAGTCTCTCTTCTTCTCAATCCCGTAAGCGATAACCTCTTCGAGTGTCCGGTACAGAACGTCGTGTATGAGAGTGCTTTTACCCGCGCCCGAGACCCCTGTCACGAGTACCAGGAGCCCTAGAGGAAATTCCACATCTATATCCTTCAGATTGTGCAGCTTCACCCCCTGCATGCGTATGCTGTATCCCGGATGTCGTTTCCTTCTCTTCTTCTGCTCAATGGACTCTTTCCCGGCGAGGTATCGGCCCGTGGGAGTGTCGGATACCTTGAGATCCTCTATCCCTCCCTGGTAAATCACCTCGCCTCCGTGCTCACCGGCTTCGGGGCCGAGCTCGATGATATGGTCGGCCGATTCCATCATGTCCCTGTCGTGCTCCACAACGAGGAGCGTGTTGCCCTGGTCTCTGAGCTTTGTCATGATCCTTATGAGTCGACCTGTATCCCTGGGGTGAAGACCTATAGTCGGCTCATCCAGGATATACACCGCATCTATGAGTTGATTGCCGAGGGCGCTCGCAAGGTTTATCCTCTGCGCTTCACCTCCGGAGAGTGTCCTCGTCAGCCTGTCGAGGGTGAGGTAGCCAACCCCGACGTTGTGCAGGAAATCGAGCCTCGACCGTACCTCCCTCAGGATCAGCCTCGATACTTTCCTCTTCTGCGAGGTGAAGTCGATGCCTCCAAAGAAAAGTCTCGCTTCGTCGATGGTCATCCTGTTCACATCGACGATTGTCTTACCCGCTATTCTCACGTTGAGGGCATCCCTCCTTAGCCTCCCGCCCCCGCACTCTGAACAGTCACGCAGTGACTGGTATCTCCTCAAGAAGAACCGCACGTGCTTCTTGTATTTCTTCCTTTCCCTGCCTTCCAGAAACGGTATGACACCATCTATCGAACCGTCTCCGTAGAGTATCTTCTCCTGGTCCTCCCGCCGCAGCTCGGAAAACGGAACGTCTGTAGGGATTCCTTCACTCTCGCATTCCTCGAGAAGATCATCCCACCACCACTCGTAGATGGGTTTCGTCCAGGGATCGATCGCACCCTCCTCGAGGGTGAGCTGTGGATTCGGTACGATTAAATCCCTGTCATAGACGAGCCTGTTCCCGAATCCCCTGCAGGCTGGGCATGCCCCGAAGGGATTGTTGAAGGAAAAAAGAAGTGGTGTTGGCTTCGTGAACTCCATCCCACAGTCAGGGCACCTGTACTTCTCGGTATAGCCCTTCTCGAAAAATCCTCTGCCCCGTGACCAGCCACGGGACACCAGCATATCGACCGGAAGCCCCTCGCCGGTATCGCCCGTCTGGCCGGCATCTCCTCCACCCACCCGCATCTCCGTAATGACTCTAATGACCATCTCACCCTCACCTTCCGACATGGCGGTTTCGAGCGAATCAACGAGACGGGTCCTGATCCGGGGACTGACTGTGATCCTGTCGACGACGACGAGGATGCTCTTCCTTTTCCCGAGCTTTATCTTCTCATCAGTGTCGACCCTGAGAATCCTTCCGTCCACAACGATTCTCACAAACCCCTGGGATATGAGGGATTCAGAAAGTGTATCCCAGGTGAGCTCACTGCTGATTCTCACCGGGAATGTCACCAGGATCCTCGTTCCGTCACCCAGTGCCAGCACTTCGTCAGACACCTTACTCACCGTGTCCGGCTGAACGATTCTACTGCACCCGGGACAGAATGTATCACCGACCCTGGCATATAGCAGTCTCATGTAATCATAAATCTCTGTGGTGGTTCCAACCGTGGAGCGTGCAGTCTTCACCGGATTCTTCTGCTCGATCGCGATGGTCGGGCTGATTCCTTCCATCGTCTCATAATCGGGCCTCTCGAGCCGCTCCAGGAACTGCTTTGCATATGTCGAGAGCGACTCCATGTACCTGCGCTGCCCCTCTGCGAATATCGTGTCGAAGACGAGGGAGGACTTTCCCGAGCCTGAGAGCCCGGTGATCACAGTGAGGGTTCTCTTCGGTATGTCGAGGTCTATACCCTTCAGGTTGTTCTGTTTCGCACCTCTGATTCTTATGAAGTCAGGCATTCGGCATCAACGGGATTAAAAGGCTTAAAATTTATAATCTATCGCAAGCAAGAACAGTGTCAAGCAACAGGAAAGCTTTAAGGGAGGAAAGTGATGAAGTTCGCCTGCAAATAACTTCAAGAATGGAATGCGTTAATTGAGGGAAGGGAAGTGCCGTAAGATTATAGATAGAAGTCAGATAGGGAAGTTTTCGATAAGCCTTGATAATTATAGATGGAATGTCTATAGGTTAATGGAGCTTATCTCAATCAGCTCAGAATAAAATTGAGGAACGAAAAAAATATGGGAGCAAACTCCGTTTTCTCTAACGAACGAAGGAGGTTCAGCGTGTTGAAGCAAACTGTCGTTTTTATGATTGCCCTTAGCCTTTTCGCCATAGCCACAACAACTGCCGGGGCAAGTGATTGGGCCGTTAAGGCTGATATGGCTGAAAGTTGCAGCTGCAATCCGGCCTGTCCCTGTACTTTTGGTTCACCGCCCACTCTTGGCCATTGTGATGCTGTACAGCTTTATGAAATAAAGAGTGGCCACTACGGGGATGTCAGTCTTGATGGGATATCCATGGTCGTGACAACCCGCTTTATGGAATGGATAAAATTTTCTGTGAGCGAAGACGCCACCGATGAACAGGTCAAAGCCGCAGAACAACTCGTATCGGCGCTCTACGGATTCCCGGCCAGCGTGAAAGTCCTGTCGAGTGAGAGGGCTCCTGTTTCAGTCGAACGCACAGAAACAACTGTCAAGTTCTCGATCCCGACCTCCACCGTCGAAATCGAGATGATGAAAGGAGCAGACGGGAAACCGATCAAGATTCAGAATCTCCCAGCTCAAGGCGCTCCTGGCCCTAAAGTTATCGACCATACACAGTATAAATCAATTACACTTGATCACCAGAGCGAAGACAAGAAATTCAGATACTCCCATACCAACGGCTTTACAGGGAGATTGGAAGCTTCTGGCGAGATTTAGATTCAAAGAGAATATCGCATCGTTTATTCTTAAAGACCTATCTTAAAAGTCTTTTGTAACGAATCACGGAGCTCTGGGTACTGTTTTCGGTAAAGCAGGAGTCCCGGCTTCTGCATTAGCATTCCAGATAGGCTGCCGCCAAGTTGTTATTGTCTGTGACTTATTTTCGCACCACGCATTCTTTACAGAGTTTTGCACCTGGTTCGGGTCGATTATTGACAGGGCTATCCGATTCGACACTTCCTTCCCATTGATACTTAAGAAGATATAACCATTATATTAACTCCCTGATTTGAGGCCTAATGGCACACCTATTGCGGCTCCATAATTCTGAGCCTTTGCCATGAGTGTTGCAATGCGTCCTCTATCTTTTTTTATCAAGCAGCCGCAGGGATTCAGCATACCCGAAATCGCTGTATCTCTCCTCGTATGTAGCTTCGTATCCCTCTCCGCCCTACACATATTCAGAGCCGACCAGAAGATTTTCGTCGAACAGGAAGAGGTTGTGGACATGCAGCAGAACGCGAGGATTGCCATGGATCAGCTCATCAAGGATATCAGGGTGGCCGGTATGGGCGTACCCTCAGGAGGTGTCGCCTCTGACGTTGGTCATCTGTTTCCGGTGATTCCGGGTAACGGTGGCGGGAATATACCGGACACGATCACGCTGCTGGCAAGTTTCGAGAATATCGAGACGCAGCTATCCGCCCCTATGCCCAACGAGAGTGCTGAGCTGAAAGTCACCGATGCGAGCGAGTTCGAGGTCGGTGCATTAGGCATTATATATGGAGCCGTAGATGAAGGCGGCCAGGCCGGAGAGCTGTTTCAGATCACCCACATTTCGACGCACGGACAACATATGCTTCAGCACCGGAAGTCCCCTCCCTGGAATAAGGACCAGAAGCTCAGCTACACCTTCATCCCCCCTTCCACTATATACATGATGAGTCACCGTAAGTATTTCGTCGATAGCTCAGACAACGACCACCCGAAACTTATTATGTCGGAGAACGAGGGTGATCCTCTCATACTTGCAGATAACATTGAAAATCTCCAGCTCACTTATGATCTTCTCACCGGCGAGATGGATTTGTCGGATCCCCAATTCCCGGTTTTGATAAGAAAAGTGACTGTCAGCTTAGTAGCCCGTACGAACACGCCCGATCCTCAATGGAACAACGGGATTCACTCGATAACGGGAGCGGGCGATAACTATAGAAGGCTGATTTTAAAATCGGATGTGTTCGTGAGGAACACTAAATAGAGAAGATTTTGACTGACACAATCCTCACGAAAATCTCACACGGGCGAAGCGTCTTTTGCCCACTTTGAGCACCACGCTGCTCCTGGTGCTAACTTTCAAGTCCTTGTCATCCACCCGTACCCCGTCGAGTGTGATCCCTCCCTGCTCGATTAGCCGCATTCCCTGAGAGGTCGATCTCACAAGCCCTGCTTCGACGAGGAGCCTGGGCAGCCATATCTCATCACCATCATACTTCAAACTCACTTCAGAAATGTCTTGGGGGGTCTTTTTCTCAACGAAGAGTTCGTCGAATCTCCTCTCCGCCTGAAGTGCCTCCTCATCTGTATAATACATCGAAACGAGGGTCCTCGCGAGGAGTCTTTTCACATCCCTCGGATTCTGCCCGCCTTTCTTTATCCCCCTCCTCATTCGCTCTATCTGGGCAGAGGGTATGGAGGTCAGGGTCTCGAAATAATCGATCAGGATCTCATCCGGTATCGACATGGTTTTCCCATAGATCTCCTCCGGGGGCTCAGTGATACCGATGAAATTATCAAGGCTCTTAGACATCTTCCTGACTCCGTCAGTACCCACGAGGAGCGGCATGAGCACGAGTACCTGCGGCTCCTGTCCATACTCCCTCTGTATGTCTCTCCCGACGAACAGATTGAATCGCTGATCGGTCCCGCCGAGTTCCACATCGGCTTTCAGGGCAACCGAATCATAGGCCTGGACTAGTGGATAGAGGAATTCGTGTATCGTTATCGGCTTGTTCTCCCTGTATCTTTTCTCGAAATCATCCCTCTCGAGCATTCTCGCCACGGTGTATTTGGAGGAAAGAACCACCACCTCCTCGAAACTCAACTTGCTGTGCCATGAACTGTTGAAGGATATGGTTGTCTTGCGCGGATCCAGGATCTTGAAGATCTGGTCCTTGTATGTTTGGGCATTGGCGATGACCTCCTCACGAGAGAGCCTTGGTCGGGTCTCGTTCTGCCCCGATGGATCACCGATCATGCCGGTGAAATCGCCGATGACCACCGTCACCATGTGCCCGAGGTCCTGAAAGGTCTTCAGCTTTCGAATGGAAACGGTGTGACCTAGGTGAAGATCAGGAGTGGTAGGATCGAATCCCTGTTTCACTCGCAGCGATTCACCCGTCTTTATAGAGCGCTCTATCCTCTCGGCGAGTTCATCCTCCTGTATGACATCGACCGTCCCCTCACATATCGCATCCATCTGTTCTGAAAGAGGCGGGAACTTTTTCCTGTTTTCTGACGACTCTTTATTCATTGATCAAAAGAAACCTATATGGATATAACGTGTAGTAGAAACCGGCAAAGCCTGGCAAAATTTAACACGATGAACAAGTAAAATCAACCGAGCCGATGTGTGGAGTTTCCCCAGTTTTTCTGGAACTTAGAGTTCTTGAGTGAGTCGCGAGAGCATTTGGGTACC
>JBHIFB010000107.1:0-11372 GCA_046760905.1 Candidatus Glassiibacteriota bacterium | reverse complement strand
TTCCCTTGACAGAACGGGAGGATGTGCATAAATAAAAAGCGCAAAATATGTTACGTGAAAAGCAGCAGGAACCCGCCAGGAAACTAACACTTATGTGCGCTGTGAATCTAGTTGAGATTTCACCGACTCCGAGGAGTGAGAACCGATGTTTATGAGTCAGGAGGAAGGCCTGTTACTTGAAAGTGCCGTGGAGGAATACAAGATCCTGGATGAGGAGGGGAACCTCGTTCGCGACGAGGTTCCGGACCTTACGGAAGCGGACCTCGTAGAGCTCTACCGGTGGATGCACTTTGCCAGGGCATTCGATGAGAGGTGCCTGAAGCTTCAAAGGCAGGGGCGACTGGGGACCTATGCACCTCTGTCCGGACAGGAGGCCGCCCTGCTCGGCAGTGCTTACGCACTCGAGGACAGAGACTGGTTGTTTCCTTCGTATCGGGAGCACGCACCGCTCGTGATGAGGGGATTGCCTCCCGAGTACGTTCTCATGTATTGGAATGGAAATGAGGAGGGAAGCAGGATCCCCGAAGGGGTGAACGTATTCACGTATTCAATACCCATCGCGACCCAGGTGATACACGCCGTGGGCTTCAGCTGGGCGGCGAAGATCAAGGGGGATGACGTGGCGGCACTCGTATACGTCGGCGACGGAGGTTCGAGCGAGGGGGATTTCCATGAGGGCCTGAACTTCGCCGGAGTTTTTCAAACGCCCACCATCATATTCTGTAACAACAATCAGTATGCGATATCGTGTCCAAGGGAAAGGCAGACTCGGGCGAAGACCATCGCTCAGAAGGCCATCGCATATGGCATTCCAGGGGTGCAGGTGGACGGGAACGATCTTCTCGCTGTATACAAGGTGACGAGGGAAGCGGTGGTCCGGGCCCACGAAGGGAAGGGACCAACGCTGATAGAGGCGGTCACATACAGGTATGGTCCGCACACGACCGCGGATGACCCGAAGCGGTACAGGACTCAGGAAGAGCTGGAACTCTGGATGCAGAAGGATCCCATACTGAGGGTCAGGAAGTACATGCAGTCGAAGGACATCTGGGATGATAAGATGGAAGAGGCATTAAAAAACAGCATAGAGGAGAGAATAAAGGAAGTCGTCGAGAAATATGAGAGTACACCAAAGAGGGAATACGATGAAATGTTCAAATACCTCTACGCTGAGATGCCGGCCTGCCTGGAGAAGCAGATGGAGGAACTGAAAGATACATTGGAAAGAAAGGGGCGCTGAGGCCATGGCGCAAATGAATCTAATACAGGCGATAAACGATGCCTTAAGATATGAAATGGAGAGAGACGAGAGCGTGGTTGTGCTCGGTGAGGATGTGGGTGTAAACGGCGGGGTTTTCAGGGCTACCGATGGACTCTATGAAAAGTACGGTTCAGAGCGTGTGATCGATACGCCCCTTGCCGAGGCCGGGATCATCGGGTGCTCGATAGGGATGGCGGCATACGGGCTCAAGCCTGTGGCTGAGATCCAGTTCATGGGATTTCTACCTCCTGCCTATGACCAGATAATATCTCACGCAAGCAGGATGAGATACCGCAGCAGGGGGAGATTCACCGCTGGGCTGGTGATTCGGGTTCCCTACGGCGGGGGGATTCATGCTCCCGAGCACCATTCAGAGAGCAACGAAGCAGTTTACGCTCACACGCCCGGGATAAAAGTCGTGATTCCCTCCAGGCCAGGTGATGCCAAAGGGCTTTTGATAAGTGCAATCAGAGATCCGGATCCGGTTTTGTTCCTCGAGCCGAAGAGGATCTATAGGGCTTTCAGGGAGGAGGTGCCGGAAGGAGAGCACACGGTTCCGCTGGCAACCGCACGCGTCGTGAGGGAGGGTACCGACCTCACCATCATCTCATGGGGAGCGATGATACCTGTGGCCCTCGATGCGGCAGAGAAAGCCCAGACGGGTGGTGTCGATATCGAGGTGCTCGATCTGAGGACTATTTCCCCATTCGACGCAGACGCTGTGCTCGAATCGGTGAAGAAAACGAAACGGGCCATCGTCCTGCATGAGGCACCGAGAACATGCGGAGTCGGAGCCGAGCTCTCTGCCTTACTCATGGAGGAGGCGATCCTTCACCTGGAAGCCCCGGTGCAGAGAGTGACGGGATTCGATACCCCGATCCCGCTTCCCACCATGGAGAACCTCTACTTACCCGATACTGATCGGGTGATGCGGGCCCTTGAAAAGGTTATGGAATTCTAATACCCATGCATGTATATTAAGCCAGGGTGTGATTTTGGGAGAGCTATTGTCCGTTTTACAGTTTCATGGAATGAATAGGAGGTTTAAATTGGCTTTCAACTTTGTCCTGCCTGATCTTGGGGAGGGAATAACCGAGGGGGAAGTCATCAAATGGCATGTGCAGGTGGGTGATTATATCGAAGAGGATCAGGTCCTGCTCGAAGTCGAGACTGATAAGGCTGCGGTTGAGATCCCGTCACCGAAGTCCGGATACATACTCGAGATCAATGCGAACGAGGGGGATATTATTCATGTGGGTGAGACACTCGTAGTCATCGGTGAGAAAGAAGAGTCGAAGGGGAAACCCGCACCAGCTGAGGAGAAGAGGCTCGCCAGGGAAAAAGAACAGGCCCAGGCCGAAGCAGCCGCTCAGGCCAAATCAGCAGGGGTCGAAGAGAGGGAAAGGCCTCAGGCACATACCGGCGGTGAGGTGCTTGCAACCCCCTCGACTAGAAAACTTGCGAGGGAGCTCGGCGTTGATCTGACAGGCGTTACCGGGACCGGGAAAGGAGGGAGGATAACAACACAAGATGTGAGAAAGGCCGCGGAGGCCTTGAATGTACCGGTGAAGGAGGCTCCTGCTGAAATCGAGGAGAGGATTCCGGTAAGAAGCCTGAGGAGGAAGACCGCTGCCAAGATGGTCGAGGCATACACAACCATCCCCCATGTCACCCATGTGGAGGAGGTGGATGTAAAAAACCTCGTACGCCTCAGGGAGCAAATGAACGAGGCTCTGAAAGAGGAGGGTTACAAGCTGACATACCTTCCTTTCATCCTGAAGGCCCTGGTACCGGCGTTGAAACTGTATCCTCAGTTCAATGCCGTATTCGACGAGAAGGCCGAGGAGATAATCCTCAAGAAGTACTACAACATAGGCATAGCGACAGCGACCGACGCCGGACTCATGGTCCCCGTCGTGAAGGGTGTCGATGAGAAGAGCATTTCCCAACTCTCGAGGGAAATAGAGAGGCTCACGGAGGAGGCACGAACCAGAAAGATCGCTCTCGCTGACCTAAGAAACGGGACCTTCTCCGTCACGAACTACGGCTCGATAGGAGGTCTCTTCGGAACACCTATTATAAACCATCCCGAGGTGGCGATCCTGGGAGTCGGCCGGATGCAGAAGCGTCCCGTTGTAATCGGGGAGGAGATAACGGTGAGCTATGTACTTTATCTGTCTCTATCCTTCGATCACCGCATAACCGATGGCAAAGAGGCTGCAGAATTCGTGAATGTAGTGAAGAAATACCTGGAGGAGCCGAACCTACTGTTTTTGGAGATGGCATAAATGGTCGTTGGAGAAATCAGGACAGTCACAGACACGCTAATTCTCGGAGCAGGTCCGGGTGGATACGTCGCCGCTATACGGGCATCACAGCTCGGCAGGGAGGTCACTCTCGTCGAGAGGGAAGAGTCACCCGGAGGCATATGCCTCAACCACGGCTGCATTCCCTCCAAAGCGCTAATCCATGCCGCGAATTTCTATCATTCCACCCTGCACTCAGAAAAGATGGGGATTAGAGCCGGATCAGTCGGTCTCGACATGAAAGCTCTGCAGGAGTGGAAAAGGGGTGTTGTGAATAAACTGACCGATGGCGTGAGAAAACTACTTGTCGGTAACGGCATACAGGTTGTGCGGGGGAATCTTAATTTCACTGACGATCATACTGCGCGTGTTGAAACGGATGGAGGGGTGAGCATTCTCGAGTTCAAGAACCTCGTGATCGCATCGGGTTCACATCCGGTTGAACTGGAGGAGCTCAAATTCGACGGTGAAGGTATCATCTCATCGAGGCAAGCTCTCGAGCTCGAAGAGGTTCCCGATACGCTTCTCGTTGTGGGTGGCGGCTACATCGGTCTCGAGCTAGGAACCGTCTATGCAAAGCTGGGGAGCAGGGTGACGGTTGTCGAACTCCTTGACGGCCTCCTACCCGGAACGGACACGGAGCTAGTGAGAGTGGTGGATAGGAGGCTCAAGAAGCTCGGTGTGAAGGTAATGCTTGAGAGCCGGGTTGCCGGGTGTGAAAAGCTCCCAGAAGGTTACCGTGTGGATGTCCAGGGAAAGAAAGGCAGCTCGCAGTTGGAGGCCAGTAAGATTCTGGTCACAGTGGGAAGAAAGCCCAACACAAGCGGCTTCGGCCTTGAGAAAACCGGTGTTGAACTCGATGATCGTGGATTCATCAAGGTCGACAACAGGATGAGGACGAACGTCTCTCACATCTACGCGATCGGGGACGTAGCCGGGGAACCGCTTCTCGCCCACAAGGCCTCTAAGGAGGCAATCGTTGCCGTTGAAAATATAGCGGGGCTCTCAAGTGCGAAGGACTGGCTTCTCATACCCTCTGTAATCTTCACCGATCCGGAAATAGCCACTGCCGGCATGGGCGAGGATGAGGCGAAAGAGAAGGGTTATGAAGTAGTGATTGGCAAGTTTCCCTTCGCTGCTTCGGGAAGAGCACTCACAATGGGCGAGTTCGACGGATTCGTCAAGATAGTGGCAAGTGAAGGTGACGGCAGGGTGCTAGGAGTTCATATTGTGGGGCCTGACGCCTCGAATTGCATTAGCGAAGCGGCAATCGCGATCGAACTCACTGCAACTCTTGAAGACGTTGCTCTCACGGTTCATCCCCATCCAACGCTTCCGGAGAGTCTAATGGAGGCTGCTGAAGTGGCTCTTGGAAGACCGATTCATATATTGAAAAGATTGAGTTGACTTTTACTTCCTTGCCACCGTTCTTCTTCCTGTTCTTCTCTTTCTTCTCCTTGATTGCAATTTTTTTATCTGCCTGTCCAGCTTAGTTATCTCTTTCTTCAGTGCCCGTCTCTTCTCCTTGAGCTTTTTGATTTCATTGGATTTGATGAGTTTTTCCTTTTCCTTGACAAGGTTTTCGAGCTCATCGAGGCTATACTTTTTGAGAAGTTCCTCCCCTGAATTCATTGAGCACCTCCCGCTTAGGTTAGAAGAGAATCGAGATGAAACTTGATTATATTATTTTACAGGTTTTGAAAAAATGCGCAAGTTTTTTCTCCTGCAATCGGCTCGAAAATGCGTTTGAAAATGTTTGATTGAGAGATTGTAGGCACCGCAGATGAAGATGAAATTATTTTATTCTCTTTCCGTCCACAAAATGACTCTTTTACGATTGAATTTTTCTCTTATGCAGAAAGTGGACAGGCTTGCGAATTTCATCCAGCCTGAGATGTGTTTTTTTGACAGTGTGGTGCATAGTAATACTGCATGAAAAAACATTTAAAAAAAGCAGGCAGTGAGCTTCACTGCCTGCCGAATTTCTTATTCCCGGAACACGCTCTCTTTCCGCTGGTTGAGGCCTGCTCCTGGCCTGTGGTTTTCTATGGAAAAGAGTAGCTCACCACCTCGCTGAGCTCGCAAGTGGCCGCATCACCGGCCTGGAAGAGAACGGTCACACCGCTGGCGTAATTGGGGACGTTTATGTCGAAGGTTGCGATCCCATCGTCATCCGCCCGCGAGATGCCGAATAGGTGTGCGTTGGCCAGGCCGAGCTCCACCCCCGGACATTGAGGGATGTCCGTTGAACCTGTTTGCAGACCGTAGAAGAATCCAACCCATCCATTAGGTGTGGCGCCCCTGACGCTGAACGTGCTGACTTCTCCAGCCTCGCCGGGTTCGGGTTCGACGAGATCAAGCGTGGTGTGACAGCCATCGTCGATACAATTCCTGGTTTCTTTATATGTTGTTATATCATCAATAGCCTGTGGCCCGAATTCGGTCACGATACCAGAGCAGCCGCCAAGAACAGGGCACATGATTTTGCATGTGTTGCCGCTACAGTGCGATGCATTCCAGTTGTGTCCCAATTCGTGAGCGCTCAATGCGATACGATAGGTGAAGTTCCATGTGTATCTTGATTGTGACAAGCTGTAACCGAACATGTTACAAACCCCGTCCATGTAAGCGATGCCGATTACGCCGCCATAAAGATCTCGACCCGTCATCAAGTGGGCAAGATCACGCTCGATGCTATCCTGCTCCTGGTTCCAATGGACCCTGAACTGTTGCAGCAGTGAGCTCGGATCCCTGCCGGTGTATGGATCGTTGCTTGTGGAACGAACGATGATATGGGTGATGTTGTAGCAGATCTCAACATCCCTCTGGTATATCACATCGACGCCGTTTAGCACATTTTCGATGTCGGCTATCGTGTTTGCGACCGAGCTACCGTTTGCCTGGTAAAACTCGTAGTCCGCATCGAAGGCGACTTCGGCCACCTTGTCATTCTGCAGGTAATCTGACCCCTCATCGATTATCCCGATCCCCGCCTCAGTATCCTGGCGGTCCTGCTGTTGGAATTCGATGTTCTCTGGTACATCGATGAGGTCCGTGCCGCAATAGTATTCAGTCGGGACCAGGTCCAGGCTCCGATATACGACATGTTCTTGTGCCCCGGCCGCTTCATCATACTTCGAGAGAGGTTCAACAGACCATATTTCTCCATCCCCCAAATCTATGATAGCCGTCAGTTGACCATTCATAAGAGAAGCCGCAGCAACACTGCCGGGGATGCCTGACACTACGCCGCGGTATGTCACCGGGGCAGGTGGCTGGACTTCAACGAGTTCTCCGTTTTCAAGTTGCACCTGGACAGTAAAGGACTCACTCCGCACTGAGTGTGGCCTCAAGGACAACTCGTACTCGGTGCCCTCCAGATTGACAGCGGTTGAAATAACACCTTCCGCATCCGGTGAAAGATTTTCAAGATTTTGTGTTGTCCAGTTGAGGAGCGATTCCTCGAGTGTGGTGAGCGTACCTGTGGCCCCCTGGTCGCCTCCATCTGGGGAAACCGGGATGAATCCGAGAACAGGGGCGAAAACGGCAAACGACAGGCACACTGCTACATTAAGAATTCTTGAGTGCATGTGAGTACTCCTTCCTCCAATCTACCTAGGAAATGAGAGAAAACGGTGAATTGTTCAATCAATACATTTTAGCATTAAACTCAAGGAATGTCAAGCTGTTCGCCAATGAGTGTCAGCTAAAAATTAAAAGTGAACCGTTTTTAGCAAATTTCAAGTTTAAAAGTGAATACCTGAGAGCTATAATTCAAACCATGAAGGAGGATTTGGATTATGGCACGACTACACAAGAAGTTCACTAAATCGATAGGCGAGTTTAATGAGGTATTATCGTATGGTTTGACATAGTGAGGATTAGTGGCATTCCAGGCATATATTCTTTCTCTTGCTTGCATTGATTAACATACAATCCTCTAATTCGGAGGCATCACTGCTGTAGAAAAATGGATCTCCGGGTTTCCCAACACTTGCTTGAAAAAGATATGTATCACCAGGAACATAATCAGGAATTTTCCCTTTAACCGATATTACTTTTTCAAATCCGCCTTTCAGAATACACTCAATGGGTGCTGCAATAGGGAGCCATTCTCCATTTGAGTCTCGGACTCTCAGCAACCCCTCGATTGGCAGATCAACGTCTGTCCGATTAATTACCCTAATATCTGCTCTAACATTTCCTTTTGGGTGTATGATACAGTAAATCTTATCAATATTGATTTCAACATCCGGAATGCCATTAAGAAGAAGCGTTATATCGTTGGAACCCTCATTAGATACGATGAGGTCTGGATATCCATCAAGATCTACATCACATCTTGCTGGCGTATGGGCCATATTACCGACTTTATATTCTCCGATTTCCTTGAATTTGCCCTCTCCATCCCCCAAGAATATATATACGTTGTAAAAAGAAGATAAGATTATATCCTTAAACTCATCGCCATTTATATCCATCAATAGTGGAATCCTGATCATAGGCATATAGAACCTTTGAAATGACCAGCTTGGTGTGAATTTGCCTTTACCATTTCCAAGTAATACTCTTAGTATAGAAGGATAATCTTCATCCTCAGAACCAGAACTTGCTATAATCATATCAACTTTTCCATCCCTATTAATATCATCCGGTATAGGATCCAGTATGTGTTTCAATACAGGTCTCACTTTCTTATCGAAGGTTCCATCCCCTTTACCCAGAAAGATAAATAGCTTGCCAGCACCTGGGAATGCAACGAATACATCGGGAATGGAATCGTTATTTATATCTGCGATCTGTGGTGCACCTGGATTCATCGGAATGGAATAGCTTTGGTGTAACAAGAATCTTCCCGACCCATCTCCAAGATAGATCTTCATCATTCCCGTCTGGGCTTTAGTCACTACAATATCTGCATTCATGTCATTATTAACATCCAGCGCTACATGTCCCTTAATCTGGTCACCAACTTGTATGACATTACTAAGACTAAAATTCCCCTCTCCATCACCCAATCCTATTTTGATCTTGCCTTCTTCCTCAAGCGGAACAGAAATGTCTGGATGATCATCTTTATTGAAATTTGCTATCCTAGGTATTCCAGGCTGGTATCCAACATCATATACTCTCCTTGCTACAAGAAGTGAGTCAAGATCACCCAGTAATATCGAGACCGTATGATCTTCCTTGTTTGATACTGCGATATCAGATAATCCATCGTTATTAAAATCGGCCACTAGCGGTGTGAGTGGATTATTGCCAGTATCCCGAAATATCGGTTCGTTAAATTCTCCTTTCTCATTTCCGGCAAACACTATAATGTTATTAGAATCTGAGTTTGCAACTATGAAATCATCATATCCGTCACCATTAAAGTCGCCTACCACAGCTTGAGTCGGTTTGGAACAAGAATAGAATGTTAAAGGCTCAACGAATTGGCCCTCTCCATCGCCATAAAGTATCAAGGTGTTCGCACTCTGGCAATCAAAGTCAGACCTGTGGAAAATCCTGCATATTATATCCTCATGGCAGTCACCATTGAAATCAGCAATGATCAATTCCCTTGGACGGAAAGTTGAAGGGAACCTCAAGTTAACTGTATCACTCATGGAAGGTGGAAATTCCCCTTCGCCATTTCCAAAGAATACTCTGATATGTGGATTATAACCTTTAAATGACATGACAATGTCCTTGTTCCCGTCTTCATTGAAGTCTCCGAAGCCAAGACCGACCAGACCATCTCCAATCTCTTCATACTCGTATTCGGTTAAGAATGTGCCGGAATCTGTACCTATCCTTACCTTTAGCTTACCGCCTTCCTCAGGCGTTGCAGCGATAACATCGCTAAATCCATCACCATTCACATCCTCTATGTGAAAAGTTCCTTCCCTCTCCAGAGGAACAATGCGCCAATTTCCTACGTGGTTTAACAAACCGCTGCCATTCCCAAGAAAAACCATAAACCATCTGTTGTAGGCTATGATCACATCCTCATTGAAATCTGCATTTATATCACCAATATAAAGCTTCCTGGGATATAGATATGGTAGCTCTGGGCCATTAAGAAAGGAGAATTCACCATTACCATCAGAGAGGAAAACCTGTATCCTTTTCCTGTCTTGATCCTCAATAGCTAATATCACTACATCTGAGTAGTCGTCATTATTTAAATCACCCAATCCTGAGCTAACATGATAATAATTTTCATAAGAATTAATGTCTAAATATCTAAATGTATTAAATCCATAACTGACAAGTGCTCCAATAATTTCACCATATTCACTCCAATCCACCCAATTATAAACCACGAGAAGATCTGGATAGTAATCGTCGTTGAATTTTCCAGCATCCAATGGATAGAGATCATATTCTATAATTGAATGATATTCAAGTTTTCCATCTTCTTTACCCAGACAAAGCAGGATATAACTCGGAGGCCAAGGGTAGCCATAGTCTATCCCCAAGCTGGCGATTAGATCATCCCTCCCGTCACGATTCTGATCCATGACCATTATCTTACTAGTCCATGTTTCAACTATTTCATCCCAATGGTCGCGCAAGATCGTATGTGATGATTCGAATCCACCTTCACGATTACCAACAAGGTAACTACCAACGGGAAGACGAAGTAGCTCAGGAAATCCTCCAATATAGGCGAAGTTGGCACACATTCCGGTGACGATATCGTGGATTCCATCACCGTTAATGTCAGCAAGTGAGAGACTTATGTCATTATATGTGTGGTAGTATCCTCGGGAGGGCCAAATTAAATTCTTCCTGCATTGTAGTTGATCTAATGGAATGAAGGAGGAGGAAAGAGCTAAGATAATCACAAGTAAGATTTGAGATTTACCAGTCAGTACATGCATGCTTCAGTCCCGGATTAATCTACATTCTTTTTTTATATTATATCATTGAACAGTATGTTATGTCAATTACCCATAAGGAAGGCTCCCCTCTCTTCCGGAAGCAACCTCTTCCGGAGGCGAAAGTGAACCGCTCGAGCAGGAAAGCGCCGGTCGATACGATCTGGAACACCGCTCAGGGAGACCAAAGGACTACAAGCCAGAGTGTTTCGAGGCACCCCACCCGAATGCTCTCTGGCAGATTGATTTCATGGAGCTTCGCATGAAGACCGGGCGGTTGTTCCTTCTCCTCATTTTGGACGATTTCTCACGTTTCCTGGTAGCCCACAGGCTCATCGAAGAGCCTACTTCTCTTGCTGTGGTCGGTACCATCCAGGGAGCAATAAGCCTTCATGGAAAACCGGAAGCTGTTTACACCGACCGTGCGGGAGCTTTTCTGGCCTGGAGGAATACATCCCACTTCCAGAACTTTCTTGAGACCAACCTCATCGATCACCATGTGAGTGTGCCCTATCGTCCACAGGGCAGAGGGAAGATCGAGTCAAAAGAGAGAAAAGCCAACAAGGATGCTTGCATTAGAGGCTTGTCAGTGCTTTCTGTAGGCTTAAGGGGAGTCATGCTCTCACCGTGAGATCCTTCTGCCGGATGCTGGGACTGGCCGAACGTAGCTTTCGCAGCTGGCGCAATAGGCCACCGGCTCCCGTGAGAGAGGAGCCGATGCCCACTGTGGCCGGGAGGTAGCCCACCTCATCACGAAAATCCTCGCAAAGGTTCCGGGTACCCAGCTCATCACCGACCAGGGCACACCGTACCTGGCAGAGCTTGCCAGGGAGCAGAGAGAGTCGGCACGAAAGGAAGTTTCTCCTCGCCCATCCTGAGCTTTCCTTCACCCGGGGTCTGGACCTTCTGTCCTGTCAGTGGAATGCTCCCAGGGGA
>JBHIFB010000106.1:0-11509 GCA_046760905.1 Candidatus Glassiibacteriota bacterium | reverse complement strand
CCTTCCCTAAACTCTACTACGGACCACTATGACCCGCAAAACTCGGAAAATTCTCACAAATTCCCCTGTTCCGTACCCTCTTCTCTGGTTATCACCCCCCTCCCAGGAGTTCTATCAGCAATGCCTTTTGCGCATGGAGCCTGTTCTCGGCCTGCGTGAAAACTACTGAGTGAGGTCCATCCATGACCTCATCTGTTATTTCCTCTCCACGGTGGGCTGGAAGACAGTGCATGACGATGTGTTCCCCGGATGCCAGATCACAGAGAGCGGAGTTGATCTGAAAACCCTCGAATGCCATGAGCCTCCTGTCACGCTCATCATCCTGCCCCATGCTTACCCATACATCAGTATAAATCACGTCAGCTCCCTGGGCTGCTTCCTCTGGGGAACCTTTAATGCTGACCTTCCCCAAACCGCTTCCCAATGCTCTATCGAGGATGGCGCCATCGGGACCGAATCCCTCGGGAACCGATACGTTCAGCTCTATTGGCAGCAGTGCTGAAGCCTCAAGCCATGAATTCAAAACATTGTTTCCATCCCCGATGTATGCTACTTTCACTCCGCCAATCTTTCCGAACACCTCTTCGATAGTGAAGAGGTCGGCAAGAATCTGACAGGGATGCAGAAGATCAGTGAGTCCATTTATGACGGGGATGCCTGCATTTGCAGATAACTCTTCCACTTCATCCTGGGAAAATGTCCTTATCATAATACCATCGAGATAGCGAGAGAGGACTCGAGCGGTGTCCGCTATGGTCTCTCCTCTGCCTAATTGAAGTTCATCTCCCCTGAAATACAGAGCGAGACCTCCCAGCTGATACATACCGACTTCGAAAGAGATCCTCGTCCTCGTCGATGACTTACGGAAGATCATACCGAGAGTTTTCCCGCTCAATGATTCACTGTAGGCCTCGGGGTGTCTCTTTACCTGCGAAGTGAGCTCAAGCAGTTCCTCAATTTCCTCTTTTTTTATATCGCTGTAAGAGATGAAATGTTTCATGAAAGTCACACCTCCGTGACACCTCCCCCCTTGACTGCCTGATCTACCTCACTTCCTCGGGTGGGATTTCCTGTGAGCCTCGAGTAACCGCTGGGAGGTGAGGCGTGTATAGATCTGAGTGGAGGAGAGTGAAGCATGGCCCAAGAGCTCCTTCACGCTGAATATATCCGCCCCCCTTTCGAGGAGATGAGTGGCAAACGCATGGCGCAGGCTGTGAGGAGAGAAACCCTTCCTGAGAAGAGCCTGTTCGAAGCATCTTCCGACGATCCTCTGGATCTGTCGGACACCGAGCCTTTCGCCCTTCCTATTAAGGAAAACAGGACGGTACCCTCCCCTCCCTGAACCTGGAAATCTTGCTTCGCTCAGCGTAATATATTTCATCAGGGCTTCGATTGCAACAGAACCGATTGTAACGAACCTTTCCTTCTTTCTCTTTCCTCTCACTTTAATTGACTCATTGATGAGATCGATGTCTTGGACATTCATTGAGGTCAGCTCACTCACGCGAATCCCGGTGGAATACAGGACTTCTACGATAGCCCTGTTCCGGGAAGATGTTAGAGTATCCACCTTCTGAGACTCGATTGCGCGCCTGACCTCTTCGATGCTCAGGTACTCAGGGAGGCGCTTCTCTTGCCTGGGTGATGATACTGCCCGTGCAGGGTTCAGCGAAACCGATCCTTCCCTCTGCAGAAAATCATAAAAGGTCCTTACTGATGCAAGCTTTCTTGCCAGAGATCGGCGCCCACAACCGCTTCTCCTGAGATATCCCAGAAAGGACCTCATCGCGGCGGGATCAACTTCTCCGAAAGGGTAAGCTGCCTTTCCGTAGTGGTCTTGGATGAATTCCGTGAATTGGTTCAGGTCACGAGCGTAACTTGAGAGGGTGTTCGTTGAAAGATTCCTGACCTTGTCAAGGTAGCAAACGAAATTCTCGATCTCCTCTCTCTTCACATTCATATGAGTGACTCTTTGACCCATTCTCTCAGGTTTTCAAGGGCTCTAACCGCCTGCCTTTTCCTCCTCTCCCTCCCCTTCCCGGATCCGACTGGCGGAAGAAGACCGAAGTTGGCGTTCATGGGCTGGAAGTGGTCGGGATCGGTGGTTTGAATGTGCCTGAGAAGAGCCCCTGTCATCGTCGTCTCCGGAGGGAGCAGCGGTTTTCTACCATCCACGATCGAGGAAAGGTTTACCGCTGCGAGGAGCCCCGATGCGATAGATTCGACGTATCCCTCCACACCCGTTAACTGACCGGCGAAGAGAATCAGGTCCCAACCTGATTTCCGGGGCTGGAAATATTCTGTGAGGACTCTCGGCGTGTTGAGGAATGTGTTTCGGTGGACGCTGCCATACCTGAGGAACTCGGCCTCTTCCAGGGCCGGTATCATCCTGAATACCTTCTTTTGTTCCGAATGCTTCAGCCTCGTCTGAAAGCCCACCATGTTCCACATGGTCCCGCCTCGGTCCTCCTGTCTGAGCTGAACCACTGCGTAGGGCCTCTTAGCCGAACCAGGCAAGTAGAGCCCGACCGGTCTCATCGGGCCGAACCTTAATGCATCCTTGCCTCTACGCGCGATTACCTCCACCGGGAGACAGGCCTCGAAGTAGCGTTCTTCCTCAAAATCATGTGGTTGCGCGAGCTCGGCATTTACCAGAGCATCGTAGAAACGCTCGTATTCGATTCGGTCGAGCGAGCAATTGAGGTAATCGTCTCCCCCCTTGCCATATCGAGATGCCATATACGCCCTGCCCGTATCGATCGAATCGGCAGCCACAATCGGCGATATGGCGTCGTAGAAATACAGATTTTCTTCACCGAGAAGTTTTCCCAGGTTCACGGCGAGCGGTGATGAGGTGAGGGGACCGGATGCGATGATGGTTGGAATATCAGGAGAGATTTCCGTTACTTCCTCAGGAATCACTCTGACGCCGGGTAGCGAGGAGATGGTTTCAGTGACCTTTCTGGAGAATTCGGTTCTATCCACTGCGAGAGCACCTCCGGCTGGAACTCTGGTTTCGAAGGCAACGTCGAGCAGGAAGGATCCCATCACATTAAGTTCTTTCTTGAGTAAGCCATTAGGGGTAATCAGATCCAACGACTTGAAGGAATTGCTGCAGACGAGTTCGCCCAGATCGGAGGTATTGTGTGCAGGGGTCTTCTTGCCCCCGAATCTCATCTCATAAAGCTCGATTTCGAAACCTTTGTGTGCAAGCTGGAACGCTGCCTCGCTTCCCGCCAGTCCCCCCCCGATCACTCTGACAGGAGTTGCTCGTTTCCGGTTATGCATCCATCTGAAACTCGCTTTCACACCTCAGGCAGATCAGCCGATTTTCACTTTTGCCTCTCGAGCGTTTTTGCGATGCGTACCCGAACTCACACGATGGGCATTTCGCTTCGATAGGTTTCTCCCAAATGGTAAAATCACATTTAGGGTATTTCGAACAACCGTAGAATACCCTACCGCCCTTCTTCGTACGCCTCTGGGACAGCTCACCGTCGCAGTCATCTCTCGGGCAGGGTATGCCGAGCGTGATCGGTTTTGTGTTTTTGCACTCAGGGTATCTGGAACAGGCGAGAAATTTACCGAATCTGCCGCTTTTCACGACCATGGCCGAACCACACACCTCGCAATCCTCCTTCAGCGTCTCATCCCCCTCATCCAAGGATTGAGTTGATTTGCACTCTGGATACCGGGAGCACGCGAGGAAGGAACCATACCTGCCAACCTTCACAATCATATCACTCCCACACAGCGTACATTTCTTGTCGGTTATTTGCTCGTCTGCATTTCCCTCCACTATCTGTTTTGTGTTCTTGCATTCTGGATACCCGGAGCAGCCGAGAAACTTCCCACCCCTACTCCACTTAACTACCATCGGCTTGCCGCACGCATCGCACACCGGATTATCGTGACCACTTTCTTTCATCACGAGTTCTTGAGATCGCTCGTCCCCTCTTTCCAGCGCCTCACTGAACGGCCCATAAAATTCCCTGAGCACCTCTTTCCAGCTTCGTTCCCCGCGTTCAATACTGTCCAATTTCGATTCCATGTCCCTCGTGAACCCAACGTTGAACAACTCCGGGAAGCTCCCAACACAAATCTTCGATACCATTCTGCCGAGCTCTGTTGGCACAAGCTTCCGATTCTCGACATTCACATAAGTCCTGTTGAGCAACGTGCTCATTATAGTGGCATAGGTTGAAGGTCTGCCGATCCCATCGATCTCGAGTTCCTTGATGAGGGTTGCCTCAGTAAACCTGGGTGGCGGTTTCGTGAAATGCTGCTCGGGAGTGAGTTCCCTTAAAGAAAGGGTTTCCCCCTTCTCCATCGGCGGCAGGAGTCCATCTTCATCACGCTCATCCTGATCCTCGACCGACTCTGCATAGAGAGTGAGGAAGCCATCGAACTTCATGACTGATCCGCTTGCCCTGAAGAGGAATCGGCCCACCGGTATATCAACATTTGTAACATCATAGAGTGCCGGTGTCATCTGGGAGGCGACGAATCGTAGCCATATCAGCCGGTATAAATTCATCTGCTCACGGGTGAGAAACCTCTTGAGTGATTCAGGCGTTCTCAGCACAGAGGTCGGTCGAATGGCCTCGTGGGCATCCTGGACTTTCCCCTTTTGCCTGTGCCTCTTCGGGGCAGAGGGTAGATACTCTTTCGAGTAATTGGATTCTATGTAGCTTCTGGCTTCCGAGAGGGCAAGTTCTGAGACTCTAATCGAGTCAGTTCTCATGTAAGTGATGAGTCCCACGCTTCCCTCCTCGCCAAGTTCTATACCCTCATAGAGGCTTTGCGCGATTCTCATCGTCCTTGAAGATGACATCCCAAACGTTCTTGACGCTTCCTGCTGAAGCGTGCTGGTAATAAAAGGAGGTGAAGGGTTTCGCTTCCTCTCCTTACTCAGTATGTTATCGACAATGAAGGGGCCGTCCCCTACTTCATCGAGAATTCTTCTCGCTTCTTCGGCGGTGTGTATCTCCGGTTTCTTGCCTTCTATTTTCGCGAGCTTCGCCTGAAACTCTTCTCCCTTGGAAGTCGCAAGGTGAGCAACGATGGACCAATACTCCTCTTTAACGAAGCTTTCGATTTCCTCCTCACGCTCACAGATCAAGCGAAGCGCCACGCTCTGCACCCTTCCTGCACTCAAACCAGGCCTGATTGTTTTCCAGATTATTGGACTCACCTGATAACCAACGAGTCGATCGAGAACCCTCCTCGCCTGCTGCGCATTGACTTTTTTTTCATCGATATCTTGAGGATTTTCCATCGCCTCTTCGACTGCCTTCCTCGTAATCTCATAGAAGAGCACCCTGTGATGCGGTCTCTTTGCAAGGTCGAGCTTTTTGGCTATAAAAAAGGCAATCGCTTCCCCTTCCCGGTCGGGATCCATCGCAAGGTAGATGGTGTCCATGCCCTCGGCCGCCGTTTTAAGTTCTTTGAGAGTTTTCCTCCTTCCCGGAATTATTATATACTTCGGTTCAAAACCGTTCTCTATATCGACACCAAGCTCCTTGGTGGGAAGATCAACGATGTGACCGTTGGATGCCATTACCTTGAATCCATTTCCAAGATACCTACCTATGGTCTTAGCCTTTGTCTTCGATTCAACTATGACCAGGGATTTTTTCATCCGCAAACTACCTCGCCTTTCCCATATCCTCATCTGTTAATCCATGTATCACCTGGTTTACAATCCGAACCAGGTCTTCGCGATCAACGGTATCCTCGCTGATGGCCAAGGCATTCTCCATGATGTCCTCAAGACCGTCATCATCTATTATGCCGAGACGCCTCAGTTCTATGAGATAACCGTATGCTTCGGGTGTGATCCGGTTCATTTCCTGAGGACTCAGAACTCGAAACCCTCGAGAAGATCTCCGGAACAGAGTGGGTATACTCTCTGGAGCATCGGGCTCCGCCTGGAGAAAAAACCATGATATGGCTCTCTTTATCTCGTTTTTCTCATACCCCTGATCCTGGAGGAAACCGGTGGCCTCTTCGAGCTCCCATCTCTGGGGATAGCTCTGACTGAATCTCTCAGCAAGAAATAACACGATTTCGAAAAAGGTCTCTTCGCTCATTCTCTTCATATCCCATGCAATATTGTCCACTCCCTGAAACACAGTACGCAGCATAAGTTAAAATTCAAGGTTTTCAAAATCAAGCCTAAGGTGGTGGAAGGAGCAAGATTTGTGCTGGCTCTGTGGCCGAAGGGCGCTATGACTCCCCACCTTGAGGAACGACATATGGAGTTACGAATATCAGGAGATCCCTCTTTTGCGTGCTCTTACTGCTGAACCTGAAAAGCCTCCCCACAAGAGGAATCTTTGAGATCACAGGGACCGCTCTTTCACTCTCCACCACGTCGACGGTCGTGAGTCCTCCTATTACTGCGGTCTGCCCATCATCTACGAGAAGTGTCGTTTTGCCTTCCTGAGTCTGGAATTTCACTCCGAACTCCGAGGGATCGGGTACGGCCGAGCTTCGTTCCGCCTTCAGGTCCATTACGATCTTATTGTTGTTCGTTATGTGAGGTGTGACGGATAGACGTATCCCCGTTTCGATGAGCTGGATGGTTGCGGCTCTTTCTGTCTCTGCGCCGACATCCAGTACTCTGATAGGTGTTCTCTCGCCCACGAACACTTCCGCCTCTAGGTTATCGAGTGTCGTGATTTGAGGCTGAGCCTGCACATCTATCAACTGGCTCTCCTGGAGCGCCTGAAGAAGGCCGGATATATTTACGCCAGACCTGAAGGTGCCGAGTGACAGCTGCAGGAAGGGATCGGTTAGCCTCGCGCCTTTGGTAGACGCTTCTCCATGAACATCGGTCCTCGGATTGGTCATGTTACCGACTTTCCAGTCTATCCCTATCTGATTCAGGTCCACGGTGTTCACGAAGACGAGCTTGGATTTGATAGTAACCTGTCTCGTTTCTCTGTCGAGCATGGGAAGCACCGATTCTATCTCAGATATCTTGCTCGGCACATCCATCACGATCAAGGAATTTGTCTTTTCATCCAGACTCACTGACCCTCTCTCGGTAAGCATACTCTGTATGGTCATCAAAACATCCGATGCCATCAGGTAGTTTAGATGGAAAACGGTTGGTTCTAACCCCTCTAGACGTTCGGTCGCCCTGAGGTTTTCCAGCTTGTCGACCACATATATTCCGCTTCTGTACTCGAGTCCGTAGCCATTCGCTTTCAAGATCATCCCGAGTGCTTCATTCCAGGGGACATCCGTAATCCTTGCTGTAATGCGTCCCGTCACATTCTGCCCCGCTACAATACTATAGCCGCTGAAATCGGAAAAGGCCCTTAATACGACTTTGATATTTGCATCCTCAAAATCCATAGAGATCCTCTTCGCTTCGGCTTCCTCCCCCCCGCTCCCTTCGAAATGCCATTTGGGCTCTTCCTCTGATTCCTGTTTCATTGATGGGGAAGAGGAGTTCCACGGACTAAAGTCACCGTCAGTTTTCTCAAGTACGACCATAAGTTCGTTCTCTTTCCTGAAAAGCGAATACTCTTTCGGCTCCGACAGGACGAGAACCACCCTGACGGTATCGTCTGTGAATTGGCTGGTTCTGATCTCTTCCACGCCGCCCCTTTTCACGTCTTTGAAAACGTCCCTGGAAAGCTTATGCCTTGCACCCGCGAAATCGATCACCACTCTGGGAGGAGAGGTGAGAAAGAATTCGTTGTAGTTGTAAGTGCTGTCCGTTTCAATAGTGAACCTTGTCGTCTCCCCAAGGGGCTCTAGCTTGAGCCCCAGAACCTCATAAGCGCACAGCTGGTTCTCCATGAGAAGGGAGACCAAAACAGTCAGGATCAAGTAACTCAAAATATTCCGGATTTTCATCGTCTCATCTCCTCTTTGGACTCAAGCCATAATGTATGCATATGAACTTCCCCGTAAAGCACGACTCTGAATACCACTGAATTTTCCTTTATGCCTATGAGCGTTGCATTACCGAGCCGATCCCCCACTCTCATTGGATATCCGACCCCCTTCGAATCCTCCAGAACAGCGAGGCTTTCCCCGTGGTTCCATATCACGCCGGTTAGTTTGAGACTCGCCACTGAAGGAATCGTCTCATCGCCCTCTGTATTCATGAGCGGGATGAATGGATCTCTCCTTCCTTTTCTATGGTAGCGAAATGGCACTGAGCCCATGTATCTAGTGACTGGATTGGAACCGAGTTTTTCTCCGGCGACTTTATCTTCTTCAAGAGACTCGTCAGAATTTACCTGTGCGTGTGTGAAATCACGCATCCCCAAAAGCAACAAGCATGAGAACAATACCGCTATTATCATATGCCTGGATGGTCCAGTCATTCTCATTCAGAGGCCTCGCTGATCTGAGTCCGGTTGGATGTATAGGTATTCATGTCGAATTCGGCTACGACTGCATATGGATCAATGGTCTCCTCTTTCTCCTTATTCGTGACAAGTGAGAGCTCAGAAGGTGAAATGATACGTTTCATCCCTGACACGCGAGAAAGGAAGAGCCCTATATTGTGATAACCGCCTCTCACCGATACACGATAGAAGTGTTCGGTATAGAGGCCCGAGTGTGTTTCCCCTCTGGGTTCGAACAAGACTGAGCTCACGCCAGACTGAAGACCTCTCCTCTCCACGTCCTCGAGCAGATAGGGAACCTCCTCTTCCAGCGGCAGCATCTTCTCTATCCTTTCGAGCTCCGCCTCCAGGGCATGAAGCTCTTGCTTCATTTTTTCTTCATCGCTCTTTTCGACGCGAGCCCTAGCATTGCTGATGTGGCTTTTGAGACTCGCCAGGTGGACTTCTCTTAGGTTTATGTCCCTCGCTTTCGGCGCATAATCATAGACGAAGTAAGCATAAAGCAGCCCTATAACGAATACGCTCGAAAGAATTATCTTCTGTTTTTTAGGATCCTTGAGATCCATAGCCCTCTCATTTCCCCCCAAAATGAAGGATCATCACTCTGGTGGGCCACCGAAGGGGATGAACTGGCTCAAGTAAAGTGTAGGTATTTTAATCGTCTGTCCCATTTCGAGCGACACTCCTCCCCCCATATCAAAATACAGATCTTCGTAAAAGAAAAGCACGCGTGCGTCACCAACGTACTGGGGTTGTTCAGAGTCAAATGTGAACCCACCCAGCGCATCCTCCTGGGTGACGAAGCCGAGGAATATTCTCGCGTAGTATTCGCCAGCTTCATCAGTTGCCACGGTCACGTCTCCTCCATAGTAGGGTAAGTCCGATTCACTGTCAGATTCAATCCACACCTTGACACCCTCCACGCCGATTGGTTCATCCGGAGATTTCAGGACCAGTCCGGTTACTATTGCGAAGCTGGTTGTATTTCTCACCCTGGTACAATTAATCGTCATAAGCAGTATTACCGCACAGGTCAGAGTCAAAAACTCTATCGGGATCTTTTGCAATCTCATTGTTCTCACCTCACGTTCTGGATTCATACATAAAAGAACACCTCAATGTGAATACCATAGTGGAAATCCCCTCCTCGATCTTCTCATGTATGTTGAGGAGTGTAACTTGATCTATCAAGGGGGCCCGCTGTAATCTTATCATAAACTCGGCAATGCGTATATTGGAGAAGCTCACCCCTTCCAGTTCAAATATGTTACCGCTGCTGTCCGCCTTGACTGGTGTCCACTTCGTGAGCCATGTCAATTCGGGTACGGCTGTGCTGACCTGGTCCATCAGCATCGGGATCACATACCTCCTCTTGTCAAGATCACTCACTACCGCAATCCTTTGCTTGATTTCCTCCTTTTTCAAGTTGATGTCTTTGATCATTTGTATCGCGGTCGAGAGCGAAGCTGAGTCGGCCAGAGCCAGCTGAATTTCCTCATCGAGAGAATCGATATGATGATTCTGATAGAAATGCACAGCAAGCATGAGCAGAACAGCAGCTCCCCCCAATGCTATCAGCAGTGTCGGAGGGGCTTTTATGAACCGGCCCGGTTTAAATCCCTTGAATCTCAGACCGGCCCTTCTCCTCTTCGGCCTCTCTCTAATAAGGTTTATCTCTATCCTCACGACACGGTTCCTTTCACAGCTTCCTCATTGCAAGCCCTACGGAAAGCATGATTATAGGTGCCATCTCTTTCCTGATCCGATCCTCTACTATGCCCTCCTTCATCACGATAGACCTGAACGGATCAGGGATTGTAACATCCCTGTTTAACTTTTCTCTGAGAAATGTTGTCAGCCAGGGAACCTTCGCACCTCCACCGCACAGGTAAACGTCCTCGATTCCCTCTCCGAGGCCGGTGGTTTTTATATAACTGTTGGCTCTCTCAAGGTTCCTGAGCAGTCTCTCAGAAACGCCGAAGATGATTTTCTGAATCTCCTCAGCGCTCTTTCCTTCCGGAATCACCCCGAGCAAACTTGATTCCGCCTCCTCCTTCTCCATACCGAGAACCCTCTGGAGTTCATCGGTTAAGATCCCTGTTCCGCTCGCTACATCCCTCGCAAGAAGCAGCACTCCGTCCTGGAAAATGATGATGCTGGTAAGCTCCTTCCCTATATTCATCAAGCATTTGATACCGGACAACTCATTACTGTGGTTATATTCGAATGCATTGGTCAACGCAAACGAATCCACATCGACTATTGTTGGTATGAGGTCGCAATCATAGAGCAGCTCAACCTTCTCATTAACCCTATCTTTTTTCGCGGCGACGAGCAGCACGTCCATTTGGCTGCTTTCGGGGAGAGATTTGATAATCTGGAAATCTAGAACGACATCTTCCATCTCAAAGGGTATGTGCTGTTCAGCTTCCCACCCGATCACCTCTCTCAGTTCCCTCGGTTCCATCTTATCCATTGTGATTCTCTTTATAATCACATCCTTTCCCGCAACAGCGGAAACAGCATTCCTGCATTTTATGCCACTTGAGCTGAGAAGCGATCTTATTGTATCGATGACCCCCTCCCTCTCTATTACTTCCCCCTCTACGACGCTCCCCTCGGGTGTCAAACCTATTGCCACATTCGTTACCAGATAACCATCCTTGAGGTGTTCTATCTCGACAGCCTTTATCAGCTTGGAACCGATGTCAAGCCCTACGACTCTTCGTCTGCCTGAGAATAGTGTCATGTGGAAATTTTCCCCCTGCACTGGAAGCTTTCGGATGCGCCGGCTCTGGAAAATCCCGGCTCGACCTTACCGTTATCTAACTCATTTAATGCTAATAGATTAAATATTACATCTAAATAGAGTGCATTGTCAATGGATTGTAACACCCCCACACATTTCAATGAGGATTCTACCCCAGGCTACTCCGTCAGAAGTGAAAGAGCAACATTTGTGCCATGATTCCCAACGTAAAACGTAAAAGCTGTGGACGGGACCGCACTGAATCCCGATCAGGATTATGATAAATTTATACATGTGTGAACATCCTACTCGTTTTATGAAAGGATCCTTTATCCAGCTAAGTGCTGCGTTTCACAAATACGGTGACGTATCTTGGAAGTGAAACGCA
>JBHIFB010000105.1:0-11594 GCA_046760905.1 Candidatus Glassiibacteriota bacterium | reverse complement strand
AGTGAGGAAGTCAAGAGCGTCCTGAGTGATACCTGAAACATTGAGTCCGAGCCTGTTATTGAACTTCTTGATAAAGTGCTCCGCAAGTATCGGTATGTCTTCTTTACGCTCCTTCAGGGGGGGTAATCGTATCGGCAGCACGTTCAGCCTGTAGTAAAGATCGTCCCTGAACCGCCCTGCCTCGACCTCTTTCGCCAGATCCCTTGTGGTGGCTGCGATAACCCTCACATCGACTTTTATCGCTTTCACATCCCCCACCCTTCTGACCTCCTCGTCCTGAAGCACTCGAAGGAGTTTTACCTGAAGAAGCAGAGGAAGTTCTCCTATTTCATCGAGGAAGAGTGTACCGCCGTTGGCCTCCTCGAATAGTCCGGTTTTCGACCTGTGTGCATCGGTGAAAGCTCCCCTCACATGCCCGAAAAGTTCGGACTCTAAGAGATTTTCCGGGATGGCACCGCAATTGATGGCCACAAAAGGTTTTCTTTTCCTTGAGCTGTTCTGATGTATGGCTCTTGCAACAAGCTCTTTCCCAGTACCGCTATCACCAGAGATGAGCACAGTCGATTTATAATCTGCTATTTTCTTTATCAGTTCGAATACACGATGCATCTTTTCGCTGCCGGAGACTATGTTCTCGAAACTGTATTCCTTGCTGATCTCCTCTTTTAGCCTGAGATTCTCGTTCTTCAGCCTTTCCCGCTCCTCTGCCTTGAGCAGAGTGAGAATTATTTCATCGGTCTTGAAAGGCTTTGATATATAGTCATATGCGCCCAGTTTCATGGCCTCCACCGCTGTGTCAATGGTGCCATATGCGGACATCATGATGATTGTAGAATCCATGGATTTCTCCTGAAGGGCCCTCAAAAGCCCCAGCCCATCGAGCCTTGGCATCTTTATGTCGCACAGAATGAAATCATAGCTCTTCTCCATCATCTCTTTCAGTGCTATCTCTCCGTCAGGCGAACATTCCACCTCGTATCCCTCCTTTACGAGGATGTCGCTTAGCATACTCCTCATGTTTTCTTCGTCATCAACGACTAATACGCTCTTTCTCATCATGATTCTCCCCCTCGTGTCATATTCTGGACGGGTCTCAACTTGCTCGTAGATAGAACTCTGCCGCACTTATCGAGGTAGAACTCTCCTCCATATGGATCTGAAGGTATCGCTCTTAAATATCCTGCTCTTACAAGGTCATCGATTGCCTCGGGTTCCTTTCTCAGGTCCCTTCTGTAGCTATCGGCTATCTTCTCCAGATATCTTATCATTCTAAGCGCTTCGAGGCGCTGCATTAATTTTTTCCTCTGTGCTCCCTCGGGAGTATCCTGTATCATCGTCTCGAGAAACCTGATGGCCAAATCTGAACTCCCGGCCTCGTGGTACAGTCTTGAGACGAGTGAGGGGAGATAAGATGGGTGTTCTGGCAACTTCGATGCGATCCCCAGATAGCGGGCCGCCTTCTTCGGGTCACCATGATTGAAATAGGAATTGTACCCGAGACCGAATGGAAATCGCCAGGACTTTCTGTGGAAGCTGAATCCTTTCATGAGCAGTCTGTCAGAAGCCTCATAGTCGTCAGCCTCGACAGACATAATAATGCTTCCAAACAGGTAAGGATACTGAAACTGCGGGTCGAGAGCCGTCACGAGATCTATGAGGGATAAGAAATAGTCGTAATCCATACTCCCCACTTCGGATCCTGCATACAAGACCGCTTTAAACCAGTAAAAGTCTGCGATCACTTCCTCGAATCCAAGTGAAAGGTACTTGAGGACCTGTGGATCCGGTAACTGCTCGACCGTACCTGCTTCTTCATGTGTGACTTTTTTTGCATCGAGCTCCTGCTGCAAGAGAATTATTATAATAACCATTGGTAGAATCATCATTGCCTTTTTTATTACGCCTTTCATCCTATCTCAAATCCTTTCTCCCGAATATGCAGACGCTCAAAGCAAGAAGAATCGCGGTGTAAAAGAGGCTGTAGATCACAGAATAAACCAGCACTGACGAATCAACTTGCAAGGAGTACACCGCCTCTTCACGAAGATTAAGGTTCTCCAGATTCGGAATGACCCTGTACAATAGAGATGTGACACGGTTCAAAAGAGTGTCTCCACTCATTCCTATATCCCGGAGCTCAGGGCTCAAATGGCCGAGGACATATAGGGATAGGGTGAAGATGGCACTTAGGGTAGGGGTCGATAAGCATGAGAACATGATGGCAAGGGCAGAGAGCAGAAGGAACTCCATAAATAGAAATGGAAGCGGCAAGAGGATAGAAACATCAAAATGACCGGTCACCCCGAAGAGTATAAGCAGGAGGCAGAGGGTCATAATAACTACATTCACAACAACCAACGTGGAAAGGCCGACAAATTTTCCGAGTATGAACTCTGTCCTGCTCACAGGTCTCGAAAGCACGGTATATATAGTGCGTCTGTCAACCTCCTGGTTGATCAAGCCTATTCCAATAAAAATAGTAATGAGAGCCCCAAATATAGCCATGCCGGACAGTCCTATATCTTTGATGATTTTCTCGTCCTCACCGATGGAGAGACCTCCCAGAAATATCGCGATAGAGACCATCGCGATATAGAAAATGAGGAGGTTATAAAATATTTTATCCCTCATTGTCTCCCTGAAAGTATTCCGTGCTATTGCAAACACCTTCATTCTACCACGCCCTCCATCTCCTGAGAAAATACATCCTCAAGGAACTTGAGGCGGGGAACCACTTTCTCAACCCTGTATCCGTTTCTGAGAGTGTGTTCCATGATTTTTGTAAAATGCTCGTTCCCCCGGACAAAAAGCACCGTTTTACCATTATTCGAAGCCACTTCATATGAGAATTGCCTGAGGGTGTCAATGGCCTGGGCATCGACTCCCGTCAGCTCGATCTCTATCTCATCAGTCGAGTTCCGTCTGAACTCATCCCCATCCACAACACGAATCAACTGACCACGGGCAAGTAGACCCACTCTGTCTGCAAGATACTGAACATCTGAGAGGATATGGGTACTGAAGAAAATCGTTTTCCCCTTCGATTTTAGATCGAGCATTATCTTCATCATGTCCTTCCTGCCGATAAGATCCAATCCTGAGAAAGGTTCATCGAAGATAAGGATTTCCGGATCATTTATCAGTGATTGTGCGATGGCGAATCTCTGCAACATCCCCCTCGAATACCTCCTCAACCTCACCCCGGCGTGTTTCTCAAGTCCCATCATTTCGAGAAGCATACATACTCTTCTTTTTCTCTCCTCCCTTTCTATACAGCATAACCTGCCGTAATAATCGAGTAGTTCCGACGCTGAAAGATGCGGGTAGAAATATGGTTGCTCGGGAAGAGCTCCTATCTTCGACCTGATTTCGTGATCCTCAGACAAGCGGCCGAGTATGTGTATTGTTCCGGTGTTTGGCTTAATCAGTCCGAGAATGAGGCCTATTGTAGTGGTCTTGCCAGCTCCGTTTGGACCTATATACCCAAACACCTCGCCCCTCTTCACGTCCAGGTCCAGATCACGAATTACCTCCCTTTTCTTACTGCCCAGGAAACCGGTGGGGAAACTTTTTGTGATGTTTCTCAGGGATATGGCGACTCGCTGCATGTCCTCCCTCTTATTAAGCAGGAGACCTCGTCGCAGCCGACGAGGTCTCCGAAATGTTCAAGGATCCACTGAGGTAAACTCACAACGATGGCAAATCGGTAAGAACTAAGATTAATCCACCGCCGTGTGAGTCAGTGTGCCGTCTTCGTTGATGGTCCAGGTGTCCACACCAGCGTCTGTATCGATGTTTCCTGAACCCTGAGCTGTGAAAGACGAAGAATCAGCCGCAGTCAATGTGTAGGCATATCTGGTCAGACCCTTCGGATGGAAGCCGATCTCAGCCATATTATCGGCATCGGCATCATTATCCGTGTGGAGGCCCGCCGGTATCTGTGCCATTGGCGGAACACCGACGTAAGTTTCATTCTCCGCTCTGTACGCTTCTTCGAGAGTCCGCATCTCTCCGAGTGACGATTTCACCTCGGATGTTTTCGCTCTCTTCTGCATACCGATGAAGTTGGGGATAGCGATAGCGGCAAGGATACCGATGATTGCCACCACTATCATCAACTCGATGAGCGTGAAGCCTTTGATCTTTCTCAAGCGCCTCATAACCTTCTCCTTTGTTGATCAAGTGGGCTTGTGGTTGCACGAACAAGAATCTAAAATGATTCTGAATCGAATTATGCAAGACACATGCCATTGGGGAGGATTCCTGCCACGACGTTTATTTCATTGCAGCTGAAAAACTTACGGCAGCTTATAAGATAGATGATGCCTGCCTTTCTGAAAGAATAAGCTTCACCTGGCAGCACGGTTAATTTTGTTGCATAGTGAAATATAGGTGATTTCAAGAGATCATTCAGCCGGCTTTTTGACTGGAAGCATTATTGTAAACTTTGTGCCCTTCCCTTCGACATCCTCGTAGAGGAACCTTCCCATGTGAGCAGCTACTATCTTATCAACTATGGCGAGCCTCAAGCCATTCCCATTGAAGAAAGTTGGTATATGGGACGGTCCAAGATGATCAATACTTTCCTCTGAAATGACAGTACCATTCTCCTGTATTAAGATGATCATATGATCACCGTTTTCTATTGCTCCCCCCTTCGAATTCTGTATATCTAAAGGCGGGAAGAACTCAACTTCGACCAGACCCTTCCTCCCCATCTTCTTGCAAGACTGAATGAAGAGGTTCATGAAAGCTTGTTTCAGAAGCTCCCTATCCCCCCAGATGAGCGATTTCCTCTCCTCACCCTGAAACCTTATCTGAACTGCCTGTGAAAACTCCGGGTGGTGTTTCAGGAGATCAAAGGTCTCTCGAACTACATCGCCAAGGATCACCGGTTTCCACTCTGCTACCTTGATTCTCGAAAAGCCCTGGAAATCCCATAGAATCCTCCCTATCCCGTCCAGCTGTTCCAGAATCGCTTCAATGCTCTCCACATCACGGCTCTCATGATTGCCCTCGGTAGCGAGAAGCCTCAGAGAATTTTTCACCATTGAAATCGGGGGAACAATCTCTTTAGCAAGCATAGTTGAAATGTCAGCCATGAGCTCCATCTTCTGCGCTTTCATGGTCATTTCCTGCAGTGCCCTTTTCTGTGAAATGTCCTGGCAAATAACCGTGACGCCTCTTTTCTTGGATGTCTTGTCCCTGAGTGTGGATGCCCTTGCGCCTATGATCGTTGACCGTCCGTTGGGGAGCCTGAATTGAAATTCATAACTTCTCTGGGGGAGCATCCTACCAGCAATGCTCTTCTGAATGAACCGGTAAAAGTTCGGAGACCGTTCCTGGAGGAGAAAAGAGATCGGCTTCCCGACGATATTCTCATCACCGGCGCCGAGTATCCTTCTTGCAGCAGGATTCATATAAAGCACACGTTCTTTAAGATCACAGGTGAATATTCCACTGGCAATGTTGGTGAGGATATCCCTCGTTTCCAACTTTAACCGCTTCAACTCCCCTTCGAGCTCAGACACGGCTATATGGGCTTTCTGCAGTTTTCCAGAGAGCAGCCCATTGATCACGCCGACAAAGATGTATAAGGCTGCGTGCAGACCAACATCTATTAACATAAACATACCATCTTTTATAGTTTCAGCTTCGGTGAATGGATTTTCAAAACCGAGTATTTCGGCATGAGGACCGATGAATGATGCAAGGGCATAGAGAATACTTGCACCGACAGCAGATAAGAGCCCACCGGCAACATTGAGAAGGGCTCCAGATGCCGCTATGACGAATACGAACAGGAAGGAAAATGGTGATACATTCGCTCCCGTAATGCAAACAAGAGTAAATACTGCGAGAAGATCGAAGGTGGAATGAAAAGTGAGTTGAGCTTGCCTCTCGACCCTGAATTTTGCCAGCATTGTACCTACCAAAATTGAGAGAAGGGAAACAGAGAGAAGCACCGAGTAAGGGGAAGGCTTCGTAAGCGGCATTTCGTATATGATCATCGCAGGAATGAGTATGCTGCAATACACTGAAAATCGTATCAGCAGCCACCATCTCACTGAGACATCTATACGTGAACTATTGCCACCGGTAAAGAAATTCATTTCTCCGCCACTTCATCAAATCCGACAGCTTAGCGAATTGCGTTTGCAAGATTGAAGATTGGTAAATACATGGCGATAACCATGCCGCCGACAAGAATCCCCATTATAACGATCATGACAGGTTCGATGATCGAGGCAAGAGCCGCGATAGCCACATCCACTTCCTCCTCATAGAAATCAGCGATCTTTGCAAGCATCCTATCTAGATCACCCGTCTTTTCGCCGACGCCGATCATCTGAACCACCATTGTTGGGAAGACGCCGGTCTTTTTCAGAGGTTCGGTGATCGTGTCGCCCTGTTCGATACTCCTCTTAGTCGCGAGAATACCATCCTGAACAACCTTGTTGCCAGAGGTGTTCGCAGTTATCTCCAGCGCATCCAGGATGGCAACCCCGCTCTCGATTAACGTCCCGAGCGTTCTGGTAAACCTGGCGATCGAGGATTTCAGGAGTATGGATCCTATCTGAGGGATTTGCAGCAAAAACCTGTCTATCCTCAGCCGACCTGCATCGGTTTTGTAAGACTTTCTCAGTATCAGGATGATCAGGAATAATGAAAGAAGGATATAATGCCACTTGGCCAACAGGAAATTGCTCATTGCGATGACTATCTGTGTTGGCATCGGGAGTGTCATTCCGGATGATATGAACAGTCTGGCAAAGGAGGGGATGATGAATGTCAGAAGAAATAGAGTGACTAGAATGGCGATCACCATGACGAGGAGCGGATAGGCCATAGCTCCTTTGACCTTTCTCCTCAGCGCATGGGATTTTTCGAGATAGACTGCAAGCCTGTCCAGCACCACATCGAGTACCCCACCTGCTTCACCGGCTGAAACCATGCTCATATACAGGTTGGAGAATACCTTGGGATATCTCGCCAGGGCTTCGGATAGGGAGGTTCCTGTTTCGACGGCGCTTCTCATACCTGTTATCGTTTTCCGGAATGATTTGCGCTCCGTTTGCTCTGCGAGTATCTCGAGACACTGAACGAGAGGAAGCCCGGCAGCGATCATCGTTGCGAACTGTCTGGTGAACAGCACTATATCCCTGGCCCTGACACCCGACCCCAGTCCCGGAAGCGTAAGATCGCGTGGTTTCTGTCTCACGGTTAGGACTATGAGCTTGCGACGGCGGAGCAGGGATATTACTTCGTTTTGATCCCTTGCGGCCATTGTGCCTGACTGAATCAGGCCATCGAGAGTCCTCGCTTTGTAGTAGAAATCCGCCATCGCGCTTCCCTTCGATCAGAACGTCTTAAAAATGTTGTCGCCAAGATCCGGTGCCGGTTGGCTTTCACGCCTTGTGCCGTCACCTGCATCCCCGATCATCCTCAGGAGCTCCTCCGGGTCATTCGACACTCTGAGTATGTCATCAAGGGCGACTTCCCTGTTGAAGTATAAGCCGTAAAGGCACTGGTTCATTGTCTGCATCCCGAATTTTTGCCCCGCCTGTATGAGGCTGTATATCTGGTGTACTTTGTCATCCCTGATCAAGGCCCGGATGGCAGGGGTCGCTATCATGAATTCGCATGCGAGCACCCTGCCGGTTCCGCTGATCTTTGGAACCAGTACTTGAGAGATTATCCCCTGGAGAACGAACGATAGCTGAGTTCGCACCTGAACCTGCTGATAAGGAGGAAAGACATCTATTATTCTGTTGATTGTCTGGGCGCAGTTCGATGTGTGAAGCGTTGCAAAAGCCAGATGCCCGGTTTCGGCAATCGTGAGCGCAGTTTGAATCGTTTCCAGGTCTCTCATCTCGCCAATGAGTATCACATCCGGATCTTGACGAAGTGCGTATTTAAGTGCGTCCTTGAAGGATTTAGTATCTGTACCAACCTCTCTCTGATTCACGAGACTCTTTTTATGCTTATGGACGTACTCTATCGGATCCTCTATTGTTATAATATGTCCTTCCCTCTCGGAATTAATCTTGTCAATGAAGGCTGCCAGTGTCGTCGACTTACCGGTTCCGGTCGGTCCGGTTATGAGTATCAATCCGCTAGGTTTTTCCGCCATCTTTATAGCTTCGCCAGGCAGGCCCAGGTCGGACAGGTGCATTATGTTGAATGGAATCTGGCGGAATGCGATTGCAACGCTCCCCCGCTGCCTGAAAAGGTTCACCCTGAATCTTGAAAGGTTTTGTATCGAGAAGGAAAGGTCCAGTTCCCCATCGATCTCGAACTGTTTCTTCTGTTTATCATTAAGGAAGCTGTAAGCAAGTTGTTGAGTATCCCTTGTTGAAAGTATCTGTTCACAGCTTGAGTTGACCAGCCTGCCATCTACCCTCAATTTCGGTCTCTCACCAACCGTGATGTGAAGGTCCGACGCTTTCCTCTCCACTACCTCTATTAGCAACTTCTCGAGTTCGATCATTATTCCATTAACCCCGGATTATTACATTGATGTCTCTTTTAGCACCTCTTCGAGAGTGCTCAAACCCTTTTTGAACTTTATGAGACCACTTTCCCGCAGAGTGAGCATCCCTTCCCGGACAGCCTGTTCCTTGATCTCGGTGCTCGATGCCTTCCTGATAATCATCTCCCTGATTTTCGGGCTCACCGTCATCACTTCGAAAATACCGTCTCTACCCTTGTACCCGGTATTGTTGCATTCAGTACATCCTTTCCCTCTGTAGAACGTGTAGCCATCCAGCTCTCCGGGTTCAATCCCGGCCTTCTCAAGCACGGTCTCGGAGTAGCTGCAGGAACTTCTACATTGAGGACAGATTTTTCTCACAAGCCTCTGAGCTATCACTATATTGAGGGCACTTCCAACAAGAAACGGCTCAACTCCCATATCTACAAGTCTAATGAGCGCACTCGGAGCATCATTCGTGTGGACCGTGCTGAGAACGAGGTGTCCTGTCAGAGCAGCTTTTATCGCAATGTTCGCTGTCTCTGGATCCCTGATCTCACCGATCATGATTATGTTGGGGTCCTGTCTCAGAAATGCCCGCAGAACTTTTGCGAATGTTAGTCCTATCTCAGCATGTACCTGCACTTGATTAATGCCCTCGAGGTTATACTCGACCGGATCCTCCACAGTCGAGATATTCACTTCCTGAGTGTTTAGCAATGTAATGGCAGAATAAAGCGTTGTCGTCTTACCACTGCCCGTGGGACCGGTCACGAGTACGATTCCGTATGGTTTTCTTATAGCGTCCATGAACTTCTTAAGCGCTTCATCCTCGAAGCCCAGCTGAGTGAGGTCGAGGTTGAGGCTGTCACGATTGAGTATCCTCATCACGATTTTCTCCCCGAAAAGACTAGGTATCGTGGATACCCTCACATCTATGACCGATTTCCCCATTTTTATCTTTATCCTGCCATCCTGAGGCTGCCTTCGCTCGGCAATGTCCATATCCGCAAGAATCTTGACACGAGAGATAAGCGCAGGCTTCATTCTTATTGGCGGGTACATCATGTCTCTCAATGTTCCATCTATTCTATACCTTACTCTCATGGTGTTTTCGTATGGTTCTATGTGTATGTCGCTGGCCTCCCTCTTTACCGCGTCTGTAAGGATCCCGTTTATCAATCTAACCACCGGAGCCTCCTCCACCTGAGCCCTCAGCTGGTTTATGCCTATCTCTTCCTCTTCCTCCTCCTCCACGAGCTCCATGTCCATCTCATCGAGATCCTTGAGGATGTTTGTAAGCGGGTCGTCCTCCTGGTAATGGTTCTTGATAGCTGCAAGGATTGCGCTTTCCGCACATATCACCGGATCAACTTCGAAGCCTGTAACGAATTTTATCCCATCGATAGCGAATATGTTATTCGGGTCCGCCATCGCTACGGTAATCCGTTTACCGTTCGCCATTATGGGCATCGCAAGGTATCTCCTCGCGATATCACCACTTATCATCCTGGTACATTCAGGGTCTATCTTCACTTTGGAGAGGTTAATTGATGGGACATGAAACTGCTTTCCCAGAAACTCGGTAAGCGTTTCCTCATTGACATAGCCGAGTTGTATGAGATTTGTACCAATTTTCCCGCCTTTTATCTTTTGTTGTTCGAGAGCTTTCTCGAGCTGATTCCTCGTGATGAGACCTTCTTTCACAAGCAATTCGCCAATGGCGTCCTTCATCATTTCTTTCCTCTATTGAATCCCAGGATACCAGCATTAACGTAGCAGATTTCATGCCAGATTATCGACCTTTCCGTGAAGCGGGTAACCCCGGAGTGGCCGCTGTATCAAGTCGATTCACGACTACATAAGGCCTAATCTTCTCGAGGGTTTTCGGTCCTATCCCCTTCACAATGAGGAGCTCCTCGACACTTCTGAATCCCCCGAGATGCTCACGCAGCTTACAAATCTCTTCGGCCTTGAACACTCCTATCCCTGGAAGAAGCTGGAGATCTCTGCTCCCGGCCGTATTGAGGTCAAGAGGAAATTTTGGTGGCTCCTCCACAGTACCTTTCAGAGACCTCTCAATAAGATTTGCGAGTTCGAGTGAGTCAGCCGGTGACATGTGTTTTAGCATTATTTCACGCCGTGTCCCCAATCCCAGCCGGGACCCTATCCCGGGAAAGGCCACTCTCATAAACTTGATCAGGGCGCCTGAAAGGAGGAAAAGACATAAGAAAAGAACAAGCCGCCTCTCATCCTTTGAAAGTTCGATCACGCGCATCACCTCCTTGGAGGAGGGAGCGGGAGCGCTCAATGAACTTCGAAAATGAGTGAGACTAGAACCTCTGTGACTATCTCGAGGCTATTAGCACTGCACTTGTCAGGGGTGTCATCAGGTGTATGCCAGTAAGGATAGTCGAAATCTATGACGTCGATACATCGTATGCCGCTTTTCAGAAGGGGAATGTGATCGTCGATTATAGGAGCACCAACCTCCTGCACGAAAATGTGGCCGTATCCAAGTGCTTCAGCTGCTCTCCAGACTCTGCTCACAACCTCGGGAGCTATCATATTCGAGTATCTCTCCTTTGTGATCAAAAGATCCTTGTCACCAACCATGTCTACGAGTACACCGTAGAGGGGTCTGTACTCGGGGTGCCTCGAGGCGAACTCCTGTGAACCGAGGAGCATCTTATCCGGGTTGTCCTCTCCATCGAAAAAAACCATGTCCACTCCGATCGGGGGCTCATGGAGATTGAGTATGTTGGCAACTTCCATCAGGACTGCTGCCCCGGAAGCTCCATCATTGGCTCCGGGGACCGGTATCGACCTGTCCGATTCCATCTTCGCCTCATCGGAAATGGGTCTCGTATCGAAATGGCAGCAGAGGAGCATTCTGGACTCAAGTTGCGGCTTGAAAACAGCTACGATGTTGGTGAGCTCGAGCTTTTTCCCTGCCGAATCGATGCCTGTGAAGGTTTCAAGCCTCACAGAATCAGCCCTTTCCAGCATGTGGGAATAGAGATATTCTATTACCCGCTCATGGCCCCCCGATCCCGGGAACCGGGGCCCCATTTTACACTGCTCAAGCAGATAAGAGTATGCCCTCTTGCCATCCACTGCC
>JBHIFB010000104.1:0-11606 GCA_046760905.1 Candidatus Glassiibacteriota bacterium | reverse complement strand
CGCTTCCCAGAGTGATAATATGTTACCGTAATTGCGAACGCGACCACTAAGGCTCGCAGGTGGGGAAAAAGACTTGCCCCTTCCGCGCTAAAAGCGCGCGGTTTTCCCCTTCCTGCTCGCCTAAGATGGGTACCCAAATGCTCTCGCGACTCACTTAAGGGCTCCAAGTTCCAGAAAAACTGGGGAAACTCCAATGATAGTCCACTTGACTTTTTACCGGTGTATTGTTAAAAATAGTAGACAATTTCACCTTTAATACGTTTTCATGGAGGCTAACCCATGTCAAAGAGCGAAGTCCTGGAAATCCTTTCGCTCGCCATCCAGGCGGAGGTTTCCGCTTACGTCTTCTACCAGAGGGCTGTAGAGAAAGTGAACGATGATGAGATAAAAAACACCTTGATAGACCTCGCCCGGGATGAGAAGGACCATTTCAAAGTGCTCGAATCCCAATATGACTCATTACACCGTTCAGAACGCTGGATAACATATAAAGACGCTCTCCTCGCTGAAGACCTCCCGGATATAAACGAAAGGATCACCGAATCACATAAGGATATGCTCGATAAACTCGATGAAAAGAAAACCACTTTGGAAGTCCTCGAGATGGGTCTGGAGAAGGAGAACCGAGCATACAATTTTTACAAGTCACAGATTGAGAATGTATCCTCGACCGAAGGAAGAGATACCTTCGAGCACCTCATGAACTTCGAGCTTGGTCATGTCAGGAAGATAGAAAACATGATCAAGAGAATCGGCTGACATCTCATCTACTTGGCAATGAACCCCACAGGTAATGTACTCTTTCATTAACGCTCTCCGGGACCGGTGACAGCACGAAATACACTTACCTGATAGAATCTTCGAAAACAACCAGGAAATTTGACAGGTCATATCCGTGAATGTAAATTTAGTTCACTGCGGAGAGATGTCCGAGCTGGCTTAAGGAGCACGACTGGAAATCGTGTGGGGCGAAAGCCCTCGGGGGTTCGAATCCCCCTCTCTCCGCCATTAACTTAAATGACACAGACCGAATCTCCATGTAACAGATGGAGCGGTTTCAGTTTAATGTGATGTCCCCAATGGGTAAACGGCTGCGACATAACAACGTCACCGAAGGAGAGGATACCGCTGAGTCTCGCATGCGGCTAGACAGGTGGCTTAAAACTGCAAGGCTCTATAAAACACGTTCCTGGGCGAAACGGGCTTGTGAGGATGGAAGAGTAAAAATAGGCCGAAAAAGGGCCAAGCCTTCCAGCCTCATCGCAATCGGAGACACAATCTCAATCACCAGAAAAGGGAAAGTGATGTTTTATGAAGTAAAGGGATTGTCCGAAAGAAGCCTGCCTCCGGGGAAAGCCGCAGGGTTATATCGTGAGAAGGAACGTGTGGTGAGAAAGGGAAGTGAGATCATGAGACTCATCGAAGAGGCGGAGGAAAAAATTGCTGTAAGCGGGAGGAAGGGGAAACCTACGAAGAAGGACAGAAGAATGATACGAAAGGTTAGAGGCTATTGAATCCGAAATTCTGACAGGAGGACAGATGAGGAATGTGATTGTTATAGGATCAGGTCCAGCTGGACTCACAGCTGCTCTATACACAGGCCGGGCTAACCTCCAACCACTTGTTATAGCAGGGGGAACACCCGGTGGACAGCTTACTATCACAACCGAAGTCGAGAATTTCCCTGGATTTCCCGAGGGGGTCGACGGACCGATCCTGATGGACAAGTTGAAGGAGCAGGCCCTTAGATTCGGCGCTGAGATCGTGTCGGGCGAGGTGAGCGGTGTCGATTTCAGCGGCAGACCACTGAAGGTGATATCGGGAAAAACAGAGTACGAAACGAAAACCGTAATAATTGCGGCAGGATCGAGCCCGAGGATGCTCGGTCTTGAAGCGGAAGAAAGACTCATCGGTAAGGGCGTTTCTACCTGTGCCACCTGTGATGGATTCTTCTTCAGAGGTCAGGATGTCGTCGTTGTTGGCGGCGGAGATTCAGCGATGGAGGAAGGCATATTTCTAACGAAGTTCGCAAGTAAAGTCACCATCATCCACAGAAGAGATGAGCTCAGAGCTTCGAAAATCCTGCAGAACAGAGCCATGGATAACGAGAAGATAGAATTCAAGTGGAATTCAGTCGTAAAAGACATTCTTGCCTCCGAAGAGGGAACGGTGCGCGGGATCATTCTGGAAGATGTGAAAAGTGGCGAGAAAACAGAACTTGATTGCCAGGGTGTATTCCTTGCGATCGGCCACATTCCCAACACTCAGGTTTTAGATGGCCAGGTGGAGCTCGATGAGAAGGGTTACGTCATCACACGACATGGGACAAAGACGAACATCCCTGGGGTGTTTGCTGCCGGTGACATACAGGACCACGTTTACAGACAGGCCGTGACAGCAGCCGGATCCGGATGCATGGCAGCCATCGACGTAGAGAAATTCCTTCTCGAGAATCCCTGAGATTTAGAGTGAAGAAACAACTCTCAAAATCGAAGCGGTCTCAGTGATGTAGGCAAAGCCGTAGGCAAGGTTCCTCAACGTCGAAAGGTGGAATTCCTCATTGACTGCTGCCGTCGCATCCATAAGGAAAAAGACCCTGTAATCCCTGAAGAACGCATCCCTGGCAGTCGATTCGCAGCACATATTCGTCATGACACCGGTTATGACCATGTCCGCCACACCCAAGCACCTGAGATTCGTTTCCAGGTCTGTATTGTAAAAGGCGCTGTATCTGTTCTTGTAGATTACTTTCTCATCTGAGAGCGGCTTGAGCTCGGTGAAAAGTTCCGCGTCATGCGTTCCCTTAAGTATCAGTTTCCCCCACCACCTCGACATCATGCCACCATCCAGCTTTCCACTCTCATGGGCATGAGCGGTGAATATTACAGGAAGCCCTTTTCTCCTGTATACCTCGATGAGCTTCTTGACATTCGGCACTATTGCCGGCGTTGAATCCATCCAAGCAGAACAACCTTCCTCGAGAAAACAGTTCTGCATGTCAATCACAAGAAGAGCGCTCGCCCTCGGATAGAGTTCCATTACATGTGTATTGTAGGGTTCGATCAGCTTCTTCCACTGCGAAGTTTTCTGGGCGATGTTTCTTATCGTTACGTATGGTTCCTTCACAAAAACACCCCGTTGCGATTCATTCAATCATTCAGTAATTTACTATAACTTCTCACACAAACGATAATTCAAATATGATAAAACTGTCAAGGGAAATTGAAGTGCAGTTTCCTCAGGATCAGGAGAGGGTTCATCGACCGAGATGTATGATACCTGATCCATCAAATTGAAGGGGGAATGCTTGAAATTCAAGGTGATTGTCTCTGAAGGCATCGTCGGGATTGAGAAAACCAAACTCAACGATAGCTGCACAACGTATAGCATCGGCATATTTCAAAAGCCCATTGAGGTTGCCAGGTTGCACCCGGAGGTGAATGGGATGCTCGTTCTGCTCTCTCACAGGATCGATAGGCGGGTGATGGAGCTTCTGCCCGAGCTCCGGGTGATATCGAACTATGCCGTTGGATACGACAATATAGATGTCGAAGAGGCAACGCAAAGAGGCATACTCGTTACCAACACACCAGATGTGCTCACGGAGGCGACAGCGGACCTTGCCTGGTCGCTACTTCTGTGTGCTGCGAGAAGGATCCTCGAGGCTGATCGATTCGTGCGATCCGGCAGATTCAACGGGTGGATGCCGGACCTTTTCTTGGGCCTCGACCTGGCTGCGAAGACCTTTGGAGTTGTGGGGATGGGACGCATCGGCGGGGCGGTTGCCAGGAGGGCGAATGGATTTGGCATGAAAGTGGTTTATTGTGATGTAAGGCAGAGAGAAGATATCGAAAATGAACTTGGAGCGAAACGTGTCGATCTCGAGCGTCTTCTCAGAATCTCGGATGTGGTTAGCCTGCATGTGCCGCTCGTGAATGATACAAGGCAGTTGATAGGAAGGAAAGAGCTCTCCATCATGAAGAAGGATGCGATACTCATCAACACCTCGAGAGGCCAGGTAATTGACGAGGTGGCCTTATACCAGACTCTCAAGGAGAAAAGGATACGAGCTGCCGGTCTCGACGTCTTCCAGAATGAGCCTGAAGTGAATCCGGCACTTTTTGAACTGGACAACGTGGTGCTCACACCCCACATTGGCAGTGCGGGGCAGGAGACACGTGAGAGGATGGCTCAGATAGCCGTAAGTAACCTCATAGATGCATTGGAGGGAAGAATGCCTCAGCATCCTGTCAACAGGCCGGTAAAGGGCTGGTGAGATCCGCCTTCATTTTCTCGCTTGACATGCCGTAAGCCGGAGGCAAATATTATATGATGTGGGGCAGTAGCTCAGTTGGGAGAGCGCATCCCTCGCACGGATGAGGTCGGCGGTTCGAATCCGCTCTGCTCCACCAAATCAATCCTCGACAATTAGGCGTTCGAACTTGTCTACCTACTTAAGCGGTATTATATTTTAAACGCAACCTGTTATCACCTTTAAAATTATTTGAATTCACGTTTCATGAATTGATCCATCGGTCGGTATCGATGAGAGAAGTAAACCTCAAAGAAAAGACGGATTCACTGCCTGATTCCCCCGGTGTATATATGATGAAAAACTCGCGGGGAGAGATCATCTACGTCGGAAAAGCGAAGAGCCTGAAAAAAAGGGTCAGTAGCTACTTCAAGCACACTCACAATCTGGATAGAAAAACCAGATTCATGATGGAGAAAGTCGAGGACATAGCTCACATCAATGCGGATTCGGAAGTGGAGGCGCTTATACTCGAAAGCAACCTGATCAAGGAACATAAACCTAGATACAACATCCAGCTCAAAGACGACAAGCGCTATCCATACATCAAGGTCACCTTACAGGAAGCGTTTCCGCGAATTCTTGTGACGAGGAGGGTAGCGAAAGACGGAGCCAAATACTTCGGTCCTTACACGGCTGCCACGAAGATGAGGACCACACTAAAAATGCTCCGCACAATCTTCCCCATACGATCCTGTTCTCATAATCTTCCCCAGGATCGACCTGATCGTGAGTGTCTCGATTTCCACATCGGGAAATGCCTGGGGCCCTGCCTCGGGCATCAGTCAAAAGATGAATACAGAAGCATGATCGAAGAAGTCTGCCTGTTTCTGTCGGGAAAGCAGGAGGAGGTGAAAAGAAGAATCGGCCGGAGGATGGAAGAGGAGTCGACGTCTCTTAGGTTCGAAAAGGCGGCATTACTGCGAGACAGGCTTCTTGCAATCGAAGCTGTGAGCCAGAAGCAGAGGGCCCTTTCGACTCAGATGGGCAATTACGACGTCGTCGCCATATCAAGAGACGTCAACCTCGCATGTGGCGTTATCCTCAACGTACGCGAAGGAAAGCTCCTCGGTATCGAGCATCACTACATGGGTAATGTAAAAAATTCCTCCGACAGCGTGATACTTTCCCTCTTCATGGCACGATACTACATGAGGGATCGTGACTTCCCCGACCAACTTCTCCTCCCCCTGGAATTCGACGATCTCAAGCTCATCCAGAGCTGGCTGCAGGAGCACAATTGGAAAAGGATCAAAGTTATCTTCCCGAAAAGAGGCGAGAAGAAGAAAATACTTGAGCTTGCCGAGAGAAACGCCAGCCTCTTTCTCAAAGAGCTTAGGACTCAGAGAGAGAAGAGAATCGAAAAGTCTCATCGCCAACTGGATGAACTGAGAAAGGTTCTTTCGCTGGATACTCGTCCCGAGAGGATAGCATGCTTCGATGTCTCCAACCTTGGCAATTCTTACGCCGTTGGCTCGGTTGCCGTGTTCAAAAACGGTAAGGCGGCCAAGTCACAATACAGGAAGTTCAAGATAAAGACAGTAAGAGGGCAGGATGACTTTGCCATGATGAAGGAGATCGTGAGCAGGTATGCCGAAAGATGCAATAAAGGAGAGGAGGAGGTTCCGGATCTCATCGTTGTAGATGGTGGCAAGGGTCAGCTCAACGTTGCCATTCAGGCACTGGAGGGTAAGGAGCTCGAAGTGCCACTCATTGCACTTGCGAAGGGACAGGAGGAGCTCTTCCTGCCTGGTGTAGCCGAAGGGCTACATCTTTCCAGGCGATCTGAAGCCCTTTCTCTGCTTGTTCGCCTGAGGGATGAAGCCCACAGGTTTGCTATAACATATCACAGGAGGTCAAGAGAGAAAACTTTGAGCCAGTCTCTCCTCGATGAAGTGAAGGGCATTGGACCGAAGAGGAAAAAGAAGCTAATCGATGCGTTTGACACAATCGAGGGGCTCGTTGCAGCAACTGCCGACGAGATAGCGGAGAAATGCGGCCTTTCACTCGAGATTGCAGAGAGGCTGAAGGAACATATCGGAGGATCCGTTGAAGAGAATTGATTACAAGGAAGAAAACGTCCGGGATCTCATCAGATCGGGTTTTCTCATCGAGCTTTATACAGACCACCTCCTGCTCGAGAAGGGATTGTCGTCAAATTCCGTGCAGGCCTATCTCGGGGATGTACACGGTTTCATCTTCTTTCTTATACGAAGAGGCATTGATGACATAGCTAAAGTTGACAGGGAAACTGTCCTGGAATATATTTATTTTTTAAAGGATGAAGAACTCTCAGCAAGATCGATAAAAAGGAAGCTTTCTTCATTGAGAGGGTATTTCTCTTTTCTGGTCTCCGAGTCCAGGATTTCCATTAATCCCACTGATCTGATTGACTTCCCCAACACATGGAAAAAACTCCCCGCAACACTAAGTATACAGGAAGCATTCTCCCTCATGGAATCGGCCGGCGGCGATGACACCGCCTCCATACGTGACAGGGCAATGCTGGAGTTGATGTACTCTACCGGCATGAGGGTCTCAGAACTTACCAACCTCAAGCTTGCCGATCTCCACCTCGAATCCAACACCGTGCGCGTCATGGGAAAGGGCTCGAAGGAAAGGGTTGTTCCGGTTGGGGACAAGGCCGTGAGTGCGCTCACAGATTACCTCACCTCCACCAGACCGCTCCTTGAAACTGAGGAGAGCGAGGGTTGTGTGTTTCTCAACATGAGGGGAAAGCCTCTGTCACGCATGGGCATCTGGAAGATCCTGAGGAAATACCTGGTGCATTGTGGATTGGCGGGAAAAGCAAGTCCGCATACCTTGAGGCATTCCTGCGCGTCTCACCTCCTCATGGGTGGCGCGGATCTGAGGGTCGTTCAGGAGATCCTGGGGCATAGCGACATATCCACGACACAAATATACTTACACACATCCAGGCATGCGCTGAAGGAGATACACAGGAAGTATCATCCGAGGGGATAGAAATGACGATAAAATATCTCATTATGCTTCTTTCGATGATCATACTCTCTTGCGGAGGGGATTCCAATCCTTCGAGCCCGTTTTATGAGATCACTGCAGAAGGATGGCTTCTCTTCGAAGACGGTAATTACCAAGAAGCGGTCGGTAAATTCACGGAGGCACTGGGCCAGAACTCCAGTTGGGCTGATGCGCATAACGGTAGAGGCTGGTCTTATCTAGAACTTAGGAGGCTGGATGAGGCAGAAACCGATTTGAATAATGCAGTCGGACTGTCATTGGCCGCGGGATATGAACAGGTCAGGAACGAGGCCAGGACGGGACTCGGCTCCGTCCTGAATTCAAAAGGGGAATCCATTGATGCTTCAGCAACCCTGAGAGCGGTGATCGAGGACGACGCTTCATTCACTTTCTCCCACAGAAGCAGCGTGGACATCATAGATGTCAGGTTGATGCTTTCCACGGCACTCCTCGATCTCGCAGTTGGAGAGAGTGATCCTTCAGTCGTAGATTCCTATTTCGATGAGATCGCGCAGAATCTGAATAGCATAGATTCCGAGAATCCTATCAGCAGGGATGATCCGATATCATGGTATGTGGGAGAGGTGAGATTCGATTCTTTTGAAGAGGCGCTTCTGGAGAAACTCGAATGGTTGATAGAATTGCATTCAGGATAGTTCGTTGCCTTCTGCCGGCCTCGCTACTCATCTGGCCGACCGTATGGGCTTCGGCGCAGACAGTCTATGTGACCAAGGTGGATGCAATAATCAATCCTGTTGTTGCAAAATATCTCGGTAAGACGATAGAGAAGGCTGAAGAAGAAGGAGCCGAGTGTCTTATAATAGAACTTGATACGCCGGGCGGACTCGATCTTTCGATGCGTGAAATAGTGAAGCGTATGCTCTCAGCCGATGTCCCTGTTTGCGTCTTCGTGTACCCCGCAGGGTCCAGGGCCGCATCCGCTGGTGTATGGATAACACTTGCATCGCATATCGCTGCAATGGCTCCCGGTACTAACATAGGTGCCGCCCACCCTGTGATGATGGGAATAGGTGCGCCCCAGGAGGAGGACTCGACGGAAACCAAAAGCACCATGGAGGAGAAAATAGTAAACGATGCCGTTGCACACATCCGTTCAATAGCCGAGAAGAGGGAGCGAAACGCGGATTGGGCCGAGAAAGCGGTGAGAAAATCTGTTTCGATTACTGCTGATGAGGCCCTCGAAGAAGGTGTGATCGAATATATCTGTGAAAACATCGACTGCCTTCTTAAAGCAATCGATGGCCTCGAGGTAGACATCGCTTCGGGGAAAAAGACATTATCGACGAGTGAGGCGACAATCACGAGGGTTGAGATGAATCTGAGGTACCGCCTTCTGAATGTAATATCGAACCCGAGTATCGCATACATACTACTAATGCTGGGTATATACGGAATCTTTTTCGAGCTCTCCAATCCTGGCTCGATACTTCCAGGCGTAGTCGGAGGGATATTCATCATACTCGCGTTCTTCTCACTCCAGATGCTTCCAATCAATTATGCCGGACTGCTGCTCATTCTCCTTGCTATCATACTCTTTATTGCTGAGATTAAGATCACCAGTTATGGTCTTCTTACAGTAGGGGGAGCTGTGTCCATGATTCTCGGTTCGATAATGCTCATAGACACGCCTGTGCCTTTCCTGCGCATATCCTGGACCGTCATAGTGCCTGCGGTTATCATCACCATTTTGTTTTTCCTCTTCGCCGTGGGTATGGGCCTGAGGGCGCAAAGGAGGAAGCCCGTTTCAGGAAAGGAAGCCACTATAGGGGGTATTGGCGTCGCTAAGACAGAACTTGACCCGAACGGACAGGTCTTTCTTGACGGGGAGCTCTGGAGGGCCCACTCTGAACATCCCATAAGGAAGGGAGAGAAAGTACGCGTTATCCGACTTAGCCACATGCAACTCGAAGTCGAAAGCGCTGAACAACCTGAAGAGAAGAGGTAATTCTTTCATTCAAAGAGGGAGGTTTACATGTCTTTCATTGGTGTAATAGTCTTATTTCTCATTTTTCTAATCATGAGTGCTGTGAGGGTGCTCAGGGAATATGAGAGAGGTGTGATCTTCAGGCTCGGAAGGTTTGTCGCAACAAAGGGACCTGGTCTCTTTTTGCTCATACCGATAGTCGACCGAATGGTCAAGGTTAGTCTCAGGCTGGTGACCATGGACGTACCACCGCAGGATGTGATTACCAAGGATAATGTCTCCATCAAGGTAAACGCCGTCATCTACTTCAGAGTCATGGAACCTGAGAAATCAGTCATTGCTGTGGAGGATTTCCTCTACGCCACTTCCCAACTCGCCCAGACTACTCTGAGAAGCATCCTGGGACAGCATGAACTCGACGAGCTCCTATCCGAGAGGGAACACCTGAATGCCAAGCTCCAGAGTATACTCGACGAACAGACAGATCCCTGGGGGATAAAAGTCACTGCGGTCGAGATCAAGCACGTTGATCTTCCCCAGGAGATGCAGAGAGCCATGGCGAGACAGGCCGAGGCGGAGCGAGACAGGAGAGCAAAGGTCATAAACGCGGAAGGTGAGTTTCAGGCTTCTAAAAGGCTTGCTGAAGCTGCGACGGTCATAGGTGATCACCCTATGGCACTTCAGCTCAGGTTCCTTCAAACCCTGACCGAGGTGGCATCTGAAAGTAACACGACTACGCTTTTCCCTGTACCGATCGATCTTTTCAAGCCGTTTATGAGTGATAAAAAATAATCTGAGCGAGTATCGGATGAGCAGTGCCCCTTAGAGGAACGAGAATGACACTCATTGCGCTGGCGGTTTTATCAGTACTGCTGATTTTCACCGTGAGCTCATTCTTCGACACGAATATCGTCACGAATGAGGAATTCACACGGAAGCGTAACGAGATGGTTTCGAAGCAGATTGTCTCTCGTGGCGTCAAGGACAAAAGGGTGCTCGAGGCGATGAGGACTGTGCCTAGACATCTCTTCGTTCCTGAGGACCTTCAGAATGAGGCTTATGGTGATTATCCACTTCCCATCGGGCAGGGGCAAACCATCTCCCAGCCTTACATCGTCGCACTCATGACTGAGTTGCTGGAGCTGGAAGGGGATGAGAAGGTGCTTGAAATAGGTACAGGATCGGGTTATCAAGCGGCGGTTCTCTCGAAACTGGCGAAAGAGGTTTATACAATAGAAATCCTTCCCGACCTAGCAGTCCAGGCCAAACGGAGGCTCCAAAAGCTCGGATGCCTAAACGTAGAGGTCACAGTCGCTGATGGCTGGAAAGGGCTACCTCTTGTAGGACCTTTCGATGCGATCATCGTCACGGCTGCAGCCGACAGTATACCAGAGGCGCTCAAGGAGCAGCTTGTGGAAGGAGGAAGGCTTGTAATACCTCTTGGCCCCAGAGGCGGAGTTCAGGAGCTCGTACTCGTAACAAAGCACAACGGGAAAATCCTCCGTAAGAACATCACATCGGTGCGTTTCGTACCGCTTGTGAGGCAGGGAGAGTCCGATAACTGATGAAGATATATTCAGGCACCGGAGACAGGGGACAGACCAGCCTGTATAGTGGTGAAAGAGTCGCAAAGAGCCATAAACGTGTAGAGGCATACGGCACCGTGGATGAACTCAACTCAGTCCTCGGCGCACTGCTTGCAACTCTCACCGATGAGCTCTCCTCGATCTCCGAGGAGATAAGCCTCATCCAATCCAACCTGCTTTTAGCCGGGTCCTGGCTTGCTACCGCATCGGGCCCACCACCACTCAAAGACCAGGAAAAAATAGGTGAAGCCCATACAAAGTTACTTGAATCTGCAATCGATAGAATGGAAAAACAGCTCCCTGATCTCAAAGGGTTCATCCTTCCCGGTGGGCACATGACAGCGGCCCTGGCACACGTAGCCAGAACCGTGTGCAGGAGAGCCGAACGGCATGTGGTTGATTTGCTGGATGAGGCAGGGGAAGGGAGCGATTCTGAGCCTGTGCGAGGGGTGATCGTCTTTCTCAATCGTCTTTCCGATTATCTTTTCATGCTCGGGCGATACCTGAACAAAATCAACGGAGTGCCGGACAGGCCCTGGGTAAGATAAATTTGCCGTCTCTGGAGGGCCTGGATTCTAATATGCGCATTCCCTCTACAACTGAAAACAGTGCCTGTCCACTTATGTGGACAGGCCACTGCTTCCCTGACGAATCAAGGAACCCGGGTGATGAATCAATCCGGCATCACTGCTATCGTATTCTATTGAAACCCAGCGTGTTGCGTGCATCATCTCACCTCTTCTAGAAAGCAATCAATTAT
>JBHIFB010000103.1:0-11827 GCA_046760905.1 Candidatus Glassiibacteriota bacterium | reverse complement strand
GAAAAAGATGGAGGGGTAGGTCCATCAAGAATGTCGTGGACGAAATAGAATTTCTTGTCGAGAACTTTGACGCATTCTTTTTCAACATACACGACAGTTCCTTCGAGGATCCAGGTGCGAAGGGTAAGGGGCGAATGATCGAGTTCAAAGATGAATTGAAGAAAAGAAATCTTCAGATATCCTGGAAGGTCAACTTCCGCACAGAGACCTTTACCAAGGATGACCGTGAGTTAATAAGAGAGCTGAAACAGGCCGGTCTGGATGTGGTGTTTCTGGGGATTGAATCTGGTTCAAATTCTGACCTTGCAGTCATGAGAAAAAAGGCAACAGTAGAAGACAACATAAGGGCCACCCTATTATTCAGAGAAGAAAATGTTTTCGATATCATAGGATTTATCATGTACACTCCTTATACAACTCTCGATGATCTAAAGAAAAACCTTTATTTTTTAAAACTAATAGATAAAACTTACTGCATTTATCATTTTTCGAATGTACTCAAGGCTTACAGGGGCAGCTCTATATATAGATCTCTCAAAGAAGATGGCATGATCACATCGGATGAGGATGTTAAAACACCACCTCAATATAAGTTCATTGACGCAAGGGTTGAACCAATTGCCAGGGCTTTCTCCTCTATTGGAGGAAGATTTCCCCGCCTATTGAAGATCAACACACTTCTATATGATGCGCACAATATTCTTTCAAGGTATCATAATGTGATGAACGAGAAGTGCCGGGAACTTCCGGAGGCATACCTTGAATTTAAGACAAGAATTTTTGAGTCAGAGAGAACAATAGGTGACAACTATTACCAATTGTTTCTATCTGCAATCGAGCTGGCCGAGAACGGATGGAACCGGACAGTTTTTGAGATTCTGCTCGAGCAACATATCTTAGATTTCCTCGAGGGGTACCCGGAGAAAATCGAATCATACATAACTGATTATCTTAACACTATTGAAAGAGCGGGTATCTCAACCGATACGCTTTACCTCAAGACATGGAGCTCCTACTACTCAACCGGAAAACACGGTTAAAGTAATCGCATCATGCTCTTCCTCATTGAACATAGCCCATCGCCCTCAACCTCTTCTTGAGATCCACTCTCATCTTCACCTCCTCGAGTCTCTCCAGCTTCGCTGGCATCATTTGAAACATCATTAACCTAAGCTCCTCCTTCAGTGAGTTAAAGATCTCGCTATCCCAAGCGGCAATGTCCAGCTGTTCAGCCGGATCGTTTACGATGTCAAAGAGCATGAAGTTACCATACTCTTCCTTTTTCAATCCACTTGCGATCGTTTCGTAAATGAGGTGGTGCCGGTTAGTTCTCAGAGAAAACTTCAGGACTTCGTTGTTCAGCAGATCGGAATATGCATGAAGATCTTCTATGCTTTCCCCGCGTATGGCAGACATCGCCGATCTCCCTCTCATCCACGACCGGGTTTCCAAGCCCAGATACTCCAGGATCGTAGGCACGAGATCGATTAGTCCGAACACAGTCTCCACCTCTGTTCCAGCGTACTCGCCTCCCGGGAATTTGACAATGAGAGGTATGTGTATCAACTCGTTATAAAGGGCATGTCCATGAAATGTATGTCTATGCTCACCGAACTCTTCACCATGATCTGAGGTGATGATTATCATGAGATCATCGTATATTCCAAGCTCCTCGAGTTTTTGGAACAGAGCTCCAAGTCGGTCGTCGACGTATTTGATCGATGCATCATAGAGATTCACCAGGTGCTGTAGCTCTTTCTTTTCCGACGGTTTTTCAAGAGGTGAAATACGGAACAATCGTATGAATTTCTGAATATCCTGCCACCTGTAAAACTTTCCGTTGCATTCGGAATCGAAAATTTCGCTGTATTTGGAAGGGGAGAAGTAATTGTGTATGCAATAGGTGTGAAGGAACAGGAAAAAGGTCGTGTCTCTATTTTTCTCGATGAATTCGAATACACTCGTTGGGATCGGATCTCTGTAGTCGGTCTCTTGAAATGAGTAGGTGTCGAAGCCCTTCCCGAATCCATACTGGGGATCGAGCCACCCGCCGCCTGTATAGGCGGCATTCGTATAGAACTTATCTTTAAGCAACTCTGCGAACATAAGGCCTCTCCTCTCCGTGTCGATCTGCACTAATTCCTTCGCTGCTCCATGCTCAAGATCATACTGAGAGGTGAAGAGTGACATTTGGGATGGAAGAGTCCAGGAAGATGGGCTCATCGCATTCCGGAAGGTCACGGACCCCTTTGAAAATGCATCGATGTGAGGGCTCGTCTCCCGCTCGTAGCCGTAACAACCGAGGTGGTCGGCTCGCAGGGTGTCAAGAGATATCAAGATAATTGACGCATACTTCTCCTTCTGTGTTCTCTCCCGGTACATGACGAGAAGAATCGCCAGTGCGGTCACTATGACGAGAGAAAGTGCCAGTCCATGAACCCGCCATGAGAGGGATCCCAGGGGCCTGATCAGATTGTGCAATCTCCGCCTCAGGAGGAAGATCACGAAACTCGCCAAGCTGACGGCCACCGTGTAGAGGACATTTGTGAGAAAGCCCGCTACTGAGAAGAAGGGGGGAATAACGCCCGTCCTGTTCAAGTAAAACCCTCCACCGAGGAACACGAAAAGGAAGATGAAGATCATGATAATGGAAAACAGTTCGTTGTACCCTGCGAGATCCTTCTTCCTGGAGAGAAAGAGGTGAAGGATGGTAACGAGGGACCAGATGGCTAGCGCCAAAAGAAGGGAAAAAGTGAGGTCGTTTCTCAGAATGAGGAGGGAGATATTGTACAGTGAAAACTCGAGATACGATTCGCTGAAAATTTGCAATAAGGCTTTGACAAAGCCAACAATGAGTGAAATGGAAACAGAGATACTGAAAAGAGGTAGCACTACTCCTTGCGATTTCTTATCCATAATGAAAAGACAACCCCTTCTGTGTCAGCCTCTTAAACACCGCATACACACATGCCTTGTCAAACCATGCCGCAGAGATCTCTGAAAGAGTCTCTCTTCGTTCAGGCACTTCAAAAACTTTTTTCACAGACCTCCTGCAAGCCTGGTAGAATTTTTGAACTTGTATAGAAAACAGTTTATTATTCACAAAACATCGTCCTCAAAACGTCTGGGATTTAAGGGTAGCTCACCACTTACCAGCTTACCATACACATTCGAGATCTTTTCTGCGATCCTCTTCCAGCTGTACTCCTCCAATACCCTTTTCCTGCCCCATTCACCCATATTTTCTGAAAGATCCCGACTCTCGATAAGCCTACATATCTTTTCCGCGATCTCAGTTGGTTCGGGAAGGACCAGAAAACCACCACAACCATCTTTTACTAACTCCCTCACCGGGGGTATGTCACCACCAATGACCGGCTTACCAAAATACCAGGCTTCAAGGAATACTCCTCCGAAACTCTCGTTCAAAGATGGGAGGCACATGATATCGCAGGCTTCGAGAGCACTTGTCTTTTCCTTTCGGCTGACTGTACCAAGGACATGAATATGAGAATCCTTGTGTGTCTCAAATACGGATCGGGCCTCACCCTCGAGTGGCCCGATAAAGACGAACTCAACATCTGGATGTTTCTTCCATACCGGGCCCGCAGCTTCGAGAAGCTCTCTGATACCCTTGATGAGGTGATTCCTTCCGAGGAAAAGAACCATCGGCCTATCCCCCAGACCGTGCTCCTGGCGGAATGCCCTCCCATCGTGCACCTCCGAGAGTATCGGGCCAACCCCCACAGGAAATATTCTTTCCTTTTCTATGCCCTTGCTGATAAAAAAATCCTTCTCGAACTGCGTCATGGTGATGAGCGCATCAGCCTTTTTACAAACCTCTAACCAGTATCGATCGTGCCATCCCCGGTGATTCAGCTTCAGTTCCGGCAGCTCGTCAAACTGAAGCCCCCGACGGCGGGACTCGCTGTACTGCTTGATCCAATCATTATCAATCAGGTGAAGAATAGGGGTGAACACAAAAGGAATGCCCTTCATCCTGGCGGCATCGAGTGCAGCATGACTCAGAAAAGAGACGCCCCCGTTCACAGAGTGGATTATCTCGCACTTTCTCAACTTACTATCCATCTTCCGCATGAAGAAAGCTTTCAGCAGATTAAACGAAAGATTCTCCATCCGGTGGTGGTATCTTACGAGTGGATACAACCATCGGCGCGAGAACCAACCTACTCTCAGGAGATGGACCCTGGCTCCTCCTTCATCGTATTTCCATGGGCCGCCCGTCGGAGCGAAAGCGGTTACTCCGAACCACAGATATTCATAAAACGGACTTCTCTCTTCCGCTCGGATCTTATCCTCCTGTGAATTGATCTGAGTTATGACTTGTATGTCATGATCAGATGACATCTGAATGACGAGCTCGTGTGTGTGAATTTCACAACCGCCGATGGCAGGCCAATAGTTCGGTAATATATAGGCTATCTTCATGTTGTCGATCTCACAGCAGAGACTTCACATCGTCAGCCTCTATAGTATGGCCTCTGATCCAGTCAGAATCGATCGAACAGAAAAAGAATACGACCTGCGTTATGAATACACAACCTCAGATAAGCGGCGCAACTACCAAGCAGATATCTGATTAAGCTAATAAAAGAAAGAAAAATATCAAACATTAAGATCCCTCTGTAATTGAGGCAATTCCATCGAGGTGAGTAAAATTTTTCCCGATGGGTACGTCCCACGTTGGGATAGAATACAGACCCCCACACTCCGGGGGAGATAGACAAAGTGTAAAATATAAAAAAGGGTTGGGAAGCTACTCCTCCATCGCTCATGGCAAGGCTGTAAACAAGAGTCAACGTAGCTCCCAACCCTGCAGGGAAGACAACTGGTTGGTGCTGGCTATATTATACCCTTATTTTTTACAAAATAGAGATATATGTAACAATATACCCCTTTAAACGCATTTTGTCAAGACCATTTTCAATTTTTTCATCGAAATGGCAAATTTATTACTTTTCTCTAGTTCTTCGTAAGCTCCTTTTAATTTTTATAGCCGCGATATCCCTCATCTCATCGATGTCTTCTCGAGGAAGTTCTGCCGCCTTCATTAAAAAATCCCGGAAAACGTCATCTCTGAGACGATCCAGCATGTACTTCTCCAGAGCCATTCCACTCCCGGTGATCGCCCCGCTCGCCGAAGGTTCCTTGGAGAGAGTGTGCCCATCCCGGATAGTCTTTCCCTTCTCTTTTCCCATCGTCCTTGTCTTCACGCTATCCAGCACAAGCTCCCGCCTGAACTTGCTTGTTTCTAGTAGGCAAAACTTGTAATCCCCCTCCCTCCCATCACCCAGCTTTACCCGCACTGTATCTTCGTCGTGCGTGAAATCCCAGGACCTCACCACCTCGCCCATGGCTTCGCAAAAGTATCTCTGACGCAAGGGGTAGGAAAGCTCATCCTCCAAGCGTCCGAAGTCGGCCTCTGCCCATTCCAGCCACTTTAAGAAATCGCCACTAATGACATGTCTGCTTTTGAAATCTTCATCCACAAGGGCTCTGTCGGCGACGATGCGGGCGAATAGCCCCACCAGTGCTCTCTCCACGACACCTAGCGGTTCCACCTCGAATATCCTTCGCAGGTCTCCTAGAGACCCTTCGAAAAGCTCATATAGCTTCCCCCGGATAATGGGAAATTTCGGTTCCGGAAGCTGAAAAAGATCCCTGAACTCTTCCGGGGCCTTGTCCTTGTGGGCGCAAAACAGAGCTTTTCTCGGATCGAGTCCGAGAGCACGGGAAATCTTTCCAATCACCGCATCAGAGGGAATCCGTTCTCCCTTAATGATTTTCATCACATAAACGGAAGAAATCCCTGTCGTGCGTGCAAGCTGGGAATAGTTAAAACCCAGCTCGTCAATCCTGCGACGAAAATAGCGTGAAAGCTCATTCATTGCATATCCGATAGTTTGCTTTTTCTATAGATTCCCAATTATATTTAAATTAATAAAATAGCTGAGAAGAAAATGAATTATACTAACTGTTAGTTAAAATATAATAAATATAAAAAACGTGTCAATCCTTCATCCGGCTTTCTTTTCGTCAGATGCACCCCAGACACCCAGGTATGATTTAGCTTGAAACTCCGTCCCCTCTAGCACTATGAGTTTCTCTGTGATCATCTCCTTGAACGTTTTGAACAGGTCGGGGTCGAACTTCCCTCTCATGTCCTCCTCCATGATCGCCAGCACCTCACTCCCCGTGCTTGCTCTCCATTCATGTCGAGGAGCTGTGAGAATATCGTACACATCCGCAATGGCGAGTATTCTCGCTTCGATCGGTATCTCATCTCCCTGTAGCCCTCGAGGATAACCAGTCCCATCATACCTTTCATGATGTGAGAGGATTGATTCTCTCACCGGCCATGTGAACTCCGCTTCATCCAGGAGATCGCATGACCAAACAGGGTGTTTCCTCAACAGCTCGAGCTTCTCTTCTGTGAGCTTTCCTTTCCCGGTCAGCACATCCCTTCTCACTCTCACCTTCCCCAGATCGTGAAGGAAACCGGCAACGAAGACTCCTTTCCCCTGAAAAGAAGCAAGTCCTACCTCCCTGGCAAGTTCGAGGCTGAGTCTCGCGACTCTCTCCGAATGGCCGGGTGTCATCATAGCCCTCATCTCAACTATTTGTCCAATAGTGCGAGCGATTCGAAAAAGATTGGACTCCACCTCGCCCAGTTTCTGATCGAGGAAATCATCGCTCCTTTTCCCGGACAGCTCCTCCATCATACGCTGAGCCCTGGACATGGAGACAATCGCAGTTCTCCACTTCCCCGTTGCCTCGGCGAGCAATCCCCTCTCCATGTGAACCTCGGCGAGGGTGATTGACGAGTATAGAGCATTGCAGTAACTCTCCGCTTTCTTCAAAGCCTTTTCGGATCTCGTCCATTCTCCTCTTATGCGCTCTATCATGGCATAGACATGGAGAGCCTCGGCGAGATTTTCACTTGTGCCATATTTCTTGGCGACTACGAGAGCACGCCTGTTGAACTTTCTCGCTTGAAAGCATCTGTCCTTTTTCGTCAGAACTGTAGAAAGTGCGAGCGTGCTCTTAAATAGAAGATACCAATCGCACGCCCTTCGAGACATGCGAGCGCAACGCGAGTAGAAAGCAATAGCTTCATCAAGTTTGTTTTTGATCCTGAATTTTCCAGCCAGCTCATGATATAGGCTTGCTTCCCTCCTCCACTGCTTATCTCTCTCAACGGAAGAAATTCGAGCACCAGACCCCCCGACACGCCTCTCATACCTGCCGAGTAACGCATTCAGATTACCAAAATCCTTAAGCACCGAGCCTACCAGTCCGGTGTCTTTTGTTCTTCTTGCAAGTGCGATGGCCTTATCGAAGTACTGCTTTGCCTGACCATATCTTCCCTCGAGGACATGGAGGTTGCCAAGCCCATTCACTGCGGCAGCCATTGCCGTCATATCTCCCTCAGACCATGAGCTCACCAGGCACTGTTCGTAGTACTCCTTCGACTCATCAAGGAGTCCCTGCTCTCTGCATGCGCGAGCCTTGAAAAGCAGACTCGTCAGGTCTTCTTCCACTTACATTCTCCCACAGCGAGGGGTTCCAGGTGCTCGCTTCGATATCAAGTTTACTACCCTCTCGGAATCACCTCTGTCGTCAATCCATTACCAATGCGTATCTCGAGAAATGACCTATGCTGAAAAACACCAAGATTTCCTTCTTCTTCACCTCCATTGTATGGGGGATCAATTCAGTCTGGCCATCTGAGGTTATAAGTACGACACTGATTCGCTCGAGTTGTTCGTCAGTTAAATCTTTCTTCTTCAGCCTGAACTGCACTGTTACGGGAAGCAGGAAGCTCGTCTCGCTGGGCTCAAGATCAATCGCGTAGATCGATTTGTCTGTACAGGCCACGATATCGGTAGCCTCTTCGACAGCTCCTTCAGGGAACTCCATCTTCGCGAAGTTTATGTTCACCCTGGTTGATTTGTCAGGCTCAAGTGTAACCTCTTTGCAATGAGGGCCGGCCGCAAGCTGTTCTCCAACCGGTAAATCGATAAAATCAAAATTTGATGAAATGACCGGATCAGTGGGTTCGAAGGGGGACGCCGGGTCGTCGCCTGTAGCGCCACAGCCAGAAAACAGAAAGAGAAAGAGAGATACGAGGCAAAGTTTCAACGTCCTCCAGGTCTCTGGGTGGGGCATTTTTGTCACCGTCCTTTCACGCACAGCCGTAATACCATGAGACCTGGATCAGGATCGAGGCATTTGTAAGTTTGTAAGTTATTGAGCATGCAAGGTTTGTGCCGACAAAAAGAATCTAAGGGATTTCTGGGAAATCATCTAAGCCATTGAAACACAAAGAGTAACCTCACCCGAAACACTTCCAAACAAGCTCGGATTTGCCAGTACAGTTAAGTAATGGAAATTAATTGCGGAGTCAGGCGGGTGTCAACATTCAGATTGACGCAACTCTTTTAAATTTAATGAAATGTAGCGTCGATACAATATTTCTCCCCCCTTTGAATTGTTGTCACACCCCGCCCTCGCCAAACCCGGATAGCCCCTTTGAAATCAGCCCCAACCACAAGAGGAACCTGGAAAGTCATTCAGGAAGCGGCGGCAATCTGTATACTCCGTCATCCTCTGTGCCGTTTGAAGAGAAAAACACCGGATCGAAATCCCATCTCACAGAGGCATAAGCCACGGTTTGGTCGGCATTAATGTCAACAAAGAAAGGTGATGCCTCAGTGTAGCCATGTGCGGATTCGGAGAGACCACCAGCCCAACCTCCCATCCAGGATTCACCCCCGTTGAGGCTCAAATACACTTTGCTCGCGTCAGACAGAGAATCGCCGCTGTCGGCATCGATTATGCCTACGATCATGATGTTTGGATTGACGGGGCTGACAGCCACGTGATTTGCATTGATGGAATTCACGTTCTCATCATCATTCGCAACAGGCAATCCAGTGTTTATGGGTTCCCAGGGAGCGAATAAGGCTTTTCTGTACACGCCGGCACTTCTGGTCACAGTATCTGTGTCTAATTCAGGATAGATGATTGCTATGCTGGTTGCGCCGACATGAGATGCGATGAACACGAAATCCGAACCACAGTTTTTCGCAAGTGTTGTGAAGGACAGCGAGATCCGTCCGAAAACGAAAGGTCCATCCCGATCCTCTTCGATCACAGGCAGACCCTGACTAGCCTCGTTCCATCCGCTCTCGCCACCATTCAATGAATAGAAGACCCTCGGACCGGACCGCGCCACCTTGTCTCCAATGAGGTTCGCATTCACCTCCATGTCAACGAGGCCGAGGACTACGATGTCAGGAAACTGATCGAGCATCTGTATACTCCAGACCGTCGAAGTGTGACTAACAAGGTCGAACACATCGAAAGGATCGCTCCTGGGGGGGAGGCCTTCATTTTTCTCAACCCAGTTCAATCCCCCGTCAATTGACTTGTAGAGCCCTGGGTGCTCACCCGATCCCTGTTCAAGCTCGATCCCATAAGTCTGGAGGATTCCTGCGTAAACTATATCAGTGTTTGATGGATTGATCTCGATTGTTACAACCCCCCACCTGGATTCAGGAAACGACGATCCCTCGTATGATATCCCTTCATTCATCAACTGCCATGAGGTGCCGCCATCTGTGCTTTTCAGAATCCCCAGGGTATTCGTGCCGATGTACACCACATCGTGATCGGTAGGGTCGATTGCAATATCATATACCGGGATTTCCGGTGAAAGCAGTGTGTCGTTCATCTGAGTCCAAGTCATGCCCCTATCTGTGCTTTTATATATTCCATTCGCAGGAATCACATCGAAGTTTGGATTTGGGTAAGGGATATGAGCTGTGAGAGCCCACACGATATCTGGCTGGGTTGGATCAGCCTCGACCCTCATGAATGGTCTATCACGATCGGGATTTAGAAGGCCCGAGGCCCCCCAGTCCAGGGCATTCAAAGACAGGGGAAACAGTAAGGAAAAAACTGCCGTAGCGTTGATTAGAGTTAGTGACATCGGCTCCTCCTGATAAATCGGATTTCAGACATCCTGTCGATGCTGCTGACCCATACAGTGATGAGAGACACTTGCAAGAGAGACAGACCGGGATCTGGCCCCTACGGTGAGATGGGGGGCAGGCGGTATATTCCGTCATCCTCCGTCCCATAGGAATAGAAGAACTCGGCGGAGAAATCCCACCTTACCGAGGCGTAGGCTGCCGTCTGATTGGCATTGATATCCACGAAAAACGGGGAGGCCTCCATGTATCCAGATGGTGACTCCGATAGCCCTCCAGCCCAGCCGCCACCCCAGTTGCTACCACCGTCTATGCTGAGGTATACCTTGCTCAGGTCTGACAGCGGGTCCCCGCTGTCAGCATCCATGATCCCAACGATCATGATGTTGGGATTCAGAGGGCTTATCACAACAGGGCTCGCATTTATGGAGTTCACGTTGAAATCATCATTCGCGACCGGGAGACCTGTGTTAACTTCCTCCCATGGCGCGGTGAATACCTTTTTGAACACACCTTTGCTCTGTACAAGATTGTCGGTGTAAAGTTCTGGATAGATGATAGCCACGGCTGTGACTCCGATGTGGGAAGCGATAAAAGTCAGATTAGAGCCGCTGTTCTTCGCGAGGCTGGTCATCGAGACTGAGACGGTTGCAAACGAGAAAGGTAATTCCCTGTCCTCCTCGACAACGGGGAAACCGCTACTTGCCTCCGACCAACCTGTTTCGCCCCCATACCGAGAGTAGAAGACCCTCGGGCTTGATCTCGCCGTTTTGTCCCCGATTATATTCGCGTTCACCTCCATATCCACTAGCCCCAGGATGACGATGTCCGGAATCTGTCTGTGTATCAGGATACTCCACACCGCTGAGGTATGGCTCACGAGATCGAAAATTGTGAACGGATCACTCCTTGGAGGAAGGCCGTCGTTTCTTTCAACCCAGGTGGCCGCACCATCAGTGCTCTTGAAGAGTCCCGGATGCTCACCGGCTCCCTGCTCGAGTTGCACGCCATACACTTGAGCCACTCCCGCATAAAGAGTCTGGGGATTGAACGGATCGATCTCTATGCAAAGGACCGCCCACCTGCCATCGGGAAATGTCGAATCTCCATAAGCGATTCCCTCGTTTGCCAACTGCCAGCTGGTTCCCCCATCTGTGCTCTTCAGAACACCGAGCGTGTTCGTGCCTATATAGACGACATCTGAATTAGTTGGATCGATCGCGATATCGTAAACTGGAACATCAGGTGTGAGTAAGGTATCATTCATCTGTGTCCAGGTCACACCCAGATCGGTACTCTTGTAAATACCATTGGCAGGCAGATAAGTAAAATCTGGGTGGGGGATCGGAATATGCGCCGTGAGTGCCCAGACGATATCTGGATCAGTTGGATCCGTCTCCACTTTTGCAAAAGGCCTGTCTGTACCAGGATTCAGAAGGTCTGATGGGCCCCATTCGAAGGCTTTCACAGATACGGGGGCAATGAGAATGGAGATGGAAAGCAGTAGTCCAAGTCCTCTCGACATCAATCTCTCCTTGGAGCGAATATATGCAATCACCGGGACATGTTTTTTAAATGCGCCACAATGCAGCAGTTCTATCTTCATACTTTTCAGACCCCGCTTAGATTATCATCTTTTGACAATTTTATCACAATTCGAGGCGAGAAGTCAAGCCTGTTTCAACGAAGACTTTCCCCATTTGTCCTGGAACTTAGAGTCCTTGAGCGAGTCGTGAGAGCATTTGGGTACCCATCTTGGTCGAGCAGGAAGGGGAAAACCGCATTTTTAAGTATCAGGGGAGTGTTCATTT
>JBHIFB010000102.1:0-12004 GCA_046760905.1 Candidatus Glassiibacteriota bacterium | reverse complement strand
CTCGCTCGTTATTACATTCAGGAGACCGGGTATAATGAAGTCAATTTAATTAATTGCCGTATTCACGACGCTCGTTTCGCTAAGACCGGTACCCAATCCGCCTGACTCACAAAATGAACACTCCCCTGATACTTAAAAATGCGGCTTTCCCCTTCCTGCTCGACCAGGATGGGTACCCAAATGCTCTCACGACTCGCTCAAGGGCTCTGAGTTCCAGGAAAAATGGAGAAACTCCACTCATGGTATCGTATTGACAGGAATCGGCCATTTGAGTATTATAAATTATAGACAGTTGAATCCGTATCCCTCAAAGGGCCTCGTGAACAAAGTTTACCTCGACGGCTACAACTTCATTTTACGTAACCAGATACTTTCACGTATATTCAAGGGTCAACCCCATCTTGCGAGGGAGAAGCTAAAGTCGCTGCTTCAGGAATACGCAATCCGAAAGAAAATAACGATCATCGTAGTATACGATTCAAGGGAGAAGCTGCCGGGAGAGGGCTCGGTCAGCTCAGGATATCGATATAAAGAGGTTTTCGTGAAAGATGCCGACTCCTACTTGAGAAAGGTGATGGAAAGGCCCCGTAGTACTCATGGGATAACCATTGTATCGTCAGATGTGTCTGATGTGGTGCTTCCTGCGAAAGCCAGGGGAGTTAATGTAATCAGCTCTGAAGAATTCACCCGGAAATTGAGAAAGATGGGACGAAGGGAGAGGAAGGATTATGAGAAGCCATCTCCTCCTTCAGGTGAGGAATTAGAGGATTGGATTAGATATTTCGAAGGGGAGAGCACGTGAAACCTGTCACGAGGTGAGAGGGAGGTGAGAATATGATAAAACTAGAGGATGTCATGGGCCTGGCCTCCTTCAAGGAGCATCCCCATTTCGCTACGAGTTTTTACCTCGGTTTTGGAGAGGGAGACCATTCGAAAAAATATCTTATCTCGGCCAAGGCTCTTCTGAAGGACGGGAATTCGGAGATACAGAATCTCGGCGTGAATGAAAGGACAGAACAGTCCTTGAAGGCTGATCTGAGAAAAATAGAAAGGTTTTTGAAATCTAAGCTCAGCAGAAAAGGAATGGGCGGTGTGGCGATATTCTCCTGCAGCGCCAGGGATTTCTTCCAGGCATACTACCTCAGAACAGCGGTGAAGGATAGGATAGTGCTGAAAAAATCATTCTACATAAGACCTTTGACGCTGATTCTGGATGAATTCAAACGATGCATCGTAGTGCTCATTGATCGATCAAAGGCGAGGGTATTCAAGGCGCATCTCGGGGAGATGCTCACCTATACAGAGATCACAGATGAGGTTCCCGGCCAGGTCAGGGAGGCAGGATTCAAAGGGTATGAGGAGAAGCGAATACGAAGACATATCGAGCAACATGTGCAATGGCATTACAAGAATGTGGCGGGGAAGCTCTTGGATCTCTTCAAGACGGATCGCTTCGAGAGACTCATACTGGGAGGGACCGCGGATGTGATCAAGGAATTCGAGAAGGTATTACACACATATCTGCGTGAAAGGGTTATCGGTCGTTTCACAATCGAGAGCGATGCGCCAATTATTGAGGTCTTCGAGAAAAGCAGGAAACTTGCCGAGAAGCTTGAGAGGAAGTCCGAAGAGAAACTCGTGAAGAGGCTTCTTGAGGATCTATGGCCTCAGGGCCTCGGAACCGTCGGTATCGATCCTACTATAGGGTCTCTAATGAGGGGAGAGGTTTATTCTCTACTGGTTACAGTGGGATTCATAGAATCGGGTTTTAGCTGCAGGCAGTGCGGTTACATGAGCAGCAAGGAGAAGAAATGCTCGATGTGTGATAGTGATATGGAGCCGGTATCTGATATTGTGGATGAACTGATCACGGAGGCTGTGAGACAGAGAGCGATCGTGCATCACATTTCCAGCACGCTGGAGCTATCGAAAAAAGGCGGCGTTGGCTCTCTTCTGAGGTTCCGTATATGAGCTTCCTGCCAGAGGGATTAACCGAACCTGTAAGTCACTCCATAACCTGAGTTGGGATTTACCCAGACGACAAAGTCACGATTCACCACCTGACATGTACCGCACTCAAGACAGTTCTCGAAGTGGATGATGCATTCACCAGTCTCCTCATTCTTCTCATAAACTTTAGCCGGGCATAACCACAGGATCTCTGGATCCGGGTGCGACTTGAACTTCTCCTGATCCACCTCTATATGGGATGACTTATCAATCTTCCTGGTCACAAGGAAGAGCCTGTCATCCAGAGTAAGCTTTTTATGTGGTTTCAGGGCATCGGCCCAGGGTTTCTCATTCATATAAGCGCCCTCCTGGCTTTTAGCATGTCCATGGCGAGTTTCAGGATGCCGACCCTTCCCCTGAATGCTCTAAAGGATCTTCGCAGCAGCTTTTTCTTCGGCGTTCCGTCCACGCTGAAATAGTCTATGAGAAAATCGATTCCAGCGTATGGATATTCGTTGAGGAAACGGGGATTGTCGTGCAAAAACTTCATGCTCTTTTTGTAGTGTCTCATATCCTGGAGGACAAAAGAGTCTTCGAGTCTTCTCCTGTACTCAGACAGAGCGCTGGAGGAGAAATCGCCTCTCTCTTTCGCCTCACAGACAACCTCACCGGCTATCTTGCCCGAGGCCATCGCCATGTTCGTCACTTCGTGGTAGATGGAGGTGTTCACAAAGCCCGCCGCATCTCCTACGAGTATCAATCCGTCGGTTACAAGTGCTGGGAGATTTTCGTATGAGTCTTCGGGGATCATGTGTGTCATGTATTCAACAACCTCCCCGCCTCTCACCAGGGGCTTGACCGCCGGATGCTCTTTGAACCTGTCGAGCTGGTCGTAGGTGGCCACTTTGCTCTTTGCATATTCACCTATCGTGCAGCCGACACCGACTGAGATCGATTCCCGATTCGTATAAATGAAACCGGCACCCAGTAGACCATTCACGGCCTCGCCGAAGTATTCGATTGCCACACCTTCATCACCTTCCAGGTGGAACCTGTCTTCCAGGACTTCACGGGGCAGTGTTATGACCTCCTTCACTGCTACAGCCCTGTTCCTCCAGTCCATCATGCTCGTACCCTTTCGCAGGCCGGCTTTCTCAGCGAGCATGGAATTGGCGCCTTCGGCGCAAATTACGACATCGGCATAAAGCTCATCGTAGGTCCCCTCTTTCTCTCCTCTCGCCTTGATGCCCGCGACCTTTCCGCCTTCCCAGACGAAATCATCTACGACCACTCCCGGAAAGACTTCCGCCCCCTCCTTTTCTGCCTGCTCGGCGAACCAGCGGTCGAACTTCGCACGGATGGTCGTGAAGCTGTTGTTAAATGGCGGCCTGTTGTATCTCTCGCTGCGTATGTCGAAAGCTGCCTCGCTATCGGTGCTGAGGACTGAGAATCGTCTTTTTACAATATGCCTCTCAAGCGGTGCACCCTCCAAGAAGGTTGGGATCAATTCTCCAAGGACATTCGTGAAGAGAATCCCTCCGAAGAGGTTCTTGGTACCCGGCTGATCACCACGCTCAAGCACGACCACGGACAATCCCTTCCTCGCCATGACGATTGCCGAGGCTATCCCTGAAGGGCCGGCCCCGATTACAATGGCATCGAATTTATCTTCCATGTTCCAGTTCCCTTTCTGTTTCCCGGCACAACACTATAAAAAAGCTATCTGGTATGCTCTATCCCTTCACACAAATGAGAGGCCTGAGCATGGCAACTTTCTTATTAATGCCCGCCTTATCCATCACATCCACGACTCCTATGATGTCTTTATAAGCGCCGGGAGCTTCTTCTGCGGCTCCTGGCTTGCTGTGCGCCTTCACAATGATGCCCTGGCCGGCAAGCTCTTTGATCAGCTGCTCTCCCCTCCACTGCTTCTTAGCTTGGCGTCTGGACAGGAGCCTGCCCGCACCATGGATCGCGCTTCCGAACGCATCCGACATTCCTTTCTCAGTTCCTCTGAGGATATAAGAACATGTTCCCATCGTTCCTCCAACCAGTACCGGTTGACCCGACGGTCTGTACATATGTGGAACATCCTTCTGCCCGGGCCCGAAGGCCCGCGTCGATCCCTTCCGGTGCACGAGGAGTAATCGCTTCCTGCCATCAATCTCGTGCGATTCCTCCTTGGCTATGTTATGGGCCACTTCGTAAAAGGTCCTGATCGAGCGGGGATCTGTCCCAATGGCTTCCTTGAATGCCGTGCGTGTGAGGTGAGCAATTGCCTGTCTGTTAGCAAAGGCACAGTTGGCACCGGCCTTTGTTGCCGCTATGTAGCGCTTGCCCTCCTCGCTTTTGATCGGCGCGCATACGAGCTCTTTCTCCCTGATTGGAATGGAATATTTGCGCGATGCCTCTTCGAGAACCTTCAGGTAATCTGTACCTATCTGGTGACCGAGGGCCCTTGATCCGCAGTGGATGGAGACAAGCACCTGCCCGAGGCGGAGACCGAAGTGCTCGGCCGCATCATGGTCATAGATTTCGGCAACGTACTGGACCTCTAGGTAATGGTTGCCCGAACCGAGAGTCCCAACCTGTTTGAACTGCCGTTTCTTGGCCTCAACACTCACGCAGGCGGGGTCCGCTCCCCCGAGGCAACCACCTTCCTCAATGTAGGTAAGATCCTCCTCGAAACCGTATCCGCGCTCGATGCAGAAACGGGCTCCCTTCACCAGCACTTCGTCTATCTCCTTCTGGTTGAGCCTTATGTCCCCTGTCGAACCAAGGCCGGCAGGCACTATCCTGAAGAGGGACAGAGCGAGGTCTTCCTCTTTCCCTCTCAATGATTCTCTCGTCAATTCCGTTGCCATCGTCCTCACCCCGCAGTTAACATCGAAGCCGACACCGGCAACGGAAACGACCCCTTCATCGACATCGAAGGCACCCACGCCACCTATGCAGAAACCATAACCGGGATGCACATCCGCCATGGCCAGTGATGCACCCTGGATACCTGGAAGCATTGCGACGTTTATAATCTGCACGAGCGCGTTCCATTCCTTCTTCTTCTCCAGGTCCGAGAGAAGGGATTTGATTGTTCCTTCATCACCGTAGATCCGTCCCGGCACCCTCATATCGCCTGTCTGTTCGATTTCCCAGGTGCACGGCGAAGTTTCGCGTATGTTTACTTTTTCGATCATTGTCCTATTCCCTTAGTAGAGATTCCGGGGATCGGTTAAATTAGGACAGGTGCTCCTAATGGTTCCCGCATCCACAAACGCCCAATATAAGATACGTCCTTTCCATTCAGATATCCAGAAGGCACTTGAAATAATGCTTGCCGGCCTCTTTCCTGTATTTGAGACCCGAGTATGTCGCAGCTTTTACCTCCACGCCAAGCTCGTGCCTGGCCGGATCGAGTTCTTCTCCCCGGGCCTTCGCCGTGAGCTCCAATCCATCATCTGTTCGTTCGATGCTGACCGCCGAGAGCTCCCTGAAGATGTATCCCTCAAGACTCGCTTTGCTCACCAGAGCGTTGAGCATCTCGACGAAGAGAAGAGATTCTTCCCTCGCCGAACATGTTATTACGAGTTCGCTCTTCGCCTCGACACTATCCAGGTTGGCCATAACACCAAAAAGTGCCAGTGCCCCGTCCTTCAGCGCCTCTTCGAGGCTATTGCCCCAGGAGGAGATTCCAATGTCAGCCTGGTGGTCGAGATACTCATATGGCATAGTGCTTTTTTCTCCTTTCAACGTTCCATTAATTTAGACAAACTGCCGGAATGAAATCAAGATTATTTAAGGATGTTACGTTTCTGTTTGATTTTCCGGGATCATGCTCCTAATTCATGATTTTACTATTAGTTTCCTGCATTAAGGAGAACGTCCGAGCATCCATCAGCATTGAAAATAGTGAATTTGATATTATATTATCAGTCGGAAAATCGCGACAGATCTCCCTTACATTCGTTTAAGAGAATCAACTTTCGCTCTCGCAGCGGAAGGAAGGGGGGATGAGGTGTCGTTGAAAGCAATCCGGGAGGTATGAGATGGAAGGGAAGAGTTGCGGGAAAAGAGATGAATTGATAAAGAAGAATGAGAAGGAGTACGGACTGTCCGATAACGCATCGGATCTGAGGTTTACAGGTGGGAAGGTAGTATCTCGAGCCCACATCAAGAGAATTAGGATTACGGTAGACCTCAGATACTGCAAAGGCTGCGGCATATGTACTGAGCGATGCCCGACACAGGCGCTCAGAATGGTAAAGGAAGAAGGGAAGCTGAAACAATTGATCCAGGTAGCCGTTACTCAGGCACTTCCCACGGGTGTCGAAGTCGGGAAAGAAGCGAATCTTACCTGGCAGGCGCTCCCGCATCATGCGGGACTCATCGTGGCAACAGGGGAGGAATCAGACAACCTTACAGGGGCATGGAGGGTTGGAGAAGTCATGATCCCTGATGCCAACCATTGTGTGGATTGCGGAGTTTGCAGTCAAGTTTGCCCCGAGGGGATTATCGATGTGGAACTAGAGGAATAGAAGAAAGTCCAGCTCAAAGAAAGGGAATTTGAAAATGTCTGATAGAGGAACCGAAGCCCTTGAAAAGCTCCTGAGCGCATCTTCCTCCACGGTTGGCATTCAGGAACGGCGTGGTGAAGGGGACGGTCGGAAAGTGATGGCCATGACCGGTAACCAGAGCGTAGCTTATGCCGTGAGGCAGATCGAATACGATACGGTGGCTGCATTCCCGATCACGCCCTCAACAGAACTTGCTCATGATATTGCAAAGGCAGTGGCTGATGGCGACATCAAGACTGATTTTATCGCTGTCGAATCCGAGCACAGTGCGATATCCGCCATGCATGCCGCGGCTGCAGCAGGCAACACAGTTTTTACTGCCACTTCATCGGCAGGTCTGGCGCTCATGCATGAGATACTCCACTACTTCGCCGGGAGCAGGCTGCCGGGAGTAATCGCCGCTGTCAACAGATCAATAGGTGGGCCGCTCAATATCCTCTGCGATCACAGTACGATCATGGCACAGAGGGACACCGGCTGGATGCAACTCTTTTCAACCGATTGCCAGGAAGCGTACTACTTCCACATAATTGCACCAAGATGGAGCCAGTCCTGTTACCTGCCGGTAATAGTGAATATAGATGGCTTCGAGCTATCACACATTACCGAAAGGCTCGAAGTCCTGCCGGATGAGGTCGTCAAGGACTTCGTCGGGACATGGGATCCGAAATACCCCCTGGCAACTGACGAGAACATCGTCATTTCGTATCCTGGAATCGCAGGAGCCGACTACTATGCAGAGATCAAAGAGAGCCAGATGGATGGCGTGAGGCAGGCGAGTGACAAGTTCGAAGCGGTCACAACGGAGTTTGCCGATATTATAGGTAAGAAGATCGAATCTGTAGAATCTTACCTCCTTGATGATGCCCAGATCGCGATCGTTGCAATGGGTTCATCTATCGGTACCATAAGGGACAAGGTTGACAACCTGAGGAGTCAGGGCTTCCAGGCCGGTTTACTCATCATAAAAATGTTCAGGCCGTTTCCCGTCGCCAGGGTGAGGGAGGCCTTAAGAGGCAAGAAGGCTGTGGGCATAATGGAGCGGGCTCCTGTGCTTGGAGCGCAGGGTGCGCCTCTCTATCTCGAGGTGAGGGATGCCCTCTATGATCTCGCCGATGATGAGAGGCCCAAGATCGTCGATCTCATCTTCGGTCTCGGTGGTAGAATACCAATGCCGGATACGGTCGGGCTCGCCTATAACCTTCTTTACAACCTCGCCGAAACGCCCGGGAGAGGATCATATCGGAAGGTATATCACATCGATGTGAGGGATGAACGGCCCGATGCCGTAATCGATCCTAGTGAGAGGGACAAGCGATTCTACCTGCCTCTTGAGAAGAAAAGCACGTCGATCAGGATGTTCGCCCGGGGTGGGGAGGGTATCAAGACTGCGAGCAAGATCCTCTCTTCAACGGCGATAGAGTCCGCAGACAAATATGCCCAGGGATTCTCTGTCTATGGTGCCGAAAGGAGCGGAGCACCGACTCAGGCGTATGTGAGGATCGGAGATGCCCCGATCCATGTGAGGGCACCGATTACGCATTCCGATATAGACATCTTCGTGAATCCAGGACTGCTGGACAGTGAAACTTTGAAGGGACTCAGGAAAGATGGCCTGCTCATAGTGAACACCACGAGGTCACCTGAAGAAATCAGGAAAGAGCTCGGAAGCGATGACTATAAAATCTTCACCGTGGACGGATATGGAATCGCAAATGAAGAGCTTGGGAATCCGAGGCGAAACAGCATGGCCATGCTTGCAGCGCTTCTGGGAATCGCAGATGGGCTGCTGGATATCGAATCGCTCATACACCATATAGATCACCTCAAATTCCATGAGAAGCTTATCGAGGCAAACAAGAAGGCCGCGGCCAGGGCTTACTTCGAGTGGAAGGGAAGTGACTGAGCTGCTTGGATTCTGTGTGATGAAAGAGGGAGTTGAGACTGATGATCAAGATGGCTGAGATAAACCCGCGTGATGATTTCGTGAAAGTTGGATCGTTCCTGAATATGAGTACCTACAGGAACAAAAATCTGGCTCCAGGGTATCGCCGGAGCGTGTTGCTCGGCAAGGAAGTTCCTCCGGTGATACTCTCAGAACCGGAGATTAAGGAGCAAAAGGGAGGTCTTGCGCCTGGAGTTGCAACCTGCCTGGGATGCTCGGCACCGATCGTGTTCAACATGGTGGCGAAGGCGGGGGCCATGAGGGAGGAGCTCCTGAGCAAGGCACTGGTGGAGAAAGGTGTTTTCAAGAGGGAGGAACTCAAGAATAAGGAATTGATGAAAGTTCTTTTTACCGATGTGGAACAACCGCCGGAAATCCTCAGTTCGGTTGGTATCGACACGAAGAAGGCCCGGATTATAGAAGAGGTAAAGGAGGAGTTGAAGGAGGAAGGGCTTTACTTCAAGATGATCTTCTGCGGCGCGACCGGCTGCATGACCGTCACCACCGCTGCATACCCGAACCACATCTGGAATTACTCATACTTCCACTCGGCTTTCGAGAACATCGGAGCGATGGTAGCGGGTCTCGAGTCCGGGGCGAGGATGAGGCTTGAGAAGGGAAGGATCAATGTCCCCCATAAGATAATAGGTTTCGCCGGTGATGGAGGCACTTTAGACATCGGTATACAGGCCCTGTCCGGTGTCTGGGAAAGAAATCAGGATACGCTCACTGTTACATACGACAACGAGGCATACATGAACACCGGGAAGCAGCGATGCAGCTCGACACCATGGGGAGCTGACACGACCACGGCTCCGGTGGGAAAGGTGGTTAAGGGTAAGCAAACAAACCCTAAAGATATAATCGCCATCGCCCTCGCCCACAATATTCCATATGTGGCTCAGACATCGCCGGATGATCCGGTAGATCTTATGACAAAGGTGAGGAAAGCCCTTCTGATTCCTGGCGCAGCCTACCTCAGGATCCTTTCTCCATGCCCGCCGGGCTGGGATTTCGATGGTAAGGACACGCTGGAAATCAGTGAAAGAGCAGTTGATACCGGATCCTTTTTCTCCTTCGAAGTCGAAACTGACAACGACAACTACGCTCGTTACTTCACCATAAACCGATTACCCCGCGATTACTTCGATGTGGAGGAAGGGAAGGATGATGTGGAGGATTATTCGAAGGAGCAGGGAAGGTTCAGACACATGTTCAGGAAGGAGGAGCTGGAGATTCTCCAGATTTTCCATGGAAAGGTCGACCGTTCTTGGGAGAACATGCGGGAATTCTTCGGCATCGAAGATTACTGATGTTAAACTCCCGGTAGCGGTTTTCGATTTCAAAGAGGGAGCTTGAGAAAATGAACCAGCTTGGTATAGATGAGAACACTCTGGAACGGTTCACGGATGCACTTCTGCGATGGGATTTTTCTTCCATGTCAAAGCAGGAACTGCTCAGCATTTACAGGAATGGCGATGGTGCATACGGTGAGCTGTTGAAAGGGCACAGGAAGGGAGCTGTCCTGGAAGCGGTAGGAAGGGACTATAAAACATGGAAGCATGAGTGGTTTTCCGACAAGAAGGGAGAAGTCCCGGACACTCACGAGGTCAACATTGGCTTCGGTCTTCAGAAATCCATCCACAAGGCGGCTGAGTGCTTGCATTGCGGAGAAGCCCCATGTGTAACTGGAAAAATTGAGTGGGTCGAGCAGCCTCTCGGTGGTTGTCCCGTGCTTATAGACGTCCCCGGTTTCCTCAATCTGATCAAAGAAGGTAAGATCTTCGAGGCCTGGAAGAAGATCATGGAGAGGGACAGCATACCGGCCATAACAGGAAGGGTCTGTCCACAGGAAGTGCAGTGCCAGTTGAGCTGCAGCATTGCTATAAAGGATAAGCCGGTTGAAATAGGCCGTCTTGAGAGGTTTGTCGCCGATTACGTGTGGGAAAACTATCCTGATGAAGTGATGGACTATATCAAGTCGATGAAGGAGAAATACGGCAAACCCGAAAATGCCCGACACCATGTAGCGGTTGTCGGGGCCGGCCCTGCCGGGTTGACTGTCGCTGCCGACCTTGCGATTCTCGGATACACTGTGACTATTTTCGAGGCGCTACACATCACCGGCGGTGTACTTGCCTATGGGATCCCGGAATTCAGGCTTCCTACAGAAGTTCTAGAGAGGGAAATCGGTATCGTTCATGCCCTAGGAGTGAACATCATTCATAACATCACGATCGGACGCTCGATCACTATAAAGGATTTGTTTGAGGAGGGTTTCAGCGCGGTTTTCTTGGGCACGGGGGCGGGTCTTCCCAGGATGATGAACATTCCGGGTGAGAACTTGAATGGTGTGTATTCTGCGAATGAGTTTCTGGTTAGATTGAACCTGATGAACGCCTACCAGGCCGATGCCGAAACCCCCCTGAAAGTGGGAACCGATGTGGTCGTGGTGGGCGGTGGCTTCACCGCTATCGATGCTGCAAGGTGGGCTAAAAGACTCTGTCACGGAAATGTCACTATTGTTTACAGGCGTTCACGGGAGGAGATGCCGGCTAGAGCGGAGGAGGTCGAAAACGCATTGAATGAAGGGGTGAAGCTCATGCTCCTGGTGAATCCCGTCGAGATAATTGGCGACGGGAAAGGGGGCATTTCCAGGATCAAATGCGTGCAGATGAGGCTCGGGGAACCAGATGAATCGGGAAGGAGAAGGCCCATCCCTATTGAAGGATCTGAGTTCGAGATACCGGCTCAGACCGTTGTTCCCGCTCTGGGTACCACACCAAATCCGATTCTCCTTCAGAGTACGGAGGGGCTCGAGGGAACGAAATGGGGTACTGTTTCCGTGAAATCTATGGAGACCGGGGAAACATCACTGCTCAACACATACGCCGGAGGTGACGTCGTTACCGGTGCCGCCACCGTCATACTGGCCATGGGTGCCGGGAAAAACTCATCCGCCGCCATCGATAAAGCACTGAGTGGGAAGAGACCTGACCCCAGCGCCTTGAAGAGGTCAATGGAACTGGTAAAGGCCTGTTCGGAGCCTTTCGAGATCGTATCCCACAGGAGGCTTGTCCCGGACATATACGAGATTGTCGTGAAAGCGAAGTTCGTCGCCAGGTATTGTGCTGCTGGCCAGTTCGTGATGGTCATGAAGAAAATGGGCTCTGAAAGAATACCTCTCACAATCGCCGATTGGGATAAGGAGAAGGGAACGATAACTCTTGTGTACCAGGTTGTTGGCAAGGGAACCGCCGAACTGGAGAAGATGAAGGTGGGTGACAGATTCCTTGGCATACCCGGTCCCCTCGGTAAGAAATCAGATATAGTAAAGCATTCGGGCCCGGTGCTTATGGTAGCTGGTGGCGTCGGGCTTGCCGCTATATATCCTATCCTGCGAGCCCATGTCGAGATCGGTAACGATGTACGGCTTATCTACGGTGCTCGTTCCAAGAATTATCTCTTCTGGATGGACAAGCTAGAGAAACTCCTCCCGAAGGAAAAACTGCTCATCGCCACAGATGACGGAACCTTT
>JBHIFB010000101.1:0-12184 GCA_046760905.1 Candidatus Glassiibacteriota bacterium | reverse complement strand
ATGCTTTTGAAAGGTTTTTAAGTCCCTTGCGTCTACCAGTTCCGCCACCCCGGCACAGATCTCAGGTATATTATACTCCGAAACTTATGCCACGGCAACCTCCTATGTAGCCTCCTGATTAAAACTTTCAGTTATGAGGTATGATGGCATCAGAATCGCAGGAATAATAAGAAGGAGTTACTCCCTGCTTAAAAATGCTAGGAGTGGTCTCTGTGAAACGTCTCGAGCCGGTGACGCAGCTCGGGGATCTGTTCGAGCTTGGTCATGGAGACACACGCCCGTATTCCCTCCTCCCTGATGCTGCCGGTGGTGGTCAGGCTGATCGCGCTGATACCGTAGTAGAGAAGTTCATCCAAAAGCCGGGAGGCATTCAGGCCGGGGTAGGCCACGGTGAAGTAAAATCCATCCGCCAGGGGTTCACCGAGGTCGTTGTCATATACAAGCGAGAAGCCATTTTCCAAGAACGCCTTCTTCATCTCCCTCGCCCTTTGTGCATATTCCTTTACCAGCTCGGTGAAAACGAGATCTCCCTTAACCGCAGCTCGCAGAAGGGCTGTTAATCCATACTGCACACTCCTCGCGACACCGGCTGTGGTTGGGTAGATACCACCGTGGACGAAGGCGTGTCCCAGATTAGAGGTGGCGAAGCGTTCCTTCAAGTTTTCCGATGTCTCCTCGAAGAGCTTCGGGGAGATGACGGAGATCGCCACTCTCTGTCCTGCGTATGAGAATATCTTCGAGGAGGAGATCAGGATGATGTACTGGTCCGTGTAATTAGCTACGGAGGGCTGGTACGGTGGTTCGAAGGGGAGGCCGTACTCCTTCCGGAAGTCCATTCCGAAATAGGCCAGGTCCTCAATTGCTATGACCCTGTACTTCGTGCAGAGCTCACCGAGGCCTTCCAGCTCCTGCTCCTTGAGGCATATCCAGGTGGGATTGTTGGGGTTGCTGTACATCACACCACAGACGCGGCCCGTGGCGAATTTCTCCTCTAAAGCAGCGATCAGTTTCCTGCCCCGGAGGTCATAGAAATCGACGGAGTCATTCCGAAGCCCCCATACCCTGCACTGGAGCTTGTTTACCGGGAAGCCAGGATCCAGGAACAGGATGGTGTCCCTGTCGCTGAACCTGTGGCCGGCTATTCCCATGCTGATGAAGCCACCGTGCATGGAGCCGACCGTGGGCACTATGCACTGCGTGGGCACATCAATATTCATGAACGCCCGAACGAATTCCCTGCCGGCTTCCTTGAGTTCCGGAATGCCGTCAAACGGTGAGTAGACGCTTCCTAATCCCCGCTTTTCAAGTGTTTCCCTCTCAGCCTCATGCGCAATGGGGATCGATTGCAGACCCGGGACTCCGAACTCCATGCGGATGAAGGTGACGCCCAGCCGCTTCTCGATCTTGTCAATGACCCGGCTGACCTCACGGATGGAGGCACTAGCAACTGATATGCCGGACTCTGAGACGATTTCATCCACGACAGACCTGTCAAACGGTACCGGTTGAAAGGACATTAAAATTCTCCCCCGATATAACGGTTCAGGAAAAAGATGATTTCCGGGCGGTAACTTTAAAATTCTCACCGCACCAACAGGCTTGATTATACCAGTGAGCGCACGTTATGTCAACATATTTAAACCGGCTTCACAGGCGATAGACCGTATCAGGAGGATCCTCGTCGCACTATCAGATTACCTTTTCCTGCTTCAGTAACTCTAGAAGCTCTTCCTCTCCGAGTAGTTCCCTTGATGATTTCGCTACAGAGAAGATCTTCTCGACGATCTCTTTTTTCGGTTCGATACCTTTTTGCTTCAGCCAGAACACAATGTTCGACTCTCCGCTCATCGGGCCGATCTCGATCCTCTGCTCCCTCCCAAAAAGATGGGCAGGAACACCGGAATACACCCTGTCCGCAAGCCATTTATCCCCCTTCCTCTGGGCCTTGATTACGGCGGCGGCGTGAACACCGGTCGCCGTCCGGAAAGCATCCTCTCCCATCACGGGATAGTTCAGAGTGATCGGCACCTCACATGCTTCAGATACTCTCTGACAATACTCAGGGAGTTTTGTCAGATCCCTGTCGATCCAGCCCAGCAAAGTGAGGTTTACGAGAAGGATGTCCATTGGAGTGTTACCGACCCTTTCACCTATACCGAGAGCCGTGGCGTGGACCCGGTCAACACCGGCTTCGATTGCCGCTATCGTGTTGGGCACGGAGAGCCCCCTGTCCCTGTGGCCGTGCCAGTCGATCTTTACATCCTCACCTGTTTTCTCTACCACCTTACTGATGAATCCTATCAGGTTTTTTACGCCCTGTGGTATCACGTGACCGACGGTGTCACAGACGCAGATTCTTCTGGCACCGCACTCGATCGCCGTAGTGTATAGCTTCTCGACCGTGTCGGGATGGGCGCGGGTCGTATCCTCGGTCACGTACATCACTGGAAGGCCGGCTTCGACCACCATAGTAACTGATTCCTCGGTCAACCTGAGCATCGTGTCCAGGTTCCACTCCTCCGCGTATATCCTGATGGGGCTCGAGCCGATGAATGTGGACACCTCGATGGGAAGACCCGTCTCCTGAGAGATCTCTATGACGGGGAGGATATCCTGTTTCACGGTCCTGGCGGCGCAATTGGCCTGGATATTCAGTTTGGAATCCACAATCTCCCTGGCAAGCCTGAGTGCCTGTTCTTTCGCCCTTGGGCCAGCCCCGGGAAGCGCTATGTCGGCAGTGTCGATGCCCAGGTCGTCCATCAGGTGAAGGATCTCGATCTTCTCTTCGATCGTTGGATCCTTTACCGACGGGGATTGAAGACCGTCCCGCAGAGTCTCGTCGTCAAACTCTATCCTCTTGGATGGCTTGAAGAAATCACTAACCGTGTTCCAGTCGTAGATGAGATCCTGCTCCTTCATGTTCATCGTAATTTCTCCTTTAACCTGGTTTCTCTCTTACCCAGAATTGAGCTGGCCACAAGAGTATATTACGAGAAGTCGAAGGCTTTTACAAGAGGTAAAGGTGTGGAAAGGTCGTCGGACAAGAACAGGACTCTTCATAAGGAGAGTCTCAGCGGAGCAGAACAACCTTTCTGGTTGATGAGATATCACCGGCTTTCAACCGTATGAAATAAACACCCGATGGCAGCCTCTGGCCCAGCTCATCCACCCCATCCCACACAAGCTTGTGATGCCCGAGGGTGAAAGTGTCATCCGCGAGAACGGCGATCTTCCTGCCGTTCATAGTATAAGCTGAGATGTGCACTCGCTGAGACGCTGAAAGCACAAATGGAATGGTCACACTCGGATTGAAGGGATTCGGGTAAGGGGCCAGGAGACGAGCTGCATGTATAGGTAGAGGCGGTTTGTCCCAATGGATGCCGGTGCCACCATCTACTCCCTGGTACAGCCTCACCAGGCCATCACCGCTACCGATAAGCACATCGAGCAGACCGTCATCTGTCCAGTCGCACACGAAAGGCCTGGATCGTGGGGAACCGGGAAGATCGATGGGAACACTGTCGGATTCGACATGAACGTATCCTGAGAACATGGGCTGTTCATCGGTTCCGACGTTGCTGTAGAAAAGCAATTGCCCCTCTGTGTTACCCGTAAGGATATCCTTCCTGCCATCATCATCCAGGTCCAGGACATGCGGGCTGGAGCGTTCGGATGGCACGATCAGAGCCGTGTCATCCTCCTGGGCAAAAAGTTCACTGCGAAAATCCGGTGAGGCGATTGTGCCCTCGTTGATGAAGACATGCAGCTTACCATCCCGAGCCCCTACCACGAGATCTTTCTTCCCGTCGCTGTCCCAGTCAACAACGCTTGGTGTGGCTCGCGATCCAACATCTATGTCTGTCTTGAAACCCGGTTCCCCCACCTGAAGCAGCGTCCCAGCATCGAAACTCGGATCGTCCTGGCTGCCAACATTCAGGAAGAACCTGAGGGTTCCATTCGCCTGACCGATGAGAAGATCCTTGCGACCGCATGAATCCCAGTAGACCATGCGCGGGAAGCAACCCAGACATCCCTCCGCATCGCAGACGAGATCGGAATCTTCCGACTGGGCATAGAAATAATCCGTAAACTGGGGATCATTTTCCGTTCCCACGTTGATATACACCCGCACCTTCCCTTCGCTGTGACCGCCTCCGCCCTCTCCGACGATGAGATCCTTGAGACTGTCGGCGTTCCAGAAGGTTAATGACGGAACGGAGTAGCCGGGCACATCTATCGGAACACCGCCAGCTTCGACGAGCTCCTCAGGTCCCAGGTTGAGTTGAGCCGCTGCGGGACCCGCTAATGCGAAGAATGCCGGTAGCAGCGCAAAACGAAGGAGCACGGATAGAAGTGAATTGTATTTTTCCATTCGAGCTTATTCTACCATTAATTTTCTCAGGTGTCAAGTCGAGTCGGGCTTCGAGAAATATTAAATGATTGACTGCTTTGTGGAATCGCTGGGGCTTCGATTTGAAGGTAAACTCATTTTACCATGACCATCTTCCTGGTATAGGTTTTGTCACCACATCTCAACGTGTACAGGTAGATCCCTGACGAGACCCTCTCCCCCTCTCCATTTCGCCCATCCCAGACGATTTCGTGTCTCCCCGGCTCGAGCTGTGAATCAATCAGTGTATTAACATACTTACCACGGAGGTCGTAAATCGCAAGAAGCACCTGCTGATTTCTGGAAGCGTTGCCAGTGATGTCAAAGGTGATAACTGTCGTGGGATTGAAGGGATTGGGATAGTTCTGATAGAGGAAGTAGGATCGAGGTAATCTGGCTTTCTGATCAAGCCGGTCAATTTTACTTAGTGTTGAATCCTCCACAACCAGATGCAGCCGATTCGGTGTGAGATTTTCCAGTTTCTGTCTGATACCCGATGGCCAGTCGATTATGAGCGAATCCACCATTTCATGAGTGTCGAGACCGAAATGGAGTACGGGTGAATCCTGCGATCTGGCCCCTCCCCCGCCGACCCATTCAGCAGTGGAGATATCATCCGCATATACAATCGCCCTTGCGCCCACAGCGGATCTATTGGATAAGCTTCCCTCCAGTTGCAGCTTAATCCAGTTCTTTGAGAAGCCACCAAGATAGCCGATGTTTCTGTAGAAATTGATCCCAGCAATATCCTTGAGACCGTCATTATCGATGTCGATTGGAAGAATGTACTTTACGTATTCATATCCGGTCGAGATCCCGGCAATCTCTGTCAGGTTCATGAAACCTTCACCCGGTTTCCTGATGAATACAGCCGGCTCTGATGTGACAATATCCAGAAGGCCATCGGCATTCAAGTCCACCCATGAAGCATCTTCAGGTGCTCCGTAGAGACCGAGCTCCTCTGTTACATCGGTGAAATGACCGGTACCTGTACTGTTTTCATAGAGACTGAGCGGCCCTCCCGAGAAGAGAACGTCCACATCTCCATCATCATCGAAGTCGCCGACGGCAAAGCTGTTCCATTGCATCTGGCCTATTCCTGAAAAACTCGTGACATCAGTGAACCTTTCTTCGTTTACATTCTCGTATAAAATATTCTCGCCAGAACCGGCGCCAGCGATTATGAGATCGAGATCACTGTCGCCGTCTTTGTCAAAAAAGGAGGCGACTCTATCATTTCTCGTTTCCTCTATTTCCCATGCTTCGGCTCTGTCTTCGAATGTTCCATCGCCATTGTTTATATACAGCCTGTCGGTCCATAGCTGAGCCGTGAATAAATCAAGTAGGCCATCTCCGTTCACATCACCCCAGATTCCCGAGGTTGTGGCAAGGCTGTCTGCAACTCCGGCCGTCTCGGTCACATCTTCGAATGTTCCATCGCCTGAATTACGGTAGAGGATGTGCGTGTAACCGACGGAATATACCCCGAGGAAGAGATCCGGGAATCCATCGTTGTCGTAATCGGCCCATGAAGCTCCCACGGTATTGTCCATAACCTGTATACCTGACTCTGAGGTGACATCCTGGAAGCTGAAATCGCCGTTGTTTCGAAACAGAGCCAGTCCATTCGCCGTTGCTATAAAGATGTCCATAAATCCATCGAGGTCATAATCCGCCGGAGCTATTGAGACACCTGTGCTGCATCCGGCGCAGGCGATCTCCTCGAGGTTGGGAACATCCACAACGGAGAATTCGAAGGTCGACCGAGGGGCATCCGGCGGATCCCTGAGAACATAGTAGGCAGAGTCTACTGCCTGAATATAGTAGGAAACCGTTGACCAGAAATACTGACCCGGTATCTCTCCTGTAAAGACATTGCCTGATTCTTTCACCATAAGTGTATCCCCATAGGGTCCACCATCCACGCTGTAGTTGACCGTATTTCTGGAGAGCGGGATGCTGTCAATGATGTTTGTGCTTACAAGATAAGGCCCGATGTGATCGTTGGTGTCGTCCAGATCCGTCGTATTGAAAATCTTCAAAGGCAGGTGATCATCGAATCCCGATTCATACAGTGCTTTCGTGCCAAGGATAGTTGCCACAAACTCCGATAGCACCGGGTCCTGTGGATCGGGCCTTGGCGGATCGCCGTAAAGGTCAAGCCGGTCAGGATTTCCAACAGGATTCGCCAGGACAACCGCAACACCAACGACCTGGCTCTCACCGGGGGGAAGATCGAATGGGCCAGATGATATCAAGAATCTAACATCTTCGGCCTCACTCGTGTTCTCTTCGCAGTCGGCCTCTGTAAGACATCTCATCATCCTGTAAGCTGCTCTGTCTGTTTCAGGCTCAAAGGGCGGTTCGTAGAAGTATCTCCTCATCACGGTGAAGCGAAACTCATCAAGGGAATCAACCTCATCGGGGATGTCATCGGGAATCCCATCGCCGTCGTCATCGATTCCATTCGTTGGATCCTCATCGACAATCCCGTCTCCGTCATTATCGATTCCATCCCATGCATTGCCGGGTGGCTGGAAGAAATGAGTTCCCACAAATCCCACCTTCCCCGTCCAGTTATCCTCCTGGAAATCGCTGTCCCACACGAAACCGGTGTTGAGTGGGACTTTGTCCCTCCCATAGACCTCGACCGAATCGAGCAGAGAGCTTATGTCATCGTAGAAAGTCTCCCCGATATCCATGTCGCTTGCAAATCCGATGTATGCTTCCTCGAGAGTGAAAGGACCATCGGGGAGGGAATCAGATCTGTTTGTGAGTTCGAAGAGAATGAGGATCGAATTGAAGTTGAACCCGCCGAGGAAAGCCATGCTCCTCTGCTTGACCTCTATGCCAAACCTGCCCGCTTCCATCTGCGGTTGGCCACTGATGTCATTGTATATAGTAACGAAATCCTGCGCCGAGTAAACAATCGGATTACCCTCATCATCCCTGAACTCCTCCGGCCAGTCCAGTAGATCTTCAAGCTCTGTTGAACTGAAAACCCTCGTCAGGGGATCCGCAGGATCCTGACCGACTCGCCCTTCAATATGCTCTGAAAGCCCCAACATTGTGTTATACGCCATAACGACTACCGTATCTATAGTCCCGTCAGCGTCTATATCGGCCAACCCGCCGATCCATATCCCTTGCCCGAAGATGTAGTTGTTTTCAGTCCACGCTGGCCACCGACCGGCCTGGATTCCTCAACAGCCGAATTCGCCCCTGTTTGAAACGGCCATACCGACACTGTTTGCATCGTGGATTCTGATCATGAAATCAGATGCTTCTCGACCACCCTCGATCGCAGCAAATAGCGGCTTAGGGGTCAGTATCTCCCTTTTCACTGCTCGTATCCTGAATGATCGGCTATCCCGTTCTATGAAGGTTGAAAGGGCTATAGAAGAGACTAACATTAAGCCGATGATAATAATTAATCTGGAAGCTCTCATACTGACCTCCGCTGAAAGTGAAATGATATCTGGGCACCTCAAGCTGGGTTAGCCTCAATGCTTTTACGCACTTAATTCGTTATTTTATCATACAAAACAAACTTCTGTATTGTTGCAACCGTGAACAATGTGAGATAAATATGCCAGGCTGCTTTTGGTACGAGGGCTCTGTAAGGAGGCGATCCAGGAAAATATATTGCTCAAAATAAAAAGCCCCGGGGAGGGTCAGCCACCCGGAAAATCCGGGAAAGCTTTGATGCTCAATCAGTAATTTTCGAATATCTTTCGAAAGTGGAATCCATAGATTGCAAATGTAATCGCTAGCGGGAAGAGCCGGGGACGCTTGAACACAGTCCAGAAGAAGAGCTTCCAGTAATGATATCTCTCCTTGCCAATTATCCCCAGGTATACGATGGATTTGAAGAAAGGTCTTAGATCCTTGAACCTGAACCTGAACGCTTTTTTCTGCAGCGGCTTGTATTCCCTGAGAAACGTCTTCACCCTCTCATAGTAATGCTTCGGAGAATAAATCGTGTTAACGATCTTCTTATATTCGCTGACGAGCGACTCGTAGTTCATCTTCGGTATGAAGTTCATAGTAAGATCCGTGTTGTTCCCTGATATATCCCTCAAGAGTCTCCGCTCCTCTATGAGCCTCTTGTAAAGCCTGGTTCCCCGAGGCGCATTTAAGAGCCCAACCATTGCGACGACGATTCCGCTCTCCTGAATGAAGGATATTATCCGATCGAATATCGAAGGCGGATCATTATCGAAACCTACGATGAAACCACCCTGCACCTGCAAGCCAGACCTGTGAATCTTCTTCACGCAGGCCACGAGATCGCGGTTTTTATTCTGAAACTTGTTGCATTCAGCCAGGCTCTCCTCATTCGGTGACTCGATGCCTACGAAGACCGAGTCAAAACCTGCATCCACCATCAACTTCATGAGCTCCACATCGTCTGCGAGGTTGATCGAAAGCTCCGTTATAAACGAAAACGGATGATTCCTCATGTCCATCCATTCGATCGTCGCAGGCAAGATTTCTTTCTTCAGCTTCCTTCTGTTCCCGATAAAGTTATCATCGACAAAGAAAACCCCACTCCTCCAGCCCTGCAAGTAGAGACTTTCAAGCTCGGCCACAATCTGCTCTTTGCTCTTCGTTCGCGGCTGGCGTCCCAGGAGTTGGGTTATGTCACAGAACTCGCAACTGTAGGGACAGCCTCTGGAGTACTGGATATTCATCGATGCGTATTTCTTCATGTCCAGGAGCTCCCAGAGCGGGATTGGCGTATCCGCCAGATCGGCCCACTTATCGGTTGTGTATATGCGTTTGGGATTTCCCTCTTCCAGATCCGCAAGAAAGCGGGGAAGTGTGATTTCCGCCTCTTTCAGAACAAGGTGATCGACTTCCCTGAATTCATCATACTCTGTAGTGAAGAATGGCCCTCCTGCGACGATCTTTTTCCCGAACTTCCTGCACCTGGCAATTATATTTCTCACAGATTCTTTCTGTATGGACATGGCACTTAGAAACACGTAATCGGCCCACTGGAGTTCTTTGTCACGCAACGCATTTATGTTCATGTCAATGAGCTTCTTCTCCCACTCCTTTGGGAGCATCGCGGCGACAGTCAAAAGCCCCAGTGGTGGGGAGCTCGCCTTCTTCGAGATGAATTTCAAGGCGTGCTTAAAACTCCAGAAAGTCTCTGGATACTCGGGATAGACAAGGAGTATTTTCATTCCGTGATCCTTACCGGCCATGTTATAAATTTTGGCTTTTACGCCACAATCCACACAAACTCAGCGGATTTAAAAATTTAATAATATAAGATAACTCAACCGGTACAGCTTATCAAGTCAATACTTTGAGATCTCTGAAAAAGTCTCTCTTCAAATCAAGACCGGTTCTCTGCCACAGATCGCTACCGTCGCCACGATGAGACGATCATTTCGACAATACCAGCAATAATGACAATTGAGGCCAGGGCTATGCCGACACTATTTCCCCACTCAAATGGCCAGTATACGCAGCCTGCGTAAACAAGACCGGCTCAGACGAGGGTGCCTGCGAGTTTCAGAATAATCACTCCCACGATGCCTCCTTCCGGTTGTGAACTTTGATGTTAGTCTCCATCATACAACGTCTGAAAAACCGATTCCTGTTAAGATGCAATGTATCGAATCCTACTCGATATAACCCAACGCTTTAAGTTGTTTATCAATTTCATTGTCTACTAATGACTTATGAGTTTCCAAATGGGGCCTGACCTCCTCTTCATAGGTTGGAATGTATTTCACCGGATGATTGGCCGTAAAAGCCGGATCTAGACATGAAAGCACGGGGCTCCCGTCCATATCTCTCGCTATGGGAAGACCCCTGAGATAAAGAACGGTCGGAGCGATATCGTAAATACTCACTCCCTCCATGTGGCAGCCCTGTGTTACGAACCCCCCGCTCATAAGGAATACGCCGTCGGGCGCATAGGGATGTCCCGTATTGTGGTCCCAGCCGTGATCTGATACGATCATCAAGATTGTCTCATCATCGACCCTCTCCCTCAATCTCCCGATTATCTCATCGACGAACTCGTAGTAATTGTCAGGTATAAGATACAGGGAATCACCCATGCTGTCTCCTTTCTCGTGAATCTGGTGAAATACCACGTGATTCATCGAATCCACCGATCTGAAGTAGATCATCATAACGTCCCAGGAAGGGTAATTCTCCAACATGTATAGTGAGACGCCGAGAGTGCCCAGGTCCTTGATGTAGTTTTTTTGGATCGCTTCGAAATAGATTGACAGCACCTCCCGGCAGCCGTCACGCCACCTATTCGAACTGCCCTCTGGAGGGTCGCACAACCACAAGAGAGATTCCTCGCTTACATCAGAAGGCGAGATTAGATACTCCAATATGTTCGCAAAGATGCTGTCGGGGTGTGTGAGGCCGGCGTCAAAATCATCGCTGCTTTTTGAGTACAGGAATGATCTGTCACTTATTATGAAACCGTTCACATCTTCCGCCGGCCAGCTGGCGTACCATCCCACGACCCCGACCTCGAGCCCGTTTTCAGCGAGGATGTTCCACAGGTTCTTGCATCGTCTCATCGTGCTTATGTAGTGCTGATACGTATAGAGTCTCCCGGAAACGATCGAGCTTCTGGAGATATAGTGTTTCAGGATCGACGCGAATTTGACCCTCACCAGGTCCATCCGAAAGGGCCGAATGCCAGGCAATTTGACCATACGAAAATCGTGAATCCCGTGTTTGCTCTCGACTTTTCCTGTTGATATACTGGTCCAGAGCATTGGTGAAAGCGTAGGTATGGCGGATCGGAGGTATCCCTGGCTTCCTGATTCCATAATGGATTTCAGATTCGGAATACGACCCTCGGAAGATAGCCGGTCCAGGGAGTCAAAGCTAAGGCCATCGAGTCCCAAAAGGAGGATTCGCGGCCTAGATTCTCCCAAATCTCTCTGATTGTGTAGTGTCGGTGATCCACCCGTATCAGGTGGTTGATTTTCCACCTCCCATACGAGGGAGTGATACGAGAACGCTAGAAATACCGCAACGGTGAATGCAAGGGAAAATCGGGCAATAGTCAGCTTGAGCCTTCGAAATGCCTCTTTCAAGAATTCCCGATAGAGGAAGGAAAGCAGGCATAGGAGTGTGACTGTGAGGAAAATAACTCCGAATATGACATATATGATGCCTCGAGAACCGGGGCGATATTCGAAGTAATACATTCTAAACAGGTCCAGCTCTATATCGAGGGCGAAGATGGCCGATAAGACCGAAACAACCAGACCTTGAGCCCTTAAGTATTCAGAGGGTTCTGACGGTGAAACTTTTAAGGACCTGCAAAAAAGGCTCAGCACGAGGAGTACCGGTATGGATAGCAAGACATTTGGCAGATAGAGGTAAAGCAGAAGCAAGAGGTAATCCATACGGATTGGAAACATTTCATTCAGATACACCATGAATGCAAGCTCTGAGACCGCGGCAATGAGTGAAAGGGAAAGAAGAACTTTAATGTGGTTTCTCATTTCCCGGATCTTCTCCTCATAAGGCAAGAGGTGAATGCGCCTGATTAATATACCAGGTGGATTCACGCTCTGCAATAAGATGGAAAGCTCTCCACAGCCTCTGTGAAACCAGCTGCAACTCTATCCATCAGATAATTAAAGGAAGTCTCTGACCATCCGAAGGCTTTTTGTCGCATGCAATTCGAGGACTTTGCCTAAAAATTTAAACTTACTTCCTGTAAGCGTGTAAATACCAAAAGCTTTAGGTTCAATGTTTCTGGAGCCTAGAGCCCTTACATTCGACGCTTCGCATTGA
>JBHIFB010000100.1:0-12407 GCA_046760905.1 Candidatus Glassiibacteriota bacterium | reverse complement strand
CCTGCGAGCCACATGCGGGTCAATGCGAAGCTTCGAACTTAAGGGCTCTGAGTTCCAGAAACATTGAATTTAAAGGTTTTGGTATTTACACGGTTACAAATAAAGTACAAATTCTTGGTGAAACTCCTCATTCAATTATTCGCTTGACAACCAAAGCTATCCTATGCTATAATGCGGTTAAATGCAGAAACAAATTTTGAAGTTACTGTATATCATGCACCTGAAAAGGCTTCTACGTCCCGGTGAATACAAGAGAGAGACCGTCACGGAATGAAGCGGGATTCCGTCTGTTGGCGCTGATATTCTACAAAACAAATCGCTAACAGCTACGCTACCAGTCACGGTAGTACAAACTGATTCGGAAAAACCATCTCGTTTGAGGCTCAACCGGGAGAGCCGAAGAAAGGAGGAAAGCCGTGAGAACAATCGCACCTACAAGTTGGATCCTGGCGGCACTCCTATGCCTGCCTGCAATTGCCCTTGCTGATTGGTCTGAAGACTTCGATTCTTATGTAGCTGGTAGCCAGATCGTCGGCCAGGGGGGCTGGGAGGAGTGGGGGCCAGGAGCCGGAGCCTTCGTCTCAGACCTTTATTCCAGGAGCCCTGAGAACTCGCTCGAAATTACAGGGGCCTCGGACGTTGTCCACCAATACACCGGCTACACATCAAACAAGTGGTTCTACAAGACCTGGGTGTATATCCCGAGCGATTTTTCAGGTGAGAGTTATTTCATCCTGCTGAACACCTATAACTATCCCAGCGGTCCCTATGAGTGGTCGGTTCAGATCTTCTTCGATTCGGCAGACGGATATGTCCACTGCGATTGCGGAAGGTCCCCAGGGGACGTCGTCACTTACCCCTATGTGACAAACGGATGGTCTGAGATCCGCGTCTACGTCGATCTGGACGAAGACTGGGTCCAGATATTCTACAACAGTCAGCTCCTTGATGATCCTCTGTTGGCCGACCATCCCACACTCGGTGGCGGTCAGCAGTGGACTGCAGGTCCGTTCGGTAACGACCAGGGTGTACTTAACATCGCTGCAGTGGACCTTTATGCCAATAGCGCTTCACCGGTCTACTACGACGATATGTCACTCGCTCCGGCCGAGACCTGGGTGGATGTCAAGGTCAACGGCGGCGACGCGGGTGTCCAGATCCCCTACGGGACGAATGCCAAGATCAACTATGCCGTGGTTGCCGGTCCCGAACTGGGAAATGATGGCGACGTCTGGCTCGCCTTGAGAACACCCCTGCAGCCAGCCTTCAGATGGCTCACCTATGACGGTGATGGACCAATACTCGGTTGGAATCTCGGGATTGGGAATCCTCTGGATTCAGGAGCACTTGGAAACTATGCCGGCACCGCACTCGATGCGCCCACCCCCTTGGGCTCCTACACGGTCTTTCTGGCTATTGACGGGGTAGCAAACGGTATACCTGACATCGGAAGCATAGTGCAAATTGACTGGGTGGACTTCGACGTCGAACAGTAGGATAATGGCCCGGCCGTTTCCACGGATGTAGCGGTCGCTGGCACTTTTCGCATATGCTCGATCAACTGCTTTCCCCCTCTGAGGCAGCCGCCTCAGAGGGGGAATGATTTCTGTGCGACATGTTCAAATCAACTGACGGAACCGCCACCCATGATTCTGCATGTTAAACCGGGATGGCCAGAGAGGGGTAAGATAGGAGAAAATACAATCAGTACTCGGCGCCGAGGGAGAAGTAGCTTCTGCCCTTCCCGGTGCTCCTGGAGAAGTCTGTCGGCTGGGCTAGATCGTATCTCAAAACGAAGAAACCAAGGTTGAGTCTCATACCGAAACCATATCCCGCCTTCAAATCCTGAAGCTTTATGAGCCCGGACCCTCCCGAGAACGGCTTGAACACCTCCTGATCATCGATCCTGCTCCATGCTCCGCCGATATCAAGAAAGAAAACACCCCTTATGTTCCTGAAAGATAACGGGAGTGGCCATCCGAGGCTGAGCTGTTCGATGAGTGGGAACCTGAATTCGAGGTTGGTGAGAGCGATACGTGTGCCTCTAAGCTCACCGTAGTCGAGCCCTCTCAGAGTATAGGGACCACCTATCCTGAATGCGAGTGGATCTGGGCCACCGCTCATCGCCCCGATAACTCTCACCGCGAACACGTACCGCTGCCTGACGTTGTAATACCTCCTCCAGTCGCCGATGACCATGAGGTAGGATATATCATTGAAGGAGAAATCGAGGGTCTTCTCTACCTCGAGTTTCGCCCGCCCACCGGATATCGGACCCGTATAGCCCCAGAGGGTGTTGTCATGAACAAGTGCGAGCGTTGGAGCCATGTAAAACAGGTTCTCGCTGCCCTGGAACGTAAACATCTGAGGGAAGAGAAAATCCTGCTGGAAGATGTCATCGTTGATCCATATACCCTTGATGCCAAGCTCAACACGGTTGAATTTGCTGAAAGGTCTCGACATAAGCGCCTGAAAACCTCTGTAGGTTCTGGTTACGAATTCATCCCTGGACGAGGCGCTGGTTGGTTGAAACAGTATGTAGTTGTTCTGGTACTGGAAAAATCCCACCCCGTAGTTCGTCCTCTTCTTCATGTACCAGTAAAGGAAGAAAAGGTCCGAATCTTTGATTGACCGGTAGAAGTTCGCAGCAAGCTGTATATTGTGATTTCCAAGAACGTCGCTGAAACCGATCTGCGTGAGGCCGGCGAAACCGATATTGGAAGCGAAAGCAGCTCCACCGGAGACGTAATCAGGAGTGAATTTCAGCTTGTATCTCCTGAGGGAGAACTGAGTCGTGTCAGGGAGCAGAGAGGCAGGGCTTTCTTGCGCATCCGCTTCGAATTTCTCAAACACCGTGAGGGTGTCTACCTCATCTGAGTAAAAGTCTCTAAGATACACGAACTTCGATTTGTCCAGAACATTCGATTTCTCATTTTCGCCTTTCGTCTCACCGTTTAAATTCTTCAATGCGAGGATCTCCATCTCGGGTTCCTCGGCGGCAGGCGGTACGAGTTTTTTGAACCTTTGCGGTTCTCTCATCATGTAAATGTTCCAGCCCCCGTCTTCGAAAACAGAGAAAAGGAGTATGTTTGACTGGGGCGACCAGGAAATGGCCGAGCTCTCCTCGAGTATTCCGGACACTCCGGTGAGGACGCTTGTGAGCTGGTATATTCTCTTGGTAGCAATGTCAACGGTGAAAATATTTGAGATTCCCGTCCTGTCTGAGATAAAGGCAATCTCATCTCCCTCAGGTGAGAAGACGGGGTCTAGGTTCTTCCCCTCACCGGAGGTGAGGATTTCTATCTCCTCGGTCTGGGAATCATAGACAGCAATGTTCGTTGTGCCGAAAGTCAGAGTTGTGAAGTTTGTTTCCTTCCCTCTGTCGGTTGAGAACGCAATTAACCGCCCATCCGGCGACCAGGAGGGATCTGCATCCGAATACCTGTCATCGGTCAAACGCTTGAGTTCTCCCGTTTCGAGATTGACTACAAAGAGATCCGAGGCACCACCATCGAGTCCAACAAAAGCGATGGAACCTGCATCTGGCGACCATGAGGGTGAGTAAAGCCCATCAAAGCCAAAAGTGAGCTTTTTCGTGATCTTCTTCTTCTCGATGTCCATGACATAAAGTGCATCTTCATTCCCGACTTTTGCAACGAAAGCGATGTATTTCTCATCGGGGGACCAGGTGAATTTGGTCCTCAGAAACCTAAGCGACTCCAGATCAGCACTTCTCTCTCCTTCCACGAGCTTGGTTATATCCTTTCCGTCCTGTGTGGAGGCGAGATAGATGTCCGAGTACAGGCTCCTGTCCGATAGGTAAACGAATTTATCCCCGCTTGGGGATATCGAAGGGGCCAGATTGTAATTCGACAGATCATCTACGTGATTTTTCAACTCCTTCCCGTAGCGGGAAGGTTTCTCATACTCTGCTATCTGCGGAAGATACCGCTTCCTTGTTTCCTCAAGCCACATCTTGGACAGCTGCTTCATGTCGACGCCAAGGGATGATTTCACAGCTTTGTCGAGGCTCTTGTAAAGAGGAGATTTTTGCAATATCTCTCCGATTTTCTCGTCGCCATATTTCTGACCAATGAAATGGAGTACGGACTGACCGAATCTGTACACGCGTATATCCTGGACATAGTCGAGAACCTCGAGAGGTATGAGATACCCGCCGAGTGATGCATCTCTGAGCCACATTTCTGTGTGATTGTCCATCCCGACAGAAAGATATTCCGCCATACCTTCCACGAACCAGAGTGGTGGCCGGAAGACGAACGGGTTCCCTACAAGGCTGTGGACACCGGCCCCGTACAGGATATCATATTGAAACGCATGGACAAGTTCGTGAACGAGGACATGTTCAAACTGCGAATAGGAACCCATGAAGGGGAGTACAACTCTTGATTTGAACAACTCAGTGAAGCCGCCGACGCCTTCGTCGATCAGGCTTAGGGTGATATTGGTCTGCTGGAAATCCGTGTGTGAAGCGTAAACGACGAGCGGTATGGGGTGCTTAATTTCGTAAGATAAGATTCTTGAGAGGCGGCCATAACCTCTCTCTGCCATCTGGGCAGCATCCAGCGCAAGCTGCCTTTCTCCCGGATAGTAGTAGACCTGAAAATGCTCTGTCTCTATGATCCGCCAGTCGAAGTCATTGTACTGAACCTTGTTCTTACCGAAGTATGTATCATAGTAATAGAACTGAGGGGTGAGATCGGAAATCCAGGCTGTAGAAAAAAGCAAAAGAAGTAAGAATGTTTTCGTGGCTTTCATTAGTATCACCCTCAAAATTACTGAACGAGATCAATCATTTCTATGTGTCGATCACCTCCCATATAAAGATACCCTGCCTGGGCTTATAATGTTTCAAGAGGTTTTATCCGCCACCTCCTCAATAATTGCATCTCCCCATAATCTTTCCAGATTGTAATATTCTCTCGCCTCGGGTTGAAAGACATGGACTACGAAATCCACATAGTCTACCAGTACCCAGTAGGCAAGCTCGTAACCTTCCACGTGCCAGGGCCTGGTCTTCCTGCGCTTCACCGTCTCATCTATAAGGTGATCGACGATGGCTCTCACCTGCGTATCAGATTCTCCCGTGGCCATGATGAAAAAATCTGTTGTCATCGTTACTTTCCTGAGATCCATGAGAATGACTCTGAGGGCTTTCTTCTCGAGAAGAAGTCTTGCAACGCTTTTGACCACTCTCTTGTGAGCCCTTTTTCTCTTCAAAAATCCTCCTCTCAAGACCTCTTCATTCCTTTACAACCCAGACCTTCACTTTAGCAAACACCTCGGAGTGCAACCTCACTTCAACTGTATATACACCGAGAACCTTGATGGGCTCCTCTAGCATCACCTGCTTCTTATCTATCTCGAATCCCTGCTCCGATAGCTTGGCAGAGATGTCCGCTGCCGATACCGATCCGTAGAGCCTGTCTTCCTCCCCAGCTTTCATGACGAATGTGATAGAAGCCCCGGATAACCTCCTTGCCAGGTCTTCTGCTGACCTCAGTTCTTTTTTCGCTCTCAAGCTCCTGAGCTTTTTCTCCTCCTCAAGTTTTTTCATGTTTCCGGGAGTTACCGGGTACGCATATCCCTTCGGAAGAAGAAAGTTTCTCGCATGCCCGTCCTTAACCTCTACGATATCCCCTTCCTTTCCCAACTTTGTCACATCCTGCCTGAGTATCACTTTCATCGATCAAGCCACTCCTTTCATCTGCCCAATTTTTCTCATATCCATTCAAATATCAATCAAACCGATCACGAACGCAAGAGCGGTGGTGAAAGGAAAGAGAATTCCCAGGGTCACGGGAATCAGAAAAACAGAATCGAGAGTTTAAATGGCCTCAACGGCGCGATTCGCCTATGTAAGGAAGGAGTGCTAGGAACCTGGCTCTTTTTATTGCTGTTGAAAGCTGCCGCTGATGCTTCGCACACATTCCGGTGGTTCGTCTAGGTACGATCTTTCCCCTCTCAGTTAAAAACTTAAAGAGGAGCTTGTCATCCTTGTAATCGATCTCCTTCAACTCTCCGCTGCATACCATGCACCTGCGTCTCCTTGTAAACCTGATCATCTCCGTATCCTCCTTATGAACGCCTCTCCTTCTGTACTATGAGATATCTTAAAACCTGCTCGTCCAGCTTCAGACCCCTTTCGAGCTCCTCAAGCTGATCGGTTCCTGTCCTGAAGGTGAAAACCACGTAATTACCGCTCTCCTTCTTCTTTATGGGATATGCTAGACGCCGTTTCCCCCACCTGGTCACATCCTCCATCTGTCCGCCGCCTTCAGAGATCCTCGTCTGGAGCTTTGTCAACCTGTCCTCGACCTTCTCATCCTCGAGACCTGTGTCGAAGATGAGAACCATCTCATACATCCTTTCTTCTACCATTTTACCTCCCTTTGGCCTTGCGACTCCGACATCTCTGCGGAGTAGGGCTTTTCATGTTTTGAACTTAATAAGTAATATGTCGCCATCCCGAACGATATACTCCCTGCCCTCTATGAGCACTACCCCCTCCTCCCTCGCTCTAGCCATCGAACCGTACCGAATGAAATCCTCCACACCGATAACTTCCGCCTTTATAAAGCCTTTTTCAATGTCGCTGTGTATTTTCCCTGCGGCCTTCACAGCCGTCATCCCCCTCTTGATGTTCCAGGCCTTTGTTTCATCCCCCTTGATCGTATAAAAGGTGATCAGATCGAGCAAATCACGGCTCTCCCTGATGAGCTTGGTTAGAGAGGATTCCGCTATTCCCAATTCACTGTAGAATGAGGCCCTCTCCTGAGAAGACAGTCTACTGAGCTCGGCCTCAATCTTACCTGATATTGCAATCAGGCCCATCCCTTCACTCTCTGCCTTTTCTGCAACAGCGCCGTACCAGGGCGATTCCTGGGGTCTGTCCACATAAGCCTCATCGATGTTTAGAACATATAGCACAGGTTTCATGCTGAGCAGCCAGAGATCGCCGATTATCTTCATGCCGGTCTCATCGAATTCCATCTCTGTGAGCTTTGCGCCTTCCGAGACAGCGTCTTGAATCAATGAGAGTACCTCCAGCTCCCGCTTTTCCTCCTTCCCACCGCCCTTCGCTTTTTTCCTTGCCTTCTCGATTCTTCTCTGGATCACCTCCACATCAGCAAGCCTGAACTCGGTATCTACCACTGCCATGTCATCGAGTGGTGAGAGTTTCCCGGAAACATGACTCACATCAGATTCTTCGAAACATCTCAGAATATGGCAGATCGCATCCACCTCTCTGATCTTTGCCAAAAACTGATTGCCAAGCCCTTCCCCATGGCTCGCACCCTCTACCAGCCCTGCGATATCGATGAACTCTATGGTGGCATGAGTGAGCTTCGCGGGATTCGTGAGCTTGGCAATCGTGTCGAGCTTTTCATCCGGTACCTCGACAATGCCCACATTCGCATCTATTGTGGTGAATGGATAATTTGCCACCTGTGCATTACCAGCCGTGAGTGCATTGAATATGGTCGACTTTCCCACATTGGGCAGTCCTACGATACCCATGCTCGTGGACAACTGGTCTGCCTCCTTCCCTCACCTCAGATGAAGAGCGGAGCGAGGACGAGGGATATTACACACATAAGCTTGATGAGGATATTGATGGAGGGACCCACGGTGTCCTTGAGCGGGTCTCCTACTGTGTCCCCCACAACGGCTGCTTTATGCGTATCAGAGCCTTTCCCCCCGTAATTTCCTTCCTCGATGTACTTCTTCGCATTATCCATCGCGCCGCCGCTGTTGGCAGTCTGGATTCCGAGCATCACACCTGTTACCAGGGCACCGACGAGAAGACCGGCAAGAGCCTGAGGCCCCATGATGAGCCCAACCACCACAGGAACTGCGATTGCCATCATGCCGGGAAATAGCATGCCCTGAATGGCTCCTCGAGTACTGATATCGACGCACCTTGCCGAGTCTGGTTTCGCCTCCCCCTCCATGAGACCCGGTATCTCCTTGAACTGCCTCCTCACCTCCCCGATCATCCTGTCGGCACTCTTGCTCACAGCCCTGAATAGAGTCGACGAGAAGAAGAAAGGCAACATACCGCCAATGAGGAGACCGGCAATCACCCTGGGACTCTTCATGTCTGCTGATTCGATCCTCGTTGCCGCCATGTATGCCACAAGAAGGCTCAGAGCGGCAAAGGCGGCTGATCCGATAGCAAATCCTTTCCCTATCGCGGCTGTCGTATTCCCAACCGCATCAAGGTTGTCGGTGATCTTCCGCACTCCCGGATCGAGGTTTGACATCTCCGCTATACCGCCAGCATTGTCCGCTATCGGACCGTAAGAATCGACCGAGACGATCATACCAGTGGTTGACAGCATCCCGAGAGAAGCCATGGCAACGCCGTATATGCCGGCGAGCTTGTGGGCAACGAGCACCGAGACCGCGAGTACGATGACCGGTAAAACGGTGCTCTCCATTCCAACCGCGATCCCCTCGGTCACCGTGAGAGCCGGACCTGACCTTGACTTCTGTGCGAGCCTTCTCACCGGCATGTACTTAGACGAGGTGAAGTATTCACTCACGAATCCGATTACGACACCCGAAATAACCCCTGCAAGCGTGGCATAGAATGGACCGAGCCGTGGATAGGGGAACACGGCAGGATCGAGCCCTTCGGTGCTTCTAAGCACGACAAAATAGGTTCCAAGGGCCGTGAGTATCGCTGCGATGTAAGTGCCTCCCATAAGGGCTCCCTGAGGATTTGTCCTGCCGAACATCTTAACGTAGAGAATTCCAATTATTGATGATACGATCCCTACACTGGCGATGAGGAGGGGAAGCATTTTTAACGCTATGGCAGCGAGACCCATGGCCGAGGCTATGGCAATGCTCGCGATAATCGATTCGACATATGATTCAAGGAGATCAGCCCCGAGTCCTGCGACATCGCCGACGTTGTCCCCGACATTGTCTGCGATAACCGCCGGGTTCCTGGGATCATCCTCCGGTATCCCGGCTTCAACTTTTCCAACCAGATCCGCTCCCATATCGGCACCCTTGGTGTAAATCCCTCCCCCCGACCTCGCGAAGAGAGCCACGAGGCTAGCGCCCATCGCATATCCGTTCACGATGATTGGGTCCCCATCATATATGAAATAGATCAGGGTAAGGCCCAAAAGTGCGAGGCCAACGACACTCATACCCATCACAGCTCCCCCCGACACCGCAATCGAGAGCGATTCCTTCAATCCACCATTTACAGCTCCCTGAGTCGTCCTTGAATTCGCACGGGTGGCTATGCTCATGCCGATGTAACCCGCCAGACCAGAAGCAACTCCCCCGGTTATGAAAGCAACGGACGTTTTCCAGGATAACGCCACATCGGCGAGGTATGGGCTTATCCCGATAAGTGCTGCAATCACGATGATGAACATTGATACATAAACATACTCTCTCTTGAGAAATGCCTTGGCGCCCAACTGAATGAGATGTGAGATTTCCCTCATCCTCTCCGTTCCGCTGTCTTTCCTGAGCACACTCATCGCAAGGTAGACTACAGATACCAATGCTAAGAGACTCGCGGCCAGGGGAATTGCAAGCGTTCCCATTCAAACCTCCTGTTACGACCTTTTCTTCTTCAATTAAACAAATTCATAGCTTCCTTCACCCCTTTGAGGCAGAAGCACTCGATAGCCTGAATGATTCTCGGGAACTCATCGAGAAGCTTTTCCTCTTCCTCCTCACTGAACTCCGAAAGCACGAAGCTGGTGGCGTCGATCTCCAGCTTATCCGGACCGATTCCGACTCTCAGTCTAGCAAACGGTTTGGATTCAAGCGCAAGAATTATCGAATCGACTCCTTTATGGCCTCCGGAACTCCCCGACGCCCTTATCCTTATAGTACCGAGAGGCAGATCAATGTCATCGTAGATGACGAGCAGATCATCGATGTTGAGTGTTCGTTCCTTCTGGAAGTCGATAAGTGCGAGGCCACTGCTGTTCATATAAGTGCATGGCTTCACAAGGTGCACGTTCAAACCCTCCCACTGCCCACTCGACAAAAGAAAGCTTTCCTGGTCTTTGAAAAGAGGGAAATTCCAGTGGTGGGCAAGACTGTCCAGTACCCAGAAGCCTGTGTTGTGCCGTGTTCTCTCGTATCTGCGACCGGGGTTTCCGAGCCCGATGATGACCTTCGCAGTCAGGCTCATCACTGCTCTTTCTCCGGTTCGCCCTTGGCTTCCTCAACCCCCGGCTCAGCCTCCTCCTTCTTAGCCTTACCTACAACCTCGGGTTCTTCCTCTTCCTCCTCAGGCACAGCCTCTTCCACTTCGACTTCTTTCATAACGGTAGGCGGAAGAACCGTAGCAATAGGTTGCTCGGGGTCCGTCAGGATGTCGACATTTTCAAGTTCGACATCCTTCACCCTCACACTTTCACTCAAGCCGAGTCCGGTCACATCGATCTCTATCTTCTCAGGGATATCGCCAGGAAGGCAGCTTATCGCGATGTCTCTCAGGTGATGTTCAAGCACACCCCCAAAATTCTTGACCCCATCCGGATTGCCCTGCAGGATGACAGGGATCTCCACGTGAATCCTTTCCTTAAGAGAGACTTGGAAAAAATCCACGTGCAGAATCCGCGGCTTATAATGATGAAGCTGGACTTCTCGTATCAGCGCCTTCAGCGGCTTCTTCCTGTAACCTTCGACCATCAGGTCAATGAGGGTGTTCTCTGTTGAGATCGAGTGAATAAGTTCCCAGATTGTCTTCTCATCAGCTTCAAGGGGTACGGATTTCATCCCATGCCCGTATAATATGGCCGGAACTTTACCGGATGCCCGGAGTTTCCTGGCAACACCCTTTCCGACCCCATCTCTTACATGTACTGTCAGACCAAAGCTCTTCATTGCTTCCTCCTAAACAAAAAGCGAGCTCACAGATTCTCCTTCTTGAACTCGTTTAATAGTCTCGCCGAGAAGAGAGGAGACCGTGAGGACTCTTATCTTATCAATCCGATTCTCCGGGGGAATGGGTATTGTGTCGGTGACAATTAGTTCATTGAGGGCCGAAGCTGCAATTTTTTCGACCGCATCTCTCGAGAGCACGGGATGAGTTATCGCTGCATACACATTTTTTGCATCGGCATCCTTCAGAGCCTTAGCAGCTTTAACCAGGGTACCGGCAGTATCAACGATGTCATCCACGAGGACGCATGTCTTACCCTTCACATCTCCAACCACGTTTAGAACCTCGGAATAATCAACATTACCGACTCTCCTTTTATCTATTATGGCGAGCGATGTAGGTACTCGCTTTGCCATGCCTCGCGCTCTTGCAGCGCCCCCGGCGTCGGGAGCTACGATGATAAAATCTCCCAGATGGAGACCCTTAAGATACTCTATCATCACCGGTGCTGCATATAAATGATCGACAGGAATGTTGAAAAATCCCTGAATCTGCTCGGCGTGAAGGTCCATCGTTATCACTCTGTTTACCCCGGCCATCGTGATCATATCCGCAATGAGCTTCGCAGTGATGGGGACCCTCGGTTGATCCTTCTTATCTGATCGGGCATAATCGAAGTACGGGATTACCGCAGTGATACTCTTTGCGCTTGCCCTCTTTGCGGCATCAACCATGATCAGAAGTTCCATAAGATTATCATTAGTCGGCCTGCAGATTGACTGTATGATGAAAATGTCTCTTTTTCTGATGTTTTCATTTATCTTTACAAAAGTATTGTCATTCGCAAACTTCGATATTTCAGCGCTCGCAGGTTTTACACCAAGGTAATCGCATATTTTCTCGGCCAAGGACCTGTTGGAGGTTCCCGGTAGAACCAGGTAATCAGAGCCATTATGAACCATGTGTTTCACCCCTCTATTCGCTTATTAATAGACCGAGACCTTCTGCCCCCCGAGGACTCGAACCTCGACGCCGGGATCCAAAGTCCCGTGTGCTGCCAGTTACACAAGGGGGCAAGGTTTAAGCTAGTAAATTTATATACTAAATCTTTAATGTCAATAACTTAAGCTCTGATGACTCTCCCCATTTTTCCTGGAACTTAGAGCCCTTAAGTGAGTCGTGAGAGCATTTGGGTACCCATCTTGGTCGAGCAGGAAGGGGAAAGCCCTCCTTAATCTCTTTCTGGAGCTTCCTCAAATTTTCCTAGCTGAGGGAATTGTCCCTTATGCTCGACTGAACCGATTGACCACCCCATGCACAAAGTTCAGTTTTGGACCTGTGGTTAGCCTTTGGTCAGGCTGGATTGTCCGGCTGAATCACATCCGTATTGCAACTGATGCCGCATGTGGTGAGCGAGACAGTGGCAAGCTAGTTTATTGATGGAGAGAAGCAGTGATAGTTCCTTAGTGCTGCGTTTCACAAATACGGTGACGTATCTTGGAAGTGAAACGCAGCA
>JBHIFB010000099.1:0-12489 GCA_046760905.1 Candidatus Glassiibacteriota bacterium | reverse complement strand
CTGTGCGTATCCTGCGACGAGGCCGAAACCCGCTGAAACGAAGAGTGAACCAAGGAGGGAAAGCGCAACTGTCATAAACGTTTGATTCGATATAGGTTCGGATGTGGAGAACTGTGCCACTGTAGCAGGCCAGTCATTGATGAGACCTGCTGTTCGAAGCACCATCAGAATAGCGAAGAAGCTTATGAAAACCGGCACGGAGAAATTCCTTCGGCTCCAGTTAACGATCGCTGCTATGGCACCGCTCAGGATAAGGATAACAAGCAGAAGGATACAGACTAACCGTATGATGCTATTTATTGTTCTCTCATTCCGTTCTTTCCTTTTCCATTCTTCCGGAACATGGATGTAGCGGTATGTGTCTGCCACCTCATCCCCTGCGAGCTTCACTGTGATCCGTGCCTCACCTTTCTTGAGCGGCACACCCGAGGTATCGGCGAATGTGAGTTCCCAATCCGTACGCTTGGGGAGCTTGGAAGGAACAGTCGAGATCTCCTTTAGATTATATCGGTTCAGGTTAAAACCCATGGCGAGAACAAAATCGGTATACACGAGAGCTTCATCCCTCGTCAGATTGGCGCCGGGCCGTGTCTCAGGCAACCTGTGCAGAAATCTGGATACCTGCCCTCCGCTTTCGATGTACAATTGATATTCCTCAGCTCGCTCCTGGACGTCTCCTTCAAATCGTGCGAACCGGATTCTCCAGCGTGGAGGGGCAAGATAGTTACCCATCAGTTTCTCATACGTTTCCTCACCCTCAACCTGCCATATGAATCGATCATCCATGTTAGAAAGGCTGTCCAAGGAACTCAACAACCGCCAGTCTTCAGTCAGTTCATAGCCCTTCGTTGCCATGCTCTTCTGAGCGATCTGCTTTGCATCTTCTTTTTCAACAGTCAGCGGAGGTGCATTACTCTTGAAATTCGTCATGGCGATCCAGATCACAAGACCCGCCACACCTGTTAAAAGAACCAGATTCGCCGTTCTTCTCCCCATCCCGACAGCCTCAGGGACTTCGGCGGTGACAGCCTCAGGTTCTATCTTTACAGGTGGCTTCCAGGACCGGTTGTAGTGTTCCTCTTTCAGTTCACTCCAGCGCTTATTGCTAAGACGCCCGCGAACTACGACCCACAGAGGAACGAGTGTGAGAACGATTACAAGCAATCGATCGATCCAGATCCCGGGAGCCTGGGATACGAAAAGCGGCATCGCAAACCAGGTGACATCGATGGCGAAGTGAAGGACAATGGCAGGCAGGAGGCCAAAGTAAAAATAGACGGCGCCGAAGGCGAGAGAGGGGATTATCAGCTCCACAACGCGAGCATAGGCCGGCTGGTTGGGGTAATTCGCATGACCGGCGCCGAAGATGAGGGCCTGGATTATGAAGCCGACAGCGATCCAGGCTTTGCGGCCGCCAAACCTTTGACCGATGAGGGCGGCTCCCGCGATAGGAACCGCGCGGAACAGACTCTCTTCCCAGAAACCTGCCTGAGCAGAAATGGCTATCGAGGAAAGCCAGGGGAAGTATGTCGCCAGCATGTCCGGCTGAAAGAGAGCTTCCGAGGGAGTCCACCACCCGAGAACTCTTGTCGAGAAGAAGTAGAGGAAAACCTCATAGGCGAAGAACAAACCGACGAGCAGATAGCCGGCAACCGTCCGACCCAGAACCGACGGGGAAGCCGCCACCCGGGGTGACCAGAGCCTCCATTGCTGAATATGGTGTGGAAAAGCTTTCCGCGAGAGGCTCTCTGCGGCCATGAAGGAAATGGTCAGGAGTGCGCACAAAAGCAGGAAATTTGTTAGAAGTATTACTATCTGCTTTAAGAAAAATCCCTGGGCCGAGAGGGCGGTATCGTAGTCCATCCAGGCAAGAGGCCATTGATTGATTCCGGCCAAGAGTTGAAGGAATGCTATGAAAATGCCCCAGCAAAGTGCGGTGCGCCAGATTACCCACCGCTTTCTGAGGAGGAAAAAGAGACCAATGACACAACCTCCCAGGATGTAAAGCAGGCCTCCACCTACAAGACCTATCGATGCTATGGTATTATTGGCAGAACGCATCTCCTCGTATCGTCGCGTGAATGCCTCCGGTATTTTCACTAAATGGGTAAGCTCTGTGAGCTTGTCACCTCCGGTCACCAGGCGAAGCCGGTAATGTCCCTCGCCAATCTGGATATCCTTGCGCTCATAGACGAAGGTATGGTCTGTTCGTCCACCGGGGCGAAGTTCCTTTGATGCTTCAATCAGTTCGAAAGCATCCAGATCGACACCTGAGATTTCCGAGGCTCCTGTTTCGGCAATGAACCTTGCTGAATCAGCCGGTAAGGTGGCTCCTGGCTGATCCTCTGGAAGTTTCTCCACGAAACCATACAATCGTCCATCCGGTGTGAAACGTACCAGCGTCTCGTTCGTCTCTCCCTCCCGGTAGTGGCGCACCTGCCATGTGTAGGGCGAATAAATCTCATCCTCGATCATTTTCCTGAAAGCCTCGGTTCCCCCCGCTTCAAGTTCAACGAAATTCTGAACCTGCTTTTCCAGTCTGAAAGAGGCGGCCTGTTTGAAACCTTTCGGCCCAAGATCATGTTCTTGTGCGAAATTCTCAGCAGCTTGAAGTGCCTGCTGACGATCCATCCTGAGGTCGAGTGTTACAATGGGAAATGCCTGCGCGAAGTATTTGACCGTAAAGATTACGCTGACGCCGAAGATCAGGAAGAAAAGTATCCAGAAAACTGGTTTTCGTAACATTGAAGCACCCCCGTGTGCAGTGCAGAGGCTAGCTCAATCAGTATATTGAGAAAAAAGCTTGCCTAACAGTGACGGGATTACCCGGTGACACCCCGGCGCCTTGCTGTGGCGACAGGATGAATATTAATGCGTACGGTTCTTTAGAATGTTAGATTCAAACCCAAAGCGAAATTCAGGAGCCAGAACGTACCACCCTCTAAATCATTATTGAGATCGATGTCATCCTGCGATCTGTTTTTTCCCTTACGGTCTCCGTAACCACCGATGTAAGAATTGACATCGAGCAGTATGGCCATGTTATCACTCATCTCGAATACGCTGCCTGTCCCTATGTTAAATGCAAATCGTGTAGCACCTTTTATCTCCCCCTCTTCGTTCTGTATCGAGATCTTCGTACCGTCATCGAACTCTTCGATACTTCCGAACTTCACGATGCCGACTCCGGCGTCAATGTACCACGGGTAGTCGAAACCCGGATAGTTGAAACCTTCTTCGAAGAAGTAGTAGATACGCCCTGCTACAGTCATGGTGTTAGAACCCTTCGTCTTAAATGATTGACCTCCTTGCTCTCCCTCCCACTTCCTGCCGGCCATCGAATACATAAAGACAGGACCAACGGCCACGTTATCCGATAAGCCGTATGTCACGGCACCCCCGAAGCTCACACCCACGGTGCTTTCCCAGCCGAAGCCAACCTCCGGCCTGAATGAGATTACTCCCGGCTCGAATTGTCCATGTACGGTCCCTGTCACGATAACAGTCATGGCGGTAAGTGCGAGAACGACGGTAAGTTTTTTCATGATCCTCTCCATTATTGAATAGAGTCACCTGTTGCCCACCAGTTGCTTATTTCAGCAGAACCATTTTCCTGGTGGAAACGAAGTCGCCGGCTTTCATGTGGTACAGGTAGAGGCCCGAACTTGCCTTCTCACCAAGGCTGTTGCGTCCATCCCAGTTCAGGATATATCTGCCGGGCTTTTTCGGCTCATCAAGAAGGACTTTCACAAGGTGTCCTCGCATATCATAGATCCTCACCTGTGTCCTGATTCCCTCATCCTCGCCTTTTCCCTCTGACTGAGGGACCTCTATGACAATCGACGTTGAGGGATTAAAGGGATTCGGGTAGTTCTGGGAGATTGCGAAAGCGCGTGGGAACTGCATCGTCTCCTCCTGGCCGGCGATGCCTACAATCTCGCCAAGGTCGTCCATAGCCTGGGCCATGGCCTGCTCGGCGGCTTCCCGCTGGATGTAAAATAGAGGGAAGTCGAAAATGACGAGCCGGTAATCCTCTCCGAGGTACCTTAGCCCGACTGTTTCACCATGGTATGTGGCAGTGTCTCCTTCAGAGGAGCGATAGGAATAGATCGGTTCTGTCACCGGTTCATCCACCAGCTCGAACAGGACATCCATCTCGAAGAGATTCCCACCGAGGAGAGGAGCCTTTGTGGAATCGACCGAGAGAGTCGGATAGTCACTGACTTCGGAGTCTGCTCCGGCGAAGTCCCTGATCGAACTTCCGATGACCTCCACCGAGTCCATTTTTAGATAGTCGTGGGGCACACTCCCTGGGGGAAATACTACGGTACCGGAGGCTTCGCCACTCAGGTGCCGAACCAGATGCCATCCGCTGAGGAAGAGATTGCCTCCCTGTGAAAGGTAGCTCCCGATATCTTCGAGATAGGGGATCATCGACGGACTGGTCCGGTCATCCTCGTGCCACACGACTGTGGAGTATGGGGCCATGATCGCCTGATCGAGCTCGAAAGATGAAACATCGATACTATCAGCAATGTCATACTCTGCCGAGACGGGATAGTATTTGAGAAGATCGCTGTAGAAGTGATCCACAGTACTGTCAGCCCAGGAGAAGGGTATCCCGTCCTGCCCGTCAAGCGTGCCGTCGATGACGAGTATTCCGCTGTCGAGGCTCATCAACCTTCCACGCACTGTAGATGAGGGATCACTTATTTCGCCATCACCGTCCATTGCCTCTACTCTGTAGTAATACATGATATTCGGTTCCGGGGTTGAATCGATGTAAGTAGTATCGCTTGCCGTGACCGTGTCGATTTCAGAGTAAGAGCTGTCAGCGAATTCGCTGCGAAGGATGATGTAGGCCTCTATATCGAGCTCCTTGTTCATCAGCCACGTCAGGGAGATGTTATCCCGCTGCGACCGGGAGAATAGGCCCGATGGAGGTAACGGGACGGAAAGCGGTGTCCCTGTACCCTCCTGAGACATGTTGCTCCTGATACCGGTCGAATCCTCCGCCATCAGGGCGAAGTAATAGACCTGACCTTCATTGAGACCCGTCACGAGGACGGTTGTGTCACCTCCGGAGGCCAGTGAATCAGTATAAATGTCTGATTCCTCTCCGAAGAACAGTATGTAATCGGAAACGGGTGCAAGCAGTGACGGCACGGCCTGCCATACCACAACCAGTTCGTTGCCGTTACCGGCGTCAAAGGTCACAGGAGCGTTCGGAGTGAGGACGCATGGCAACCCATGGTTTCCAAAGCCGTCGCATATCTCATTGGAGTGAGGGATGCCATTAAAGAGATTGCCGTCATCGTCATCGAGAACGAGGATGTCGATGAAGTAATCAGGGAATATGGTTGAGAAACCGTATCGATTGTAGTGAAAGAGAGTGTCAGCGAGGGCGATGCCTGCCTCCTCGCCAAGTGAGGTGACCAGGTTCTGCCGCATATCCCACAGGGCTCCGGCGATGGCCTCCCCCACGCAGTGCGGTTCTCCACCACACTCCGGAGCCGGATACACACGGTTGTTCTCCGTACTCCTGATCCAGGAGCCCGGTCCAAAAAAGCCTCGACCCACCAGTGGCTGATTGGTGATAGTGGCGGCAAGGTAATCAGAAAAGCCTTCGTGCATCGCGCCGGAAGGCTGGGGATTCGGACGGTATTGGAAGTCCGTGACACCGTGGCCGTACTCGTGATATATGACATCGGCTATCAGGGCGGTGTTTACACATCCGTCACCGGCCCGAAAGAAGTTCATACCAATACCGTCCCAGAAAGCATTGCAGGTCATGTCTAAATTCACCTCACACGGCATTCTGTAATCCAGACCCGTGAAGGTCGAATCAAGCGCTTTGACATAATCATGGACCACGATTGTATGATAGAAGCCATTCCTTTCCGGCATATCTGAGTTCATGTCATCCCAGAGAATGGGGTTGGGAATCTCCAAAAGACCCTCCAGTCTCACGGATGCATCGACGCCATCTGCCCTGTTCACGTCTACGAACGGCCCCAAAAGCGCGGCGAGTATAGAATCAGCGCTATCTGTTTCGATCAGATAATCGCCTGCTGAATCGGTCACGGAAGAGTCCCCCCCGCGCAGAGAGACGATGAGGTCCTTCAGAGGCCTCTCTTCGGGAGTCTCTGAAGGGATCTCAGGCAGAATGAAGCCGGTAACAGTGCCGAAGATACTGTCTGGAGATACCCCGTCGTAGTAAATCTGATTCCACTTGCGCACGATGTTCCCATTGTGAGCATCTATCATGTAGAACCAGTGGCCAGGCGGCTCATGGGTAATAAGCTCAACCATCCAGGAGAGAAAGTATTTTGTCCTCTGTCCCGTGCGATCGGGATAGACAACGAGCACGGGTGGCAAGGCAATGTCCCTGTCCTCGGCAAAGAAGGCATCCCCTTTCGCCCGGGCTTCGGCGCTCTCCATCGGTATTGCGGGTGAGGTGATCAGGTCAACTCCCGGGTGGATTCGCGAGGAAATCGAGACGAGCCTGCCGTCTTTTCGGATCCTGAATTGAACGATTCCTCCATACACCGGAACGGAATGTATGACTTGCTGATAGGTTGCATACCACAACCGTCCATGCACCTCGATACTTGCAGGTTCAAGATCGGCCGATGATATACCGAAGAGTCCGCTATTGTCATCGACAAACGAGAGGAGCCTTTCTGAGAGGAATCCCTCGCTCACGATCCCGCCAGGGATAATTTCGATACCCCAACCATAAATGGCATGCGGTGTCCCCATCTCCTCGTCCCAGTCTATCTTCCATTTACTGCCGTATCGTTCGATGAAATCGATCCATGCATTCATGGGAAGCGAAAATTTTTCCGCCTTGTAGTCAACCGGAGTCGGTTCCCATTGATCGTGCTGTCCAGTAACGGGAATAAAAGCCATAGAGACCACGGGTTTCCAAATGATAAGACATACGAGTAGCAGGAACAGATTTCCCTTTTTCATGTTCCCTCCAGTGTGTGTTTTACGGGACAGACTTCTGTACTCTCCACTTTAACTGATTCCAGATTTATAATACTCACCTGAGCTCTTTCAGCCTTGCTTCGGCTTGCCTCCTGGCAGCTTCATTTTCAGTGTGGAGTTCGAGGAACCTCTTGAAGTTCTCTGCCGCCAGCCGCCGGTTACCTTTCTTGTAGTAGAGCTCACCTAACAGGTAATGAGCCTCGGAGTGATCCGGGTCCTTCTTCACGACGTCATGAAGCTCCTTGATCGCCTCATTCTCCCTCCCTGTTTTGATTAGAATGCGAGCCAGGTTATAACGGGCCGGTATGGACTCGGGATCTATTGATAGCGCCTGCTTATATTTCGAGATAGCCTCTGTGTAATTGCCCATTCTATCCATGAGGTTGCCGTATTCATTGTAGATTTCAATGTAGCCAGGATCAGCTCTGAGTGCCTCCTCAAAGCTTTCTCGGGAATCTGCGAACCTCCCCAGCCTCATCAGCGTGATGCCATTTGCCAGTAGTAGCTGGGGAGAGGAGAAGCCCAGTTCAAGCGCTCTTCGGTACGATTTCTCCGCCTTTCGCATCTCCCCCATTCTCGCGTAAATCTGGCCGAGCGCCGCCCAGTAATCTCCCGCTGCTGGCTCCAATTCAACAGACTTTTCATAACAGGATGCCGCCTCAGTGTAATTCTCCTGGTGAAAGTAAATGTTGCCCAGGTTGTGGTGAGCGTCGGTGAGATTCGGATTCAGCTCTATTGCATTCTCAAACTCAATCCGAGCCTTCGACGTATCATTAAGTTGATAGTAGATCATCCCTGCCAGGTTATGTACGAGTGCATTGTCAGAATCGGCCGATATCACCCTCTTGAAATCTTCCAGAGCTTCGTCGAAGCTGCCCGTTTCCATTGCCTTCTCGCCTTTGTTGATGAGGTCGTGATACTTGATCATATCCTTCGGGTCTTTGAGAGATTCCTTATCCCGAACCGGTGGAGCCCCAGCGATGTAGCCAAGGGCAAGGAGCCTCTCACGATCCATTGCACTCAGGCTCACATCCTCGGCGAGGCTCGTGTCTTTTGAACTAGTCTCCGAGAGAATGGAGTCCAGGCTTGCTTCGAGCCTGGCTGCTACATCCGTTTCACTGTGGATGAGATTATTGAGCTCGAAGGGATCCTCGGTCACGTTATAAAGTTCGGGTGACGGCGCTTTAATGTATTTCCACTGCTGTCCCCTTATGCTCTTCAACTTGCTCCAGCCGTAATTGAGGTATGGGTACATGCTTTCACTGTACACGAATCTGCTCCCCGCATCGCTTTTCTCCAGCAGATCTAGGAGGCTCATACCGTTTAAATCCGTTGGAGCCGGTACGGCGAGAAGTTCCAGGATGGTAGGAACGACATCGACCAGGGAGACCACAGAATTGACCCTCGTACCGCTTGGGATCCTGTCCGGATAACTCATGATGAGAGGTACCCTTATAGTCGGTTCGTAGAGGAATATGGAATGAGTCTCTTCCTCATGTTCTCCCAGGCCTTCGCCGTGGTCCCCTGCAAGGACTACGAGAGTCCTGTCGAGAAGACCATCGTTTCTCAATTGTGTGAGGATTGCACCGATATTATTGTCAACAAATGCGATCTCGCCGTCATAAGGCCTCTCGAGGTATTTAGACGAGTAGGGGGGAGGTGGGTTATACGGGAAATGGGGATCGTAATAGTGTATCCATAGGAAGAATCTTTCATCCGAGCTCTGTCTGAGCCATGATAGCGCTCTCTTCGTTACGATCGACGCCGGTCGTTCGGAAATCTCCTTCATTCTAATTCTGGGAGCCTTTTGAGAAGAGAAGGGGCTTGTGAAAGTCATGGGCGGGTTGGGGAGTTCATCATTATAATATTCAAAACCCTGGTCAAGCCCATAGCTCGAATGAAGAACGAAGGCGCCAACTACCGCTGCCGTATTGTAACCGTTATCATGCAATATCTCCGCCAGAGTAACAGCTTTGTCGGAAAGCTTGTAGGTTGTATTGTCACGAACTCCATGAGTCTGAGGGTAGAGTCCGGTCAGAAGCGTTGTGTGTGATGGCAGAGTCAGTGGGGCAGGGGAAATGGCGTTCTCGAAGAGGACTCCGTTCGCCGCGAGGAAGTCCATGTTGGGTGTACTGATCTCATCATACCCGTAGCAATGAAGTCTGTCGGCTCTGATTGTGTCAACTGTGATGAGAACCAGATTGCGGTCGGGTTTCTTTCTCGTCACCGTCCAAATGATGATGAGAGAGACTATCGCAACGAGGGTTATGAGAAGCGATTTCTTCGCGATGGAGATGTTTTTTTTCGCTGCCACCTGTCACTCCTCAATGTGAAACCTTTGATAATCTAATAAAAAGCAGGAGCGTATTCCAAATCTTAGCCGAGCGGTCCGACTACTTTTTCGACCTCTTTGAGGATTTCGCACGACTTGACAAGAGCCTTCATCCTGTCGTGGTCAGGGTAGAGCGGCCGGTCCTCTTCGAGATGTTCAACATGCTTTCTTATCACATCGTGAGCAATTCGCACCCCTTTTCCCGGGGTGAAGTTGCGGAAATCAAGCGCCTGGGCTGCGGCTAAAAACTCTATGCCGAGCACTCCATAGGCGTTATCCAGGATCTGCTCGTTCTTGATTGCGGTGTTCATTCCCATCGATACGAAATCCTCCTGGTCTGCTGCCGCGGGTATGGAGAGGATGGAAGCAGGTGCTGAGAGGATTCGCTGTTCGGTGATAAGGGCGTCTGCTGTATATTGACTCAACATCAGTCCCGAGAACATCCCGGCGCCCTTCGTTAAAAAAGCCGGCAGTCCCTGGCTTAGTGCCGGGTTGGTCAGCCTGTTCAACCGCCGTTCGGAGATGACGCACACCATCGTCACTGCAGCACCGACCATGTCCATCGGAAGCGAGACCGGTGTACCCTGGAAGTTTGCACCGGTCAGGGTCAGTTTGTCTTCGGGCAGGAAGACGGGATTGTCCCCCACACCATTCAATTCGATCTCTACCTGTGTCCGGGCATAGGTCACAGCATCGTGCGCGGCCCCTATGACCTGTGGGCTGGAGCGCATGGAATAAGCATCCTGAACTTTCGTCTTCATTTTCCTCGTCAAAAGATCGCTTCCCTCGATGCATTTCATGATCGCCGTCGAGCTTCTGACTGCACCTGGGAAACCGCGCTGCTTGTGGAGGCGTACATCGTACGGTTTTAAGTTTGCACAGAGTGCTTCAAGGGTCATAGCGCAGGCGATTTCAGCCTGCTTGAAGAAGAGGTTGATATCGTAAAGATGGAGTGCACTCATGGCAGTCATAAGGTTGGAACCGTTAATTATTGCAAGACCATCTCGAGCCCGCAATCCTGGAATAGCGATACCGGCTCTCTCCATGGCCTCCTTTCCCGGAAGCCTCTCATCCTGGTAGAAGGCCTCACCCTCACCAAGCATAAGCAAGGCGATCTGCGACATAGGGGCAAGATCACCGCAGGCGCCGACCGCGCCTTTCTGACAGACCCCCGGGGTCACCCCTTTGTTAAGCATCTCCACCAGGGGGTGCGTGATTTCCGGACGGCAGCCTGACTTGCCCAGGGCGTGGACATTTATACGGCTGGCCATTGCCCCACGGACATATTCGATTGGTGCCGGTTCACCTATCCCGGCAGCGTGATTGTAGATAAGATATCGCTGGAACTGCTTCACCTCATCATCGGTTAGAGCGATCTCGGAGAACTCTCCTATTCCGGTATTTACACCGTACATGATTTCATGCGCCCGGATCTTCTCTTCCAGCATCGCACGGCAGGTTTTTATACGCTCAAGTGCATCCCCATCGAGTTGGACCTTCTCGCCGTGTCGCGCAATACGCTCAAGCCTATCGATGGTTAAAGAGGATCCATCCAGGTTGATAGGCATTATTGGTTTCCTCTATAGATTGGATGTGAGATCATATCCTTATATAGGTTAAGATAATCTATAATCCATATATCGCCAAAGCAATATCCAATACATTATCCATATTCTTTGGATTCTGGATGGCAGCCGGCCAGAGCATGGTGGCCTGGGGGATTGTGAAACAGAGCGAATCTATATTGCTCTTCATGGACAGCGGCTGTTGGCGTAGGATTAGGAAGTACGGATTGAGATACCTCTCTTCAGCCTTTGATCCTGTCTGAAGTGGATCAAGCGGTTGCTATTGATGAGATATGACTCGCACTATCGACCCATGACGTCAGTCGAGTCTCCGGGTATCCAGTCTGGAGGTAAAACAGCGATGTATGAGGTATCGCTCAAGATCACCATTCCATCACCGGCACGGAAAATCTCGTAATCTGCGAAGACATTACCGTCTCCGCACCTGTAATCAAATGCAGCAACGAAAATTCCGTTGTCACCGATCTCGCCGAGATACGGGGGAACGTCTGTTGACCATGCAGGACTGATCTGTCCTAATCTGATGTCATCACCCCCACCATCCTCAGGGATCCTGTTCTGGCCGTTGTTCCAGCCATAGGCATAGTGGCGTTCCCAGTATTGCGATTGTCCGGTGCCATAAATCCTCACGCAGCCCCCATCTATAACGTTGTTGCCTTCGAGAGGGTCTATGCGGATATAGTCTATGAGGGGATTCTGACTCGCCACACGAAAGCCCACACCTGATCCCGCACCGATGTCATCTATTATGTCCAAGCCACGAGTGTATACACCAAGCGGTGCGAAGTCGACGATGACATTGTAAACCCCTTCCACCAGTGGGGCTTTCCATATTTTATAACCTTTCCACCCGAATCCCTTCTCCACAAATACGCGCTCAACGCCACCCGATACGTCTTCCAGAGGATCCCCATCGCCGAGCCTTATGGACTTATCTGCATTGACGACGAATAGCCATGCTTCTTCACCTGCCATCCTGCCCGGGTCGAAGCTCACCCACACATCATCCGTCTGCCTGAAGTAGTCGACTGGAACAGTTGACGGGAGGCCGGAGGTTGGGTCCTCCAGTGGATTACTACAGGTCAGCTGTTTTTCGATGTCGTATAACCTTCTCGCCCTTGTGGTCCGCTCCTGTGTGAGGCTTGTAGCAGCTATTGAAATGATCACGATGAGGGTGAAGGTAGGGATCCAGACTATCTTAGAACTGAAGAAGTTCATGTGCCTGCTCCTTTCAAAACGCTAGTACGGTGAACATAGCGTCCTCGTTTTTCTTTTGATCCTGAGTTAAACTTCCGGCTCAGGTTCGGTTAAAGTTAAATATTACAGATTATATATTCCACGATTTCAATTCTTCAATTATCCTGATTATATCAGATACAGGTGTATAAGTCAACTGAATTAAGCATGAGGACTTTCCCCAGAAATTTGAAATTTCTTTCTGTAACTGTTCAAATGGATGGAAGTTAAAGTTCAGTTTAACTGAAACTTAGAGTTGTTTCGTTCGGGCGTTTCGCATTTACCCACATGTGGCTCGCAGGCGGGGGATCAGGGGACTGTTCCTTTTGTTTCGGCATGCGG
>JBHIFB010000098.1:0-12705 GCA_046760905.1 Candidatus Glassiibacteriota bacterium | reverse complement strand
TTTATCAGGAGCATAATCACACTATAACGATTCTACGTGATTTCTTATGCACAAGCAAGTGAAAAGGTAATAAGGCCAGGCAGGTCCATTAACGGGTTAATTTTTGCTATTCGGTATTTAAAAAATGTCGCTGACATGTTCCAGGATCAGGGGAGCGTTCCTTGAGCGAGAGGGATGCTACCCTGACTCCATTATGGGGAAGTCAGGATCGTATCGAAATAGTGATAGTCTAAATCATCACCCAGAACATAGAGGGTTATCTTATTACCTGTTAACTCTGCAGGTATCCTCACGTTTATCTCATCCTTATACCGGCTCTGCAGTCTTTTCTTGATTCCCTCATCCTGGATACCGCCGGCAAGTGAATTGCAGATCGAACGAAACCTCTCATTGCCATCGGTAAGCATAAAAACTATTTTAAGTGTCTCCTGGGAACTCTCAACATTCCTGCATATCAATGAATAGCTCGCCACATTATCGTTAGCCCCACATATGCCATGATACTTGAAAGATTCGATAAAGACTCCGCCGTGTGTCTGTATATTCACAGGTTCAAAACCAACTTCCCTGTTCACTCCGATCAACATTTCGATACCGCTCGACCAATCGCCGCCTTTTTTGAAAAGGATGATCCCGTCTTCGTATAATTCTATTCCATATCCACGATTGTTGATCATCCACTTCAGATGGCTGTTTATAGGATCCACCTTTTTATTAGAGATGATCGTGTGGGTCATGATCCTGTTAAAAGGTAATCTTATATCATCAATCACGTAGTCAACTTCATCGATATTATCCGGAAACATATATAATTCCTTCCTGTTTGCGATGTGATCCAATATCAGGAAATGACTGCTGATGCTGGCATCCGGATCAATCTTTTTGACAACTCCATTCAGGATCTCATGATGACCAGAGACCTGCCACTTTGATATGTTTTTATACCTCGACCAGAGAATGGCCGCTGTCAGACTTGCCAGAACGAACACTAAGGCAACGATTTTCTCCATTCTCTTCTTAGTTGAACATGTTCCGAGGATGTTGAAACCGGATATCTTGGAGACGGCATAGATGGATGATACCATCATGACTGCACCGACATGGGCATTATAGTGGTGCTCTATGTGATGTGCCAAGCTCCAGTGGCTCATACCATTTATCAGGAAATTGGGCAGAGCTATGAAAACCATCTTCAGGTTAAAAAGCGGGAGGAATGAAAACGGGGCAGTTATCTTGATCAAATACTTCAGATTTTCGATGTTGAAAATGCTCTTAATGAGACTCATGGGATTGTCAAAGAAGTGGAAAAGAATCCCCAGCGGATCAGTTCCACCTATATGATCCCATCTGCCGGCCTGGGTATAGGAAGGGATGATTTCCGGCAATCCCAAAAAGTTTCTAACAGAAGAAGTGTTTGTAGTGAACATAAACCAGATGATGGATAATGATAAAAATACGGCAGGTAATCTGAGCCTTTTCCTCAGCAAGTAAAGGTATATTGAATAGGCAAACAGTAGCGGTGCCAGATCTTCCCTGCAGGATAATATTAAGATAAACGTCAGGAACATCATGCTGATATTGTTTCTTTCCGAAAAGTAGATCAGAAAGATTATCATTGGTATAGATAGTGAAACACTGTGAAAGTCGAATAGATTTGGATTGTGTATTACCGGGTTCAGTATATAGGCGATTGACAAGCAAAAAGGTATGAATACGCCTCCCAGCTTTTGTTTTGATAATATGTAAGTCGGAATTATTCCAAGTGATATAATCATTGTTTGTAGGAGGAGGATAAACTCTACTCTGTCAAATATTCTGTATAAAAGTGCTATCGGTATGAGTATAAGCTCCCACCGGCCATTCCAGGGTCTTGATGCGGGTTTTCCCAAGTTCACACTCTCATGTAGGATATCACCATGCGATGTGTTCCAGAGAGTTTGCGCAGCGATTCCCAGATCGAACGCACCTGCATTGTAACTTCTATATCTCCTTATACAGTAGATATCCATCAGGGTGTTGTAGATAATGATCAATATTACTATCATTATCACATCTGTTCTTGCTGACTTATGAGAACTCAATAATAACTCCCATAGTATGAAATCAGATTGCCTGCAAGCCAGCTCTAATTCCCAGAAAAAATGGGGAAAGTCCAGGTCTATTGATTATTCCCAGGAATTGATAATATTTGAGGTAATGGCCTGTGTCAATGGGAACAAGCTTTGAAGTTTCCAGGTTTTCGGGAAGAGGGCAACCTTCAGCGAAATTTCCTGTGATAAGCTCTGTTTTTATCTCTGGTCTGTTGAAATGGAATCGTTTTTGCAATGAGGTGGGGTGGAGAAGAGGGTAGTGATCATTCGGGAGAATTCTTATAGTTTTGGATGAGTCGGTTAGAGGGGGATAAGAGATGGAAGTGAGGGCTTACCGGGATTCTGATAGTAAAGGCATTTCGGAAATGATGAAAAGGTGTTTTCTGAATGATGTGGAAAACATCGCCAGATCTTTCGAGCCCGAATACTATCTTTGGAAATATAAAAAGAACGTTTTCGGAAAACCGATCGTCTGGGTTGCTGAGGAGGATGGTCAGATCATCAGTTTCTTTGCGATCCTACCCCGAATTTTCTGGATGAAAGACAGGGAGTTCTTCGTTGGCCACCATCTGGACGCATTTATGGATCCCAGGTTTCAAGGCAGGGGAATTTTCAAGAAGATGATCGAGAATGCTTTTAGAGAGACCAGGGCCTGCGGTATGGAAATCATTATGGGAACCCCGAACAAGCCGACTGTACCACTCTGGGTTGAAAAGCATGGTTTTTCTTTTTGTTTCGAATATCGCTGTCTGGTGCGGCCACTTAACTTCGACTCAATTATCCGCACCAGGCTCCCCAACCGGACCCTGTCAAAGGTCTTGGGCCTCCCATTGTCGATCTTTTATAGGATGTTTTTCAGAAAACACATTGGCAAGAAATGCATCAAAATCGAGAAAATAGACGGGCCCAATGGTAGGATAGATGAGGTATGGGAGAAGAACAAGCGTGGCTATACCTTCACTTATGTTAAAAATAGCGACTACCTGAACTGGAGATTTGTAGAAAATCCTGAAGATTATGATTTCTACATCATTAGGGGGAGAGGGGAACCGATAGGCTATGCAGTTGTCAAGATAACGGAAATCAACAGGTTCACCTTCGCTCATATGGTCGATTTAATGATGCCGGCAAATGATATAGAAAGCCTGGGCACAACAATTGATCACATGTGCAACATTCTCAAAAGACAGGAGTATGATTTTCTCTCATGCTGGGCTTTGAAGGGCAGCCGATTCAAGAGTCTATTGAAAAGATTCGGATTCATTGAGAGAAGGAAAGAGTACTTCTTCGTCATGAGGAGCAATAAAGAAGGGGTTACCATTCCAGATAATATAAATGATATTAACTTATGGACCTTCTCTCACGGTGATACTGATGAGATCTAAATTACCGGCAGGTCAAGCATGGAGCTGAAAAAGCATCTCGAAGCATTGTATTTTCAGTTTGAGGATATCGTGACAGAAAGCTATCCTTCCTTTGTCTGGCAACAAAAACCCGGTCCGCTGAAGGGGAACCTACCGGTTTTCTCGTTCCATTCGATCGAGGCACATGATTTCGAGGAGAAACTGGAGTTTCTGAAGGCTAATCGGTATCGGACGGTTACTTCGGATGAGGCATATCGGTATCTCTTCATTGATAAAAAGATACCGGAGAAGATTGTGATGCTTACATTCGATGACGCTCGAAAGAGCACATGGGTGATAGCCTACCCGCTATTAAGGAAATATGGTTTTAAAGCTACAGTTTTCATGGTACCGAAACTTGTCCAGGAAGATAGTACTCCCTCCCCGAACCTGGAAGATTTCTGGGACGGGAAAAGTGATATTGAAGAGATCAGCAAGTGCGATCTTGGTGATTCACCAGTTATATCTTGGCGGGAGGCCAGGATCATGCAAGAAAGCGGCGTTATAGATTTTCAATCTCATTCTTTTGATCACAGGAGAATTCCTGTGAGCTCAAAGATCGTAGGTTTTGTCAGTCCAAGGAGTATTGACAGCTTCTTTTTTACCTTCGATATACCTCTTATGAAAGATATTGAAAATGATTTTATAGAGTTTGAGAAGCTGCTGGGCGCGCCTATTTATAAGAGTGTTCCTTCACTCAGGGAGAAGAAGATGTTTTATGAAGACACAGGTCTCAGGGATGAATGCATCAGATTCGTGTCACAGAACGGTGGCCGTGCTTTCTTTAGGGAAAAGAGATGGTCTGCGCAGTTGTTTGATCTTGTGAAGGAACACCGCAGGTATAATCCTGGAAATGAGTCGTTTGAAACAGATGAAGAGCAGTATAGAAGAATCACGGAGAGTGTGGAGGAGGCCAGAAGGCTTATAGAAAAGCGGCTGCCGGGGAAAAGGATTCGACACCTCGCTTATCCTTGGGGTGTGGGATGCAGCCTTTCCGTTGAGTGTTCGAAGAAGGTTGGATATCTATCAAATTTCTGGTCAACGATACCACACCGACCCATGAATGTGCCTGGGGGCGATCCATATTACCTGGTCCGCATAAAGCATGATCTCCTTTGGCGGCTTCCCGGTGAGGGCCGAAAATCACTGAAGGAGCTTTTTCTGTTAAAATTTTTAAGGAGAATCAGAGGCCAGATCGATTATCAATGATATATTATGAGTGCGATTTGATTACCATGGGCTCCGGTGCCGACCATGCACTGGCTTTACTCGGTAGGAGATTTTATACTATAGATAGGTCATCGAGGGGGTAAGAGCATGCAGAAGGTGGCTTCAAGTATTAAGATACCGCAGAAAAACGCATCAAGAGGATTCCGGGAGGGTTTCGACACACCGGATGCTCGCTTTTTTTCTCGACTGGTTCTCGATTTGATAACACATCCTTTGAGGAAAGGATTTACAACCCTTTGGCCAAGCGCAATGGTATTCAACGTGACATACAATTGCAATAGCCGGTGTGTGATGTGTAACAATTGGCAGAGAGAGAGTAATGATTTAACAGCCGACCAATGGTCTGCAATCTTCTCGGACCCGCTCTTCGAGCACGTTGAGGAAGTCGGTATAAGCGGCGGGGAGCCTACCCTCCGCAAGGACCTTCCCGAACTGGTAGCTATCATCCTTGAAAAATTCTCAAGGATACGGAAAGTTCAAATCACTTCCAATGGATTTCTCCCGGAGAGAGTGTTGGATATCGCCTCGCAATGTTATGAACTTTGTCGAAGATCAAGAGTGCGCTTTTCTTTTCGTATCTCTCTGGATGGCATCGAAGAAGTCCATGACAGGGTGAGAAATGTCCCTGGGGCATTCAAAAATGTTGAGAAAACCTTGGAATTGTTGAGGGAAAAATATCAAGATAACGGCCAGTGGATAGGTATCAGCAGTGTTGTAATGCCGCAGAATGTGAAAAGCCTGAGCCATATGCTGGAGTATCTCAAAGAAAAAGACATCAATGTCCTGTTCGCTCCGCTTTATTTCGGCAAGGAGGCTTTCGATAACCTTGATCGGAAGGAGGCTCTGGCCTACTCCGAGGAGGAGAAGCTGTTATTAATTCAGTTCTTCAAGGATTTGATAGGCGAGATGTCGCTGTTGAATCCGGCCGCGTATTATTATGACCGGTTTGTGGACGGATTCAAGGGAGCCAAAACCCGAAACATGGCCTGTCCCTTCAAATATGAAGGAATCATGTTAAAGCCGGACGGCGACATACACTATTGTCCCAACAGTAGAAGAATCGGTAGCCTTCTGGAGAGATCGGCAAGAGAGATCTATTTCGATAATAAGAATCTCGATTTTCGGAAGAAATTGCGGGAACGGTTTTGCAAGACCTGTTTTATTGTTTGTATGGCTCATGCCGGTCTAAGGAAGGAACCCTTTCCCCTCATCTCGTGGGGAATTCGGCGGGTCTGGCAGAGAATGATTTTCAATGCAAGGCCAGCGGGCTCATGAAAGCGCATCCCTTTTCAGCAATTCTGGGCATCGACGACTGCAATCGCAGTCATATTAACGATGTCGCTCACCTCTGCCCCTCTCTGGAGCACGTGCACCGATTTTCTCATTCCCTGCAGAATCGGACCAATCGCCTCTGCACCACCGAGTCTCATCATTAGCTTGTAAGCTATGTTACCGGCGTCAAGGTCGGGAAAGATGAGGACATTCGCACTTTTTTTAAGTTCGTTGAAAGGATAACGTTTGTTCAGTATCTCTTCCACAACCGCGGTGTCCGCCTGCATCTCACCCTCGATTGCGAGGTCCGGCCTGCATTTTCTCACAATCTCAACCGCCTCCCTGACCTTGATGGATGAGGGATGTTTCGTGCTGCCGAAGTTGGAGAACGAGAGCATAGCAATCCGCGGCTCCACATCGAAACTTTTGGCGGTTTCCGCCGTTTGAATGGCGATCTCCGCGAGTTCTACCGCAGTCGGATCGATGTTGACAGTCGTATCCGCGAAGAAGAAGATACCGTCTTTCAGAATAAGGATGTAGAGCCCTGAAACCTTTGTCACCCCCTCTTTCATCCTGATGACCTGCAGGGCCGGTCTGATGGTATCGGGATAGTTCTGAGTGAGGCCGGAGATGAGTCCATCGGCGTCTCCCATGTGGACCATCATGGATCCGAAGTAGTTCTTATTGAGGATTAGTTCTCTGGCTTCTCTCAGCGTGATACCGCGTCGGTGTCTTAACCTGTAGAATTCCTGCGTATAATCTTCGAGTCTATCAAACTGAGCAGGATCTATAATTCTCAATCTTTGAATGTCGCAGTTGAGTTCCTCCGCCTTCTTATTTATGACATCGGACCTTCCGAGTAGTATTGGCCGGGCAATCCCTTCGTCGAGTATGATATTGCTCGCCCGGATTATCTTGGAGTGCTCCCCCTCGGGAAAGACGATGCGCTTCGGCTGCTTTACTGCCTTGTTTATCATTACCCTCATGACTTCCTTCGACTTGCCGAGGAGCATCTCCAGCCTTTCCTTGTACTCATCGATGTCTATTTCCAGCCTGGCGACTCCGGACTCGATCGCTGCTTTCGCAACAGCCGGGGCCTCCCACAAGAGCACTCTGTGATCGACAGGTTTCGGGATGATGTATTCCGGGCTGAAGCGGAGGTGTTCCACGTCATATGCCCTGCGTACCGAATCCGGAACGTCCTCCTTTGCTAGATCCGCGAGAGCCTTCACCGCGGCTATTTTCATCCGTTCGTTAATGGCTTTCGCACGCACATCAAGTGCTCCTCTGAAGATGAAGGGGAACCCGAGCACGTTATTGACCTGGTTCGGATAGTCTGATCTCCCGGTGGCCATGATAACGTCATCCCTGGCTTCCCGGGCATCTTCATAGGTGATCTCTGGGTCGGGATTGGCCATTGCGAATACGATAGGACGGTCGTTCATGGACTTGACCATGTCCTTCGTCACCAGACCGGCAATAGAAACACCGACGAATACATCGGCCCCTTCCATGGCATCCGCGATGGTCCGTTTGTCCGTTTCTATAGCGAATCTCTCCTTGTACGGATTCATTGACTTGTCTCTTCCCTTATAAATAACACCCTTGGAATCGCACATGATTATGTTTTCTTTCCTTACGCCCAGGGAGATATAGAGTTCTGCGCAGGCTATACCGGCTGCCCCGGCTCCGGAGTAAACCACCTTGATCTTGTCGATATCCTTCTCAACCAGCTCGAGTGCATTCAACAAGGCAGCTCCCGAGATTATTGCGGTTCCGTGCTGGTCATCATGAAAGATCGGAATGTCCATCTCTTCGATGAGCTTTTGCTCTATATAAAAACATTCTGGGGCCTTGATGTCCTCGAGATTGATGCCACCGAAAGTGGGCTCGAGTAGTTTAACCACGTTGATGAACTCATCTGGATCCTGTGTGTTCACCTCCAGGTCGAAGACATCAATGTCGGCAAATCTTTTGAAGAGCACTCCCTTGCCCTCCATCACGGGTTTGCCAGCCAGAGGGCCTATGTTTCCAAGGCCCAGAACGGCAGTGCCATTAGTGATAACCGCTACCAGGTTACCTTTAGCCGTATAGTTGTAACTCTCGTCGGGGGATTTCACTATCACTCGGCAGGGTTCAGCCACCCCGGGTGTGTAAGCGAGGCTTAGATGCCTCTGGGTGATGCAGGGCTTAGTAGGAATGACCTCGATCTTACCCTTCCGTCCGGAGCTGTGATATTCAAGCGCCTCATCTATGTTCACCATTTCGCACTCTCCATATTCTAATACATGATTGGCCGGGATTTCTCACCCGTAAAGACCATGTAATATAATTAATCATTCCTCTTTTCTCAAGAAAAGGCAGGTGAGATACCTCGTCTCGGGAACTTCGAGTAGGACAGGGTGATCTTCCGCCTGACCTCTGAGTGCAATCAGGTTGACACTCACCCTGGCATCCTGAGCGGCTTCTCTGACTATATTCTGAAAGAGATCGGGGGAGAGGTGCTGGGAGCATGTGGATGTCACGAGCATCCCTCCGGGTCGAAGGATCCTCAGCGCCCTTAAGTTTATTTCTTTATACCCGCGTTTTGCCCCTTCTAAAGATTTCTTACTCCTGGTGAAAGAAGGGGGATCGAGTATCACAACATCGAAGGTTCTACCTCCCCTGTCGTATTCTTTCAATACATCGAAGGCGTTTGAGAGGGCTATATCAGTCCTGTCTTCCATTTTATTCAGCTCGATGTTACGTTTTGTATATTCTACCGCTTCCTCCGAAATCTCCACAAAAGTGGCATGCCTCGCTCCGCTACTCACCGCCTGCAATCCGAAGCTACCCGTATAGCTGAAGCAGTCCAGAACATCTTTGTCTGACATCCAGGGTGATGCGAACATTGCATTCTCCCTCTGATCCAGGAACAAACCGGTCTTCTGGCCGTTCAGTGCGTCGACAAAAAATCTTAGCTTTCCTATATAAACTTCAAGATCCGGTGGTAGCTTGCCGACAAGATCCCCTTTCACTCGTTTAAGACCCTCATGCTCTCTGGCCCGCACGTCACTTCTCTCATAAATTGAAATCGGCGAGAACACATCCTGCAGCAAACCGGTAATCATTTTCTTTCTGATATCCATACCCAGTGTAAGAAATTGCACAACGATGCATCGATCATATCTATCAACAATGAGGCCGGGCAAACCATCCGCTTCTGAGAATACAAGCCGAATTGCATTCGAGTTCAGTTCGAGACGATGTCTTCTCGCCTTAGCTTTCTCCAGCCTTTTAAGGAAAAACTGTTCATCGAGGTCCTCGTCTTTCTTGGCGAGGACTCTGATGGTGATTATTGAGCGTGGGTTGCCGAATCCTCTCCCGATGAACTTCCCTCGGTAATCGAGTACGCTCACCTCCTCTCCGCCTTCGAGGGTGCCCTCAGACCTCAGAATTTCACCCCTGTATATCCAGGGATGACCTCCAAGAATCCTTTTTTCTCTTCCCCTTTTAAGATATATTTTTTTCATAACTAATCCTGTGTCATAGGAGCTTGTCCAGGAGATAGGCCACGCTTAGGATGAGCCCGAGGCTCGCATGCAGCATAATGGTGCCGGCGTTGGCTGGGGCAAGTTCCTCTATCCTATCATAGTTCGCAAGCAGCGTCTTTATTGCGCCAACGGCTATGGGTACCGTGAGAAGAGAGAGTGCCGTGAATGGCGAGATGTTTCGCAGGATGACGGTTACGAGTATCCATATGTAAGTTGTTAGAATCAATATCACATAGCCAATTCGGGCTCTTTTCTTCCCGAGCATGACGACCAGGTTATTCTTTCCGACTGCCTTGTCTGCAGCGTAATCCTGAAACTGGTTTATATAAAGAACTGCAGTGATCAGGAGTGCAACAGGAACAGAAGCCAGTACCGGTTCGATGTTGAATGAGCCGGTCTGGACGTAGTAGGAGCCGAGTGTCATAAGGATTCCGAAGTTGAGTCCGACTAGGAGTTCTCCGAGCCCGACGTGTGCCATCCGGAAAGGGGGGGCGGTGTAGAAGAATCCTGAAAAGATACCAACGATGCCGAGAAGAAGTATGAAGTATCCCCGGATAAAGGTAAGATATATTCCAATTATCGAGGCTGCCGTCAGAAGAATGAGGGAACCGATGAGAACATCCCTTGGTTTCAGTAAACCCTCCTGTATCATCCGGCTCCCTCCCGTGAATGGACTTACGAAATCGACATTTATATCATCGGTACCGCTCTTGTGATCGAAGTAGTCGTTTGCTACATTCACTCCGGCATGCATCAGAACCCCGCCGATAAGAGTGAGCGCAAAAAGTCCCCAGGAGAAAGGGATTCCCTGAGACCAAGCGATGGCTGCACCGAGCAGCACGGGGATGACACTTGCTGTGAGAAAGGGAGCTCTCAGCTCCTTCACCCATAACATGAAGAAATTCTGTTTCATAGTTTCCTCCCCAAACAATACTGATCAATCGGACGGGTTTATTTCAGGAAAGTATCGCTTTGATCACCTCAGCAGTATCAGTGAAATCTCGAAAGAGGTGGTCGGGTTTCACCCGAGCAAGCTCCTCATATGGGTAAAACCCTGTTGCTACAAGTACTGATTTCGCGCCAACCTGCCGGCTTATTTCACAGTCATCTGGTGTGTCACCGACAATGATGACGCTCCTGCCCTCAAATTTCTTTCCGGTTTTATGGCTAGCCCTTCTCATAGCAATTTTCGGCAGGTCACCGCGGTTTGCTGAATCACTGCCAAAGCTTCCAGTTGTGAAGAAACCATCGAGACCAAAATTTCTTAGCTTGATCATGGCCCCTTCATGAATGTTACCTGTCAGGAGCCCCAGAACAGCTCTTTTTGACGAGTCCAGTTCTCGCAGGAGCTCCCTCACGCCGGGATGAAGCCTGGCTTCCGGTTCCCCGGGCAATTCTTCCTTCAGGGCTTCAATGTAACGAGTGAAGAAGACAACAAGTTTGCCCTGAACATCGTTACCCTGGAAATCGTTTCTCGCCAGAATTGAGAGTATTATTTCGGGATCTGTTTTGCCGGCGAAGGATGCACGCGAGAGACCTTTAAGAGCATCATCGACTTGAAATACTTCTTTTAAGGCTCTGGAAATGGCCCTTCTGGTTGCATACCCTGCTGTGAGCAGGGTTCCATCTATATCGAATAAGACCAACTTTGTTCGTGTCAAAACGGTGTGCCCTCTTCCTCGTGTTTGAAAACAATAAGAATATACCATCACTTCAGTAAATTGGCAATATTATTTGAGCTGCAATATAAAGGCGTCTCAGCCGGAGTCACTTCCCCTGCATTTTTAGGTACTTTTGGTCTCATCTTAATCTAATTTTTAGTGAAATATGCGAGTGAAAGGGTTAGAACAGTCTTTTGACTCCAAGCTCAAACCCCTCATTGTTAACCAGAGAGCGAGAAAGATGAGAAACATAGGAAATTCTATACTGTCAATAACTTGACACAAAAGGAAATTTGGTGTATTATTTTAAAGGGTGAGTTAATAGCTGCGTCGTGACATGCTCTATTTTCCAGATGCTATTGACTTTTCCTTGAGAATTTAGTATTCTTTTTCGTGCTCAAAAGGGGCATACGTTCTTTGATAATCAGTGTGTAATGCCGAGTCTGGAGCGACTGGGGCTCTTTGTCAAGAACAGACTGCCTGATGGCAGTTTTGGTTTTTCTGAACGGAGAGTTTGATCCTGGCTCAGGACGAACGCTGGCGGCGTGCTTCATACATGCAAGTCGAACGAGAAAGTTCCCTTCGGGGGACGAGTAGAGTGGCGAACGGGTGAGTAACACGTGAGCAACCTACCTCGAAGCTGGGGATAACCTCGAGAAATCGGGGCTAATACCGAATGTGGTCGCAACTGCGCATGTGGATGCGATTAAAGGAGGCCTCTGCTTGCAAGCTTTCACTTCGAGAGGGACTCGCGGCCTATCAGTTTGTTGGTGAGGTAACGGCTCACCAAGGCAACGACGGGTAGCCGGCTTGAGAGGGTGTACGGCCACATTGGGACTGAGACACGGCCCAAACTCCTACGGGAGGCAGCAGTAGGGAATATTGCGCAATGGGCGAAAGCCTGACGCAGCAACGCCGCGTGAGCGATGAAGGCCTTCGGGTCGTAAAGCTCTGTCACGTGGGAAGAAGGTCTTCCGGCTTAATCACCGGGAGGATTGACGGTACCACAAGAGGAAGCTCCGGCTAACTCCGTGCCAGCAGCCGCGGTAATACGGAGGGAGCAAACGTTGTCCGGATTTACTGGGCGTAAAGGGCGCGTAGGCGGTAAGGCAAGTCAGGTGTGAAATTCTGCTGCTTAACGGTATGAATTGCACTTGAAACTGCCTCACTAGAGCACAGGAGAGGAGAGTGGAATTCCCAGTGGAGCGGTGGAATGCGTAGATATTGGGAAGAACACCGGTGGCGAAGGCGACTCTCTAGACTGATGCTGACGCTGAGGCGCGAAAGCTAGGGGAGCAAACAGGATTAGATACCCTGGTAGTCCTAGCCGTAAACGTTGGATATTAGGTGTTGGAGGCTTTGGATCTCCAGCGCCGCAGCTAACGCATTAAATATCCCGCCTGGGGAGTACGGCCGCAAGGTTGAAACTCAAAGGAATTGACGGGGGCCCGCACAAGCGGTGGAGCATGTGGTTTAATTCGACGCAACGCGAAGAACCTTACCTGGGTTTGACATG